>NZ_JBCFQK010000001.1:0-457241 GCF_041729735.1 Flavobacterium magnesitis | reverse complement strand
ATTATAACGTTACTTTTTTATAACAACATTTCAAACCGTCAGTCGAGAGATTGACGGTTTTCGTTTTAAATAACTGTAGGTAAAATATTGTTTATTTAATTTGAAGTTTTTAAAATTAAATCCAGGATAATATTTTTTTTATTAATAAATTTGAATACTTTATACAATTTATGAAAAATAAGTTTACATACATAGATCTTTTTGCTGGATGTGGCGGACTTTCACTTGGTTTACATCAAGCTGGATGGAAAGGTATTTTTGCAATTGAGAAAAGTTCGGATGCTTTTAAAACACTTGATTATAATTTAATAAAAAATAAAAATCATTTTGATTGGCCAAAATGGTTACCAAAAGGGGCCCATGAAATAAATGAGGTACTTGAAAATTACAAATCTAATTTAGAAAAACTCAAAGGGAAAGTGACGATGATTGCGGGTGGGCCGCCTTGTCAGGGCTTTTCGATGGCAGGAAAGCGTAATGAGTTTGACTTAAGAAATGATTTAATTAACTCCTATATTAATTTTGTTAAGATTGTAGAGCCTAAAATTATTTTTTTCGAAAATGTAAGAGGTTTTACAATGGAGTTCAAGAAAAATAAAGAAAAAGGAATTGCTTATTCTTCACAAGTAACTCAAAAACTAGATGAAGCAGGTTATTATGTAAAAGGGCAATTAGTGAATTTTGGTGATTATGGAGTTCCTCAAAAAAGAACCCGTTTTATTCTAGTTGGGATAAAAAAGAGTTTAGAAAATGCTTCTCAAGAAAAAGCAGAAAGTTTTTTTAATTCTTTAAAAGAGAATCGATTTGATTTTTTGAAACAAAAAGGATTAAATGTTAAAACCAATCTTCAAGATGCTATCTCTGATTTATTTAAGAAAAATGGATTAAAGGAAACACCAGATTATCCAAGTTTTCAATCAGGGATTTATGGGAAGGAAAAAGGGAATTATCAAAAGTTAATGCGTGAAGGTGTTGATAATAAAATTGCTGACAGTCATCGTTTTCCTAAACATTCCAGTGCAATTATAGACAGATTCAAATTAATATTGGATGAAACCGTCGATAGAAGAAATTTCAATGTTAGTAAAGCTATTCAAGAAAAATATGGCATTAAGAAACGTACCGTGATTCCTTTGAATGGGTTGGATAAAACTCCAACAATCACAACTCTTCCAGATGATTATATACATTATTCAGAACCAAGAATTCTGACAGTTCGAGAATATGCACGTATTCAATCTTTTCCTGATTGGTATCAATTTCAAGGAAAATATACAACAGGAGGAAAATTAAGAACTCAAGAAGTACCAAGATACACTCAAATAGGAAATGCAATTCCACCGCTTTTTAGTGAACAAAGTGGATTGATTTTAAAACAACTTATTTAAAATGCAAAATCCATTATCATTCAAAGTTAGTTCTGCTTTAAAGAATATTATAGGGAGTGATTTAATCAATGATGATTTTATTGCCGTTTTTGAATTAGTTAAAAATGCTTATGATGCTCATGCAACAAAAGTTGAAATTATATTTGAAAATATTTATTCTAGGAGAGCTAAGATAATCATAAAAGATAATGGTAAAGGAATGAATTATGACGACCTTATAAATAAATGGTTGTTTGTAGCATATTCGGCAAAGATTGAAGGTACAGAGGAAGATAGTTATGATTATCGTGATAAAATTAAAGTAAAAAGAGCGTACGCAGGTGCAAAAGGGATTGGTCGTTTTTCTTGTGATAGACTTGGTAGTAATCTTTATTTAGAAACTATAAAAGAAGAAACAAATCCCAAAGTTGAAGTTTTAATAACTGATTGGAATAAATTTGAAGGAGATATTAAAGATGAATTCGTAAATATAACAGTATTACAAGAAACTATTGAGGAAAGTAATTATGATATTGATCACGGAACTGTTCTTGAAATTACTAATTTAAAAAGCAAATGGAGTAGAGATAAGTTTCTTCAATTAAAAGATGCACTTTCAAGATTAATAAATCCTAATACAATTAATGAAAATGATTCTTTTAATATCATATTAAAAGTTAAAGAAGAACTTCAAAACGATAATGAACAGATTCTAAAAAATAAGAGACAAGTTAATCATCCTAAAAGTCCAATTGATCAAAATTTAGTCAAATATATAAAGATTGTAAATGGAGAAATCCAAAACCTTATTTTTGATGCTTTAGGTATAAAAACTTCTTACATTGAGTCTAAAGTTTATGACTCAGAAATAATTACAACATTATTTGAAGCGGGTAAAATGGTATATTCAGTAACTGAAGAAAATCCATTTCAAAATTTTAAAGATCTTAATTTTTCAATTTACTATTTAAATCTATCTGCAAAATTAACTTTTAGCAGAAGAATGGGGTTACAGCCTGTTGAATATGGACACATTTTTGTCTACAAAAATGGGTTAAGAATTTTTCCTTATGGAGAAAGAGGAAATGATCCATTAAAAATGGATAATAGGAAAGCTCAAGGGCATAGTAGGTATTTAGGGACACGTGAGGTAATAGGTTATATATCAATAGAAGGTACAAACAATAATCTTCGTGAAACCTCTAGTAGAGGCGATGGATTAATAAAAACTCAAACTTATTTAGATTTAGAAAATTGGTTTTATGAAACGTTAAAAAAACTCGAAAAATATACAATTGAAATTACCGATTGGGGGAATTCACTTTCTCCAGAAGAATTCATCAATTTTGACAATGTTTTTATAAAAAACAAAGGACAAGAAAATGAAAAGATTAATGATATTAATGATAACTTAAGGAAGTTATTGAATGGTTTAACAAATTCTAAAAATGTTATAAGGTTCGAGGTTTCAGATGAAATCCTAAGTATTTTAAATAAAAAATCTGAAAACTCTATAAACACAGTTTTAAGTAATCTTACCGAACAAATAAAAACTGATTCTTTTAATAAAGAAGAAGTTATTAGTACAATTAAGAAAGCAGAAAAGAAAATTGATGAACTTCGTAAAGTAAAAGACGAAGCAGAAGCAGAAGCATTTGAAAAACTTATAGAAAATGAAAAAATTTCTAAAGAATTAAATGAAGAAATTTCTAGAAAATTATTTGATAATTCAATAAATAATAGAGATAAAGATGATTTATTAACGTTGCAACATCAAATAGTTCATACAGCTGGAAATATAACTTTTAGTCTTGATGAATTGATAAAATCAATAAATAGTAATTTATCAAAAGACAAGTTAATTGAAGAAGTTCTGAACATTAATTTGGAAGTCAAAAAAATATTAAGTGCATCAAGATTTGTAACAAATGCAGGTTTTAGTATGGAAAGTGAAAGAATAACGGAAGATATTGTTCAGTTTTCATATGATTATGTAGTAAATAATTATATTCCAATTAATTCATTTATTCATCAAAAAAGACCAATTAATGTAGAATTTGAACCGATAGAAAATATAGTATATAAAACCAAATTTAGGCCGTTAGAAATAACTGTTTTGTTTGATAATTTATTTAGTAATTCAAAAAAAGCCAATTCAAAAAATATATTTATTAAATGGACCAAAACTAAATCAGATTTCATTCTATATTTTAAAGATGATGGAGATGGAATTCCAAATGAAATTAAGGATAAAGTATTTGACTTTGGTTACACTAAGACAAATGGTTCAGGGATTGGTTTATATCAAACAAAAGAAACATTGAAAAAATTAGGAGCATCAATAACTATTAATAATGATTTTGAAAAAGGAGTTGAATTTATAATAACATTTCCATTATGAAGTTAAATTACGATATTTTATGGGTTGATGACAGAATTAAAGAGCGTCCTTTTCAAAGAATAATTAATGAGACAAAAGAATTTCTTTTAGATCAGTACTTTAATTGTAATATAATTGAAGCAGAAGATTTTAATGAGTTTAAGGAAAAGTTTTCTGCCCAAAAAGAATTTGATATAATTATAACTGATTACTCCTTAAATGAAGGAACTTTCGGTAATCAAGTAATTGATTTTATTCGAGATAGCCAACATAATTTCACAGAAATATTTTTCTATTCAGCAAATAATAATGTAAAAGAAATAAAGCTTTTTAGTAATAATCGTATAACTTTTTATCAATTAACAGGAGGTGATTATAAAGAATTAGAAAATGAAATTATAGAAGTGATTAACCAAACAATCAAGAAATTTCAACATATTGTTGCTATGCGAGGTATGATTATGAATGAAACTAGTAGTTTAGATGTGGAATTTCATAATATTTTAAAAACTGTAATTTCTCGAGGGGAAACTGAAGATATTTTGAATCTGATTAAGGATAAATATAAAAAGTCAAATTTAGATTTTAATTCAAATATAGAATCTGTTAAAGAAATTGACGATATATTATTAAAAATTGGCTCTACACATAGATGGAGAGCTCTAATAAGAAATTTACCGAAAGGTGATGTGTTAAACATTTTAAACGAATATGAAAAAGAAGTTATAAAAGTTCGTAATGATTTTGCTCATGCAGAACTAAAAACAGAAGAAGGGACAGGGATTCAATATTTTGAAGATAAAAAAGGAGGAAAGCCTTTCAACGATGAAGCATGTAAAATTATTAGAAAAAACATTATTAAACATAAAAATAATTTAGATAATCTTCAGTCTGAACTGGGTTAAATAATATTTTTTAATTCTCACATTAAAGAAGAATTAATTCTTATCTCAATTTGTTCTTAAAGAATTTTAGTAAATGTAAAGTTAGAAAGACTGTTTTATATCATAATATTTTACTAATTCATTCGCTTTTTAAATTGTGGTTGGTTAATTTAGGGAAATAATAATAAACAAAGCAGACTATGAAAATTCAATTTAATACAGACAAAAACGTAGAAGGACACGAGAGAGCAGAAGCTTATTTTGCTAGCGAATTAGAAACCGCTTTGGCGCGTTTTGAAGAAAAGATTACCCGTATTGAAGTGCATGTTGGGGACGAAAACAGTACTAAATTTGGAACTGACGATAAACGTTGCTTAATTGAAGTGCGTCCTGCAAAATTACAACCTATTGTAGTTACAGAACACGCTGATACGGTTGAAAAAGCATTTAGAGGTGCGCTTGCAAAAATCAAGAAAACACTGGAAACTACATTTGAAAAACAAAAAACATATTAAATACTTCCGTTTAGGTATAAAATACAAAAGACAGTTACTTTAAAAGTAGCTGTCTTTTTTTATGCTGAAATTTTAAATTATTGCTTGAATAATAAATTAGCTAATAATTCATCTCTTTTGTAGATATCATTGTAAAAATGAATGGTGCCGTCATTATCTACCCAGGCGGTAAAATAACCAATATAAACAGGGATTTTGTTTTTGAGCGTGTGCCAGGTTTCCTTGCCGCTATTCATGGCTGCTTCAATTTTTTCGGGAGTCCATTTAGGATCATCTTTTAGGATTTCGATGGCTAATTCTTTTGGCTTTGCCACACGAATGCAACCATGACTAAAGGCTCTGGTTTCTCTTTCAAAAAGACTTTTAGAAGGCGTGTCGTGCAGGTAAATATGATTTGAATTGGGGAATAAAAATTTGATTAATCCAAGGGAGTTTTTAGGTCCGGGTTTTTGTCTGATGTTGTTGCCGTTCCATTCCATGTTGTGTTGGGCTAAATAATTGGGGTTTTTAGCTATGGCTGGAAGAATTTCGTTTTTCTTAATGCTGGTAGGTACATTCCAATACGGACTAAAAACAATGTATTGCATGGGAGCACTAAAAATTACGGTTTTATTCATTGTTTTACCCACAACAACTTTTGATCGTAAGACCACTTCCTGATTTTTGAAATAAGACAATTGAAAAGAAGGAATGTTTATGGCAATTACTTCTTTTGATTTTGGAATATCGCTGGAAACCCATCGGCAGCGTTCCATATTAATCATGATGGTTTTAATGCGTTCGCTGATGGGAACATTCAAATCTTTGATTAATTCTTTTGAAATAGTACTGTTAGAAAGATAGCCTCGTCTTAGTTTGTAATTCAAAATTCCTTTGGATAACTCTTTGTCATAAACAGCACTTTTAGAATCGGATTTGATGTCATCCGTAAGAAACAAGCGTTCTCTTATTTGTGCTATGGCAGTTGCGCTATCGCCAATTTTATAAGAGGTAAAGGCAGAATCTGTGGTGATAGCATTCCATTTGTCTTTCTTCTGGATTTGGCGGTATTTTCGGAGTGCTTTTTTGAGTAAAAAATATTGGCTAAAAAGGTTTTTTTCTTCTTTGTTAATTAACGAAGGATTGGCCAAAAGCGAATCCAGATAACTAATGTATGATTGTTTTTTTCGGGGAATATACCATTCTATTTCATTTGATTTTTCGGTGTCTAAACCATGATACACATTCATAGCGTAGAAAAAATACAAAGAAGAATGCAAGAGTTCAGTTTCGGTATTCGGTTTTTGATTTCCACTTAAATTAGTATGAATTTTGTCTAATTTGTCTTTATATGGAACATTGATTGCAACGCCTTCGTCTTCTAAATGATTGGTTTTATCGTATAAAAGATTAGCAAATTCGTTAATTCCTTTTTTATCAAACCATACATAGTGGTATTGGTGTTTTCGATACAATTGTTTTACATCTGACTCGTATTTTTGTAATAAAGGATGCGTTTTAAAAAAAGAATCTACAGCCGTACTGTCAAATGTACTTTGATAGGCTTCAACTGCAGCTGTAGGTTTGATAACTTGATCTTTAGCCGATTTATTTTTGCATGACAACGTAAACAAAACGATAATGGAAAAGGCAAAAAATATTTTTTTCATGCAGTGACTGTTTTGGATTTAGTAGAGTGAAATAAAAGACAATAAACACTTTTTAGCACTATGAAAATTTACAACTTTTTTTTCATATTTTGGGTGTTAAGCACTTTTTTGTTAAGTTTTTCTAAATTTTCAAAAAATATTTTTCTCATTGAAAAGAGTTAAAATCGTCAAAATTGATAATTTTTTGCAATAAAATTTTATTAGGAGAGTTGAAACGGGGTAGTTTGTTGTGGAGTTTCTTATTTTACATACTATTTAGGCTCAAATGTAAATTATTTTTAAATTTGCCCCCACAATTTAATGGGTTAAAGTAAGAAAATATGAAAATTGAGAAACGCTGGATCATTTCTTTTGTAGTTATTAGTATTGTTTGTATTTCAGGACTTTTCTGGGAAGTGCCTTTGGAACCTAAGAATGTACATTCTCAATTTGGAACTATTGACCAAATTGTTCCTGCTGATGTTGCCTGGATGCTTACTTCCTGTTGTTTGGTTTTGATTATGACTCCTGGTTTGGCTTTCTTCTACGGAGGAATGGTGGGCAAGAAAAACGTAATTTCGACTATGTTACAAAGCTTTATTTGTATGGGTGTGGTTACTTTAATATGGGTTGTGGTTGGATTTAGTCTGGCTTTTGGAGAACCATTAGGAGTTCAGATTGGAGATGGTTTTTATAGTTTTGTGGGTAGTCCAGCTACTTTTACTTTTATGGATTATGTGGGTGTTTTGCCTCATAAAGATATTGCAAAGACAGTTCCGTTTATGCTTTTTGCTTTGTTCCAAATGAAATTTGCAGTTATTGCTCCAGCTATTATTACAGGTTCATTTGCTGAGCGTGTTCGTTTTATTTCGTATTTACTTTTTATCTGTTTGTTTAGCATCTTTATTTATTCTCCTTTGTGTCATGCGGTTTGGTATCCAACAGGAATTTTAGGTTCATTCTTTGGGGTTAAGGATTTTGCTGGTGGAACAGTAGTACACATGAGTGCTGGATTTGCAGCATTAGCAGGTGTGCTTGTTTTAGGGAAAAGAAAAAACAGCAATCATGTACCTACAAATATTCCGTTTGTTTTATTAGGAACTGGAATGCTTTGGTTTGGATGGATTGGTTTTAATGCGGGTTCTTCTATGGAAGCGAATGGTGTTGCAGCTATGGCTTTTGGAACAACTACTACCGCTTCTGCAGCAGCTATGTTAACCTGGATCTTTTTTGACAGAATAAATGGTAGAAAAGTTTCTGCTCTTGGTGCTTGTATTGGGGCAGTGGTAGGATTAGTATCTATTACGCCAGCTGCTGGTTTTGTTACGGTTCCTGAAAGTATGTTTTTTGGTTTTGTTGCCGCTTTAGTTTCTAATTTAGTAGTATATTCTAAATATTTAAAAGGAATTGACGATACATTAGACGTTTTTGCTTGTCATGGTGTAGGCGGAATTATGGGAATGATTTTGACGGCTATTTTTGCTCATGGAGAAGATGCTAGTTTGTTACACGGAGGTTGGGGTGTTTTTGGACATCACATGACAGCCTTATTATTGGTTTCTATTTATACTTTTTTTGGAGCTTATTTTCTGTTTAAAATTACTAATAGAATTATTCCGATGCGTGTTTCAGAAGAAAATGAAGTTATCGGATTGGATTTATCACAACATGATGAAACGCTGTTTCCTATCGAATGTGCTGAATAGTTGTTTTAGATTTTTAAGTTATTAAAAAAAACAAGCACTTTTATTTTGTAAAAGCTTACCATCGGTCTTATATATTTGCTTAATTTTGCGCAAATATTTAAAAAACAGTGGGAAGTAAAAATAAATTAAAGCGATTTAAGGAGAACGAAACATTCAATAACGTTTTTCAACCAACAAGAGAAGAGGTAGTAAGTAATTTATTTCCTTTAAGAGGGAAATGGAATACTGATTTCTTTAAAAATGACAATCCTTTAGTATTGGAATTAGGTTGTGGAAAAGGCGAATATTCTGTTGGTTTAGCCGAAAGATATCCTAATAAAAATTTTGTTGGAATCGATATCAAAGGAGCTCGTTTTTGGCGAGGCGCTAAAACAGCTGTAGAAACGGGATTGAACAATGTGGCTTTTATTCGTACTCAAATCGAATTGATCAATCATATTTTTGCCGAAAATGAAGTAGATGAAATTTGGATTACTTTTCCAGATCCTCAAATTAAATACAAGCGTACAAAACACAGAATGACCAATTCAGAGTTTTTACAATTGTATAAAAAAATCCTCAAAAAAGACGGTGTTGTCAACCTTAAAACCGATAGCGAATTTATGCACGGTTATACCTTAGGATTGCTGCACGGAGAAGGTCATGAGGTTTTGTATGCCAATCATAATGTTTATGTAAACGAAGGAAGCCCAGAGGAAGTGACTGCTTTTCAAACTTTTTACGAAAAACAATATTTAGAAATTAACAAAGCAATCACTTATATTCGTTTTAAAATTAAAGATTAATTGTACTGCTTTTAAAACGAATTTTTAGGTTTTCCTATAAAATAGGCTTATGAATTTAATTATATCCTTGCTTTCTGGTTTTATTTCAGCCTTTATAGGAATTACTCCTCCAGGTTTGCTTAACATGACTGCTGCTAAAGTAGGCATGAAAGAAGGAAGACGCAATGCTTTTTGGTTTGTAACAGGAGCGGTACTGGTTATTTTTATTCAAGTCTATCTGGCGGTTTTGTTTGCACGAATTATTAATGCGCGTCCAGATATTATTTTATTATTGCGAGAAGTAGGATTTGGAATTTTTGGAACATTGACGGTGTATTTTTTATGGATTGCTAAACAGCCTAAAATTAAGCAGCCTAAAATTAAACAGTACAGTAAAAAGAAACGTTTTTTTCTAGGGATGCTATTGTCAGCGCTGAATTTTTTTCCTATTCCGTATTATGTTTTTGTGAGTATTTCATTGTATTCCTATGCTGTCTTTTCTTTTGATAGTACTTCGGTTTTTACCTTTGTAAGTGGAGCTGTTTTAGGCTCTATTCTTGTTTTTTACTTCTATATTGCCTTTTTTCAAAAAATAGAAAAAAAGGCCGATTATCTTCTTAGAAATATGAATGTTATTATTGGTTGTATTACGGGCATTGTTTCGGTAATTACGCTAATCAATATTTTGGAATATTATTTGCGTTAATTACTTGATTGCTATAAAATTGTAATGCAAGAATTTGTCTATTTAAAATAGTATGAATTATCTCCAAATAACGTCTTTTTAAGATCGTATGTCGAAAATATTTTCTGGTCTGGTGGTAAAGTTGGATAATTGTATATATTTAATTTTTGCAATAGTAATTTTGACCAATTATGTATTTAAGTCTTGTATATTTTGTAACCGGTTTGTTGGGATTCCTGACATTTTCTGTTGTAGTTACTCAGTACAGGTCTAATAGGAAAGTTAATTCTTATCTTCTAATTTTATTTTTTTTTTCAGCGTCTCGATATCTTTTTAATGGGATTCATATTTTGATTCCTTTTAGAATTAATGAAGATGTAATGATTACTCTTCGCTCTTTTGGCTGTTTGATTTTTCCTTGTATTTATTTGTATTTTAGAAATTTAATAGCAAATAGAAAGCATTTTATTAAAGAGGATTTTCTTTATTTTATACCTCCCATTTTATTTGGTTTTACCAATCTCTTGATTCGGAAATATGCCATTTCTTTGCATATCATTGTTTATTTTTTGTTTGCTGCAATTGCTAGTTATTATTTGATTCTTAGTTATCTGGAGTTAAAAAATAAACTTTGGTCCAGGCAATCTACAGTAGCAATAGTAGATAAGCAAAAAGGATTAATTCGAAATTGGACTATCTTTTTCTTTGTTCTCTGCTGCTTGTGTATTTCACGTTTGTTGATTACTCTTTTTTTAGATATTTATATAGCGGGATATTCTGATGGGACAAGTTATTTTTGGGTTGCAGCAATTCTAAGTTGTATTTTGTATTTTAAAATTTTACTGACTCCGGTGGATTTACATGCTGGGATTACAATAAACCATAAAGAAAAAAAAGAATATTTTGAATTGGTTTTTGAAGATTTTTGGATTGTTTCTGATTCAGTTTTAGTTGAAAATTGTCAGGATTTAAAATTAAAAGAGCGAATGGATGCTAATCTGGTGAGTTACATTCATGAGATAGAAAGGATGGCGCTGAAACAGTTTTATTTTAGAAAATCATCGGTTTGTATGAGGGATTTTGCAATTATTTTAGGCATTCCTAAAAGTCATTTAATTTATATTTTTAAATACCATTCGAATGTAAATTTCTTTGAATTTAAAAAAACAGTCCGAATTTATGATGCTATTTGTTTGATTGAAGCGGGTTTTTTGAAATCAAATGCTTTAATGTGTTTGTCTAAAAAAATAGGATTTTCATCTTGTAATCTTTTTTTAATTAGTTTTAAAGAAATTACAGGAGTAGTTCCGCAGGAATACAATAAAATGATAAAAGAATGAAAGCAGATCAGGTTGAACCTAATTTTTTCGAAAAAGTTTATGAGGTTGCAAAGCAAATCCCGTATGGTAGAGTGACTTCTTATGGAGCTATCGCCAAGTTTCTGGGCACCGCCCGATCAGCAAGAATGGTGGGTTGGGCAATGAATGCTTCACACGCTATGGAAGATGTTCCTGCCCACCGGGTAGTGAATAGAAAAGGTTTGCTTACTGGAAAATTTCATTTTGACGGAACTAATTTAATGCAGCAACTACTGGAAAGCGAAGGCATAAAAGTAGTGGACAATCAAATTGTAGATTTCGATACCCATTTTTGGAATCCACAGCAAATTAATTCTGAAAATTAGTTCGTAAAAATCACATCTAAGCCCTTTATAGTTAGAACTAATTCGACCATTAATAAATACAATTTAAAACCTTTAAATTAAGAACTTAATCTATTATCTTTGCAATCTTAAATCAGTTTAAAATAAAAATGTTTTTAGACTGAAAAATAGCAATTGAAAAATAGTATACTTAGTAATGAAATTAGATAGAAAAGAAATTCTTAAAGCCTTAGAAACAATTACTATAGCGGGAGAAGGAAAAAATATGGTAGAAAGTGGAGCCGTTACTAATGTAATCACTTTTGGAGATGAGGTAGTAGTAGATTTAGTTTTGCATACACCAGCGATGCACATTAAAAAACGTGCCGAAGACGATATCAAAAAAACAATTCAGGAAAAAGTCGCTGCCGAAGCTAAGATTAAAGTTAATATAAAAGTGGAAGCTCCGGAAAAGCCAGAAATTAAAGGAAAAGCAATTCCTGGAATTAAAAATATTATTGCTGTAGCTTCTGGAAAAGGAGGAGTAGGAAAATCTACAGTTACAGCTAATTTAGCCGTTTCATTAGCTAAAATGGGATTCAGTGTTGGTGTTCTTGATGCTGATATTTACGGACCATCTATGCCAATTATGTTTGATGTTGAAAACGAGAAACCCATTTCGATTCTTGTTGACGGAAAATCAAAAATGAAACCTATTGAAAGTTATGAAGTAAAAATGCTTTCGATTGGATTTTTTACATCGCCAAATCAAGCTGTGATCTGGAGAGGACCAATGGCTTCTAAAGCACTTAATCAAATGATTTTTGATGCTGATTGGGGAGAATTAGACTTTATGCTAATCGATTTACCTCCAGGAACTGGAGATATTCATCTTTCTATCATGCAATCACTTCCAGTTACTGGAGCAGTAGTGGTGAGTACACCTCAGGCTGTGGCTTTGGCTGATGCCAAAAAAGGAGTTGCCATGTTCATGTCGGAAGCAATCAATGTTCCTGTACTTGGAATCATAGAAAATATGGCTTACTTTACACCTGAAGAGTTGCCTAACAATAAATATTATATTTTTGGTCAGGAAGGAGCTAAGAACTTAGCCGAAGATTTGGCTGTGCCATTTTTAGGAGAAGTTCCAATTGTGCAATCTATTCGTGAAGCAGGAGATTACGGTCGCCCAGCGGCATTGCAAACTGGTTCAGTAATAGAAACTGTTTTCGAAAACATAACACGTAATGTAGTTCAGGAAACGGTAAGCAGAAATGAAAGTTTGCCTGCAACAGAGGCAATAAAAATTACTACTATGGCTGGTTGTTCAGCAGTAAAAAAATAATTTAATAGAACAAAATGACAACAGAAGAATTAACAATTGAAGTTGAAAAAGCGCTAACTGAAATCAGACCTTTCTTAGAGTCGGATGGCGGTAACATCAGCCTTATTTCTATTGAAGACGATAAACATGTAAAAGTGCGTCTGGAAGGAGCGTGTACTAATTGTAGTGTGAACCAAATGACACTAAAAGCAGGAGTTGAGACTACTATTAAAAAGTATGCTCCGCAAATAGAAACTGTTGTAAATATCTTGTAAAACAAGCTAATGTTTGTCTTAAAGAGATGACTTGCTAAAACTGTTATATTGTTAAATCAATCAATTTCCAAATAGTAAAAATGGATGTATTAATAAAAGTTAAAGATAGAGAAGGAGTCATTCATGAATTACAAGCTCCTACAGATATGGCCATGAATATCATGGAACTTTGTAAAGCTTATGAGTTGCCTGTTGAAGGTACTTGCGGAGGAATGGCTATGTGTGCTTCTTGTCAATGTTATGTTTTAAATGATGTAGGTTTGCCAGAAATGGGAGAAGATGAAGAAGCCATGCTTTCGGAAGCTTTTTATGTAAAATCAAATAGCCGTTTGGGTTGTCAAATTCCAATTACCGTAGACTTAGAAGGTCTTGAATTAGAATTAGCTCCTGAGAGTTAAAATCATATCAAATCGAAATATAAAACCTCAAAATAGCATTTGCCTATTTTGAGGTTTTTTTATGTTTAAAATTTCAGCCTATTCCTTTAAAATAGCAACCGCTTTAGGTAATAATCTTTCAGTAAAAAGCGTATAAGCATTTTGCGAAGGATGCAATCCATCATTAGCAACTAAATTAGGTGTGTTTAATCCTTGACGGGTAATATCAGTGATGTTAATGAAAAGTATTGAATTGATTTCGCAATACGATTTTGCAAACGCATTATAACGATCAATTTCAGTTGAGATGGAAGTTGGATTTCCAAAACTTTGTCCAAAAGGAGTATAAGCATAATCCGGTATAGAAACTACAATCAATTTGGCTTTATCGCCTTTGGCAAGGCTAATGGCTTTGGTTACTAATTCAGGAAATTCTTTTTCGTATACACTAAAATTGATTCCTTGATATTGATTATTTACTCCAATTAATAAGGTAACCAAATCATAGTTATTATTTGGTTTTTGTTGCTCAATAGCATTAATTAAATTAGTTGTTGTCCAGCCTGTTCGGGCAATTATTTCAAGAGAAAAATTGTTTTGAAGATTTATGTTTTTTAAAGACTGTTTGAGTTGTTCAGGAAATCTGCAAGTCTCACAAACACTTTGACCAATGGTGTAACTATCGCCCAGAGCCAAGTAATTTATAGTTTCAGATCGTGTTGGGAGTTGTAGCGAGGAATCGGTAATTGGTGGTGGAGGTGTAATAGATTCTATATTGGGATTTTCGCTGCTACAACTTGTGGTTATTGCAAAAGTAAAAAACGCAACTACTACTTTTAATGTCGTTCTCATGGATATGAAATTGAGTTATAATAGTAGTTACGTTTTTTCTATAATCTTGGATTATTTTTTAAACCATTTCCACTTTCATGGTAATAATTTCCTCGATAGCATTCCATAGTTCGATTCTTTTTTCTAAAGCAATAATAGATACTTCCTCTACTTCTTTCCACTTTTGAGCCTCTTCTCCGCAAAGTTCAGTAATCATTTGCATCGCCATTGGACCGTGCTCATCAGCATCTAATTCAATGTGTCTTTCGAAATAATAAATCAATTTACTTAAATCAGTTTCTGGAAATTGTTCTTGAAAATTGTTCAAAATAGCATGAAACATACTCGGGATTAAATCTTCTCTGCCAAAGGTAAATGCTGCAGCAATTTCATGCGGTTTTCCTTCCTCAATAACTCGAAAAGTAAAATCTAAAAAAGCTTTAATATTCGGGTGTAAATCACTCGTTTTAATAGCAACAAATATGTTTTGCAAAGATTGAACCTCAGATAAAAAACTATTGATTTTACTAACATCAGCTCCGCAAGCTTCCATAGCTTCCAGATACATTTCAAAATGACTTTGACGTTTTCCATCAAGAGTCAAATCAGTTTCTTCGGCTAGAACAATTTCGTTAATTAAATATCGGGTTTCTGGGTTTTGGGTAGCAAACCACGGAGTGGTAGTACAGGTTAACCTGGATTGCAATGCTTTTAATAAAGACATAAAATCCCAAACGGCATACACATGACTTTCTAAAAAAGTATGTAAGTCTTCAATAGTTTTTACCTTGTTATAAAGCGGATGCTGTAATAGAACGCTTTTTTGGGTTTCGATGCTGTTGTTGATATGCTGAATGTTCATTGTCTATAATTTTGTGTAAAGATAAAAAAGCTAGCACTTTTGAGTAGTGTTTTCTATCGATTTTATCAATACTTTAATAAATGTTTATTTTCTAAAAATCCTGTAATTCTATTTACGAATTTATCCAAATTAAGGTTTTTACTTGGAGTACTAAAGAAGTCTATTTTATATAATAATTTTCTCCATTAATTTTTCCGGATGTGCCAATGAATTAAAACCGAATTTTTGATATAAAAAATGCGCATCGGTTGTGGCTAATCTCCAAATTTTAATCTGTTTTAGTTGTGGTTCGTTCATCATGGCATTAATCAGAATAGAAGAATAGCTATTTCCTCTGTGTTTTTCGTCAATAAAAACATCCATCATATACGCAAAAACTACATAGTCAGTAATAACACGTGCAAAACCGATTTGCTTGCCATCAAGATAAATTCCAAAACAAAAAGAATGTTCAATTGTTATTTGCACTTCTTCTATTGTACGACCCGCTGCCCAATAAATATCCTTTAGAAAATTATGAATAAACGGAACATCAAGTTTGTTTTTGTCAGTTGATATAGTAATCATTTGATAGTTGATTATTAAAATTTTTAAATCTGTAATCTGCAATCAAAAATCTGCAATCTTAAATAGTATGGGTTTACTGGGACTCGCATCGTTTTCAAAAGAGGCAATTTGTAAATTCAAAAAATAACTTCCGTCTAAAATGGCATCAGCCACAAAAATCATTTCGGTAATCGTACAATTCAATCGTGCGTCAGCATTCAAATTAGTCACATCTTTTACATTCCAGAATGCTTTGTGAGCCAATAATTTTCCTTCGTCATGCTCTTTGTCTACGCTTGGTAAATCAATTAGTAAATGCTGAATTCCGTTTTCGCGAATGAAAATCGCCGCTTCTTCAGACAAATAAGGCGGATTCGTATTCGAATAATTTTGATGTTTTTTGTTTGCCAAATTTGGAAGCGTTCTAATAATTAAAGCTTCTGGAGTTTTTCCGTTTAAAAGTGGCTCAAGCTGGTTTTTAGTAATTACAGCATTTTCTCCTTGAATTTCTGGTTCAATAGAAATCAATTCAGCTAAAAAGAAAAACTGCTTCAAGCATTGATTGATGCTGTAAAATTCTTTGGTGATATGCCCCAGACATTCCGTGTGCGTGCCATGTCCATGCGGATTAAACTGGATATTATTAAAATTTGTTGAAGCTCCTTCTTTTACACTTCCTGTCCAATCGCCAAAAACAACGGGTTTTATTTCAGGCTTCTCAATATACCACGCAATCGGATTTTCCTCAGTGTTCGATAAAGGGATAGAAATATCAATGGGTTTTGATAAATCGATTTCGAAGTTGTTGATTTTTGCTAACACAAATTAGGTTTTTATGCCGCAAAGACGCTAAGTCGCAAAGTTTCATAATTTGCTTTCTTTGTGCCTTCATGGCTAATTTCATTCTTCCAAATTTAGATAAAATAAGTCTGATGCAATTCCATCAGTCAAAAACTTTCCTTTTTTAGTTGGTTTTAAGATGTTGTTTTCAATAAAAAGCAAATCGTCGGTTAAGAATTTCTGTGCTTGTTTTGATAAATAATCCAAATAATCTTGTCCAAATTCGTTTTGAATTCTGTCTAAAGAAACACCCCAAATGGTTCGTAGACCTGTCATAATATATTCGTTGTAGCGATCAGTAACGGAAAGAATTTCGGTTTCATTCGGAAGTTTGTTGTCGGCAATGGATTTCAAATAAAGAGCATTATTGGCTACATTCCAACTTCTGGAAATGCCATCATAACTGTGTGCTGAAGGACCAATTCCAATGTATTTTTTACCCAGCCAATAAGCCGAATTGTTTTTAGAAAAATAATCAGGTTTGCCAAAATTCGATAATTCATAATGAACAAATCCGTTGGCTTCTAGTGTTTTGACCAGAATCATAAAATGTGCTGAAGCTACTTCGTCTTTTGGTTCTGCAATTTTTCCTGTTTGAATCAATTTATTCAAAGCTGTTTTAGGTTCTACCGTCAAAGCATAACTCGAAATATGCGGGATTCCAAAACTCAAAGCGGTTTCAATATTTTGTTTCCATTTTTGGTCACTCATTCCCGGAACTCCATAGATCAAATCCAACGAAATGTTATCAAAATATTTTGTGGCAATTTCCAAACATTTTTTGGCTTCCGCAGAATTATGCGCACGATTCATCAACTTTAAATCATCTTCAAAAAAAGATTGTATTCCGATAGATAGACGGTTGATTCCTATTTTTGAAAGTTCAATCAAATAGTCTTCCGACAAATCATCAGGATTGGCTTCTAAAGTAATTTCAGGCTTTTCGATTACTTTATAATTGTTATAAATCGTATCAATCTGCAATCTCAAATCTGCAATTTGCAATCTACTTGGTGTTCCTCCTCCAAAATAAATGGTCTCAATTTGGTTGTCACTTCGAGCGGAGTCGAGAAGCTCAAACTCATTTTTTCGAAGAGAAATTTCTTTAATCAAAGCCAAAACCATTTCATCCTTCTTTTTCATCGAAGTCGAAAAATGAAAGTCGCAGTAATTACACGCTTGTTTACAGAATGGTATGTGGATGTAGATTCCTGACATTACTTCTTAACTCTTTCTTCATTCTGTTTCACAAAAGCATCCCAACCTGAATAATTTTTGCCCGCTACCACTTTTCCTGAGTTGAAAAAATGACAAACTGCAGCAGCCAAACCATCGGTGGAATCGAGATTTTTAGGAAGTTCTTTCAGTCCTAAAAGCTGTTGCAACATTTTAGCAACCTGTTCTTTACTGGCGTTTCCGTTTCCGGTAATCGCCATTTTTATTTTCTTAGGTTCATATTCTGTAATCGGGATATCTCTGGAAAGCCCGGCTGCCATAGCCACACCTTGTGCACGACCTAGCTTTAGCATCGATTGAACATTTTTACCAAAAAAAGGAGCTTCAATGGCAATTTCGTCTGGATGATGAGTATCAATTAATTCAATGGTACGCTCAAAAATGAGTCTTAGTTTTTGGTAGTGATTATCGTATTTAGACAATTGCAATTCGTTAAGCTGAACAAATTCCATTTTTTTATTGATAACACGTATCAAACCAAAACCCATTATGGTTGTTCCTGGGTCAATACCTAATATGATGCGTTCTTTTGTCATTGTTTTGTCTCGCTAAGCTGCACGAAGTTGGCACAGAGATGCACGAAGTTTTTTTGTTATTGTAAAAAATTAAAATTCTTAGCGAAACTCTGTGAGTCTTTGCGTTTCTTTGCGCAATAGTTCTTCGTTATGATTTCAATTCCTCACAAAACTAAGCAATTCCTTGTACTTCTAATCAAAATTTTGATTGTAGCTGGCGCCTTTTATTTTATTTACAATCAGCTAGCGAATAACGATCAACTGGATTGGCAAAAATTCATTGTTTTGTTCCAGAAAAATCAGTCGGTTTTAGGGATTAGTTTTATTTTGTTGCTGAGTGTTTTAAACCGTTATTTCGAAATTTTGAAATGGCAAAATCTAGCGCAATACATTCGCAAAATCTCAGTTGCCGAATCGACTAAACAGGTACTTGCCGCTTTAACTGCAGGATTGTTTACGCCAAATGGTGTAGGCGAATATGCTGGAAAAGCGCTGTTTTTCAATAAATCAGAAGCTAAAAAAGTAGTTTTTTTGAACCTGATTTGCAACGGAATCCAAATGGTTTTAACGGTTGTTTTTGGAATATTTGGGTTGTTGTATTTCAACACACTTTATGATGTGATTACTCCAAACGCAGTTCTGATGCTGCTTGGAATTTGTTTTTTGCTTTTTGGAATTTTGTTCTTTTCGAAAAAAATAAATATAAAAGGTTATTCAATAGAAAAATTGATTCATAAGATTAATGAAATTCCAAAGCGTATTCACCAACGAAATATCTTGCTTGGAATTTCTCGTTATTTGGTTTTTTCGCATCAATATTATTTTTTGTTTTTGGCTTTTGATGTGCATTTACCATACTTGATTCTCATTGCAACCATAGCTAGCGTTTACTTTTTGGCGTCTTCGTTGCCTACTTTTCAGTTTTTGGATTTTGCTGTAAAAGGCAGTGTTGCTATTTATTTCTTTGGGATTTTAGGTGTCAACGAATGGATTGTCGTTTTTATCTCCACTTTGATGTGGTTTCTTAATGTGGTAATTCCAGTGGTTATCGGTAGCTATTATGTATTGAATTTCAAGACTAAAAACATCGCATAATGCTTTTTTTAGTCTTCATATTGTCCATTTATTTTGTAGCTATTTTGTTTTTAATTTATGGTTTTACAAAAGTAAAAAGCTATGATGCTATTGGCTTAAAGCCAAAAACTACGTTTACAATTGTAGTTCCTTTTCGAAATGAAGCCGAGAATTTACCAGTGCTTTTAGAAAGTATTTCGAAAATAAACTATCCAATGGATTTGTTTGAAGTGATTTTAGTGGATGATGAATCAACAGATAAATTCCAAAACATAAATTCTAAATTCCAAATATCAGTAATTGATAATATTAGAATTTCAAATTCACCAAAAAAAGATGCTATTACAACCGCTATTCCTTTCGTGAAAACGAATTGGATTATTACTACTGATGCTGATTGCGTAGTTCCTGAGAATTGGCTTTTAAGTTTAGATAATTACATTCAAACGCATCAAGTTGCTATGATTGCTGGAGCGGTGACTTATAATTGTAACAATTCCTTTTTACATCATTTTCAACAATTGGATTTGGCAAGTTTGCAAGGAGCAACTATTGGGAGTTTTGGACTCCAAAAGGCTTTTATGTGTAATGGTGCGAATTTCGCTTACACTAAATCATTATTTGAAGCTCTCAATGGTTTTGAAGGAAATGATACTATTGCCAGCGGTGATGATGTTTTTTTGTTGCAAAAAGCCATTCAATCCCGAAGTTTCGGGACCGAAAGGGTACATTATTTAAAATCTAGAAATACTATTGTTACCACAAAACCTTTAGATAGTTGGAAATCCTTATTTTACCAAAGAGTACGTTGGGCATCAAAAACGGGTTCTTATCAAAGTAATTTTGGAAAATTATTAGGATTGCTAGTTTTTGCGGGGAATATTAGTTTGTGGTTTGTAGTTTGTGGTTTATTGTTTGGGAAAGAAAACTTTTTTCTATTATGTATTTTGTTGTTGATAAAATTTATTATTGATAGCATTTTGATTTATAAGACTAATCGATTTTTAACAAAAAACAAAATACGCTATTTGGTTTTTAGTAGCTTATTGTATCCTTTTTTTAGTGTAAGTGTGGCTTTGTATTCGTTGTTTGGAAAATACGAATGGAAGGGGAGGCAATTTTAAATCTTTTTTTGATTTCTAAAAATTAAACCCGCTAATGTAGCTGCTATTATTATTGATGAAATAGTGCTTACAATTATGTTTCCTATTTTGTTGAATTCAGTTCCAAAATAGAAGCGCATTAAAATAACTATTGTTGAAAATACTAATACCAAATACCAATAATTGGGATTGATTTTCTTTACGCTCACTTCATTGAAAGGCATTTTGTAGAAATAAATAAAAATGAAGCACATGCCAATTACTGAGCTCAAATGTTGTCCTATTTTGTATAATGGAATGTTGTATATTTTTATGTTTAAAAGAGAAATATTTTCTACCAAATAACCATTCCAGTGTGTCATTGAATCCCAAAATATATGAGAAATTGTACCTATAAAGAATGAAATTAATACAGTGAAGATGTTGTTTTTCAAATATTCAATCCAATTTAATTCTTTTAAATCATTCAGTCTTTTTTGGAAAAAATAAGGAGCATTTTCTATTAAAGGCTTTTTTATAATTTCATGAAATAATATTATTGTTATAAGTCCTAACGGAAAATCAATCAAAAATATTCCTAAAAAAGTATGACCAATTTCACTTTGAATTTTCATTCGAAAAAAATACTCTAAATCTGGAGACATTGCTCCAACGATTAAAGCAGTTGCCGATACATTTTTGTTTTTTAAGAAAGGCAGAATGATTGCTGGATGTGATAAAGTAAAAGGCATTTACTCTATTTTTATAATTACAGGCAATATAAATTGTGTTTTTACAGGAATCCCTTGTTTGAGAGCTGGATTTACTTTTGGGAAATCAACTAATCTTGCGTGTAGGATACTGTCTATTTTAATTGTGTCATAAGCAACAGAATCTTTGGGAAACTGCGGTTCAAATTTCATTTTTGAATTTGGAAAAACTGTTACTTTTACCTCGATTGTATCAAGTTCCGGATATAAAACAGAAAGAGTATCTACTTGTAATTTTTCCTGTATAAGCTGGGTTAAAAGGTTGAAAAAACATTGTTGACGCTCTGTTTTATCGTCTAATTTGTCGCAATCTACAAACGAAGGATATTCGTCGACCTCTTTCCAGTTAATGGCTTTCAATTCCTTTTGCAATAATTCTTTCTCTGACGGCACTTGTTTTTCGAAGTATTGACAGGAAGTGAATAGAATGAAAAGTAATAAAAAGTAATAGTGCTTCAAGGTTCTGTTTTTGAATTCGACCAATATTTTATAAAAATACAATTATTTTTTTGAGATGCTTTGGAAAATAAATAATCTTCCTAACTTTCTGTAAATTATTTTTTCAAAATTAATAAAAATTAATTTATGGATATTCTACTTCTGGTACTTGGTTTAGCGTGTATGTTTATTGGAATTCTAGGTAGTTTTTTACCAGTGTTGCCTGGTATTAGTTTGTGCTGGTTAGGGATAGTTATGCTTTATTTTACAAGTGTAATTCCGGTCAATTATTGGCTTTTAGGAATAACATTGTTAGTGGTTATTGTTTTTTCTATTGCCAATTATATTTTGCCAGCCAAAGGAACTCAGCGATTTGGTGGCAGTAAAGCTGGGATTTGGGGAACAAATATTGGACTTGTTATTGGCTTATTAGCTCCAATTCCTTTCGGTTTTATAATTGGTCCGTTTGTAGGTGCATTAGTTGGTGAATTGTTTTTCGATACTAAAAATGTTGAGCAAGCATTAAAAGCGGCTACTGGATCGGTTTTAGGGATTTTAGCTTCTAGTTTTATTCAATTTATGCTTTGTGTGATTTACTTTGGAATATTTATTTCCATTGTTTGGGAATACAGAGCACTTCTGTTTTGATTAGAATAAATTTATCATAAAAACTTTTGAACCTGATCCCTAAAAACACACTCTCTAATTGTTTTTTTTTACCGCAGAGAGCGCAAAGGTTTTCATTTAAGAATGCTCCTAAAAGCACAAAGTTCGCAAAGCTAAGTCAATAGAAAGCTTTGCGAACTTTGTCTTTTTATAAAAACTAAGGGTAAAAAACTTAGCGCTCTCTGCGGTAATTTTTTTCTAACTCCACAACTTTTAGTATTGATCCGTGATTTTATAATTTCAGTTAATTGATTAGAAATTGTTTAAAATAAAAAAGCCTTTCCGTTAAGAAAGGCTTCTTGCAAATTTGTCTCGTTTTTGAAACGAGAGGACTCGAACCCGTCTCGTCCGAAAGACGAGATGACAGGGGTGTATTCTAAGCTTGTATTAATTTTTGGATTGATGTTCTATTTAATTTTTTTAGTCGCTTTTCTTCAATTAAAGCGGATTGTTTAGTTTCAAACTCTTTTGTATAGACTAATTTCCAATCTATAGCTCTAGATGTAAACTCACTTTTGCCTAGCAAATGCGATTCTAGTCTTCCTTCAACATTGGAAGTAAAGCCTTTGTAATAAACATCAAGACTTGCGGAGTATAAAATATAAACATAAAACATAATGCAATATAATAAAAAAAAAGCCTTTCAGTTAAGAAAGGCTTCTTGCAAATTTGTCTCGTTCTTAAAACGAGAGGACTTGAATCCGGTCTTGTTTCAAAGATGAGATTATAGGGGGTATAATCCAGCTAATTGAATTGGAAATCGTTTAAAATAAAAAAGCCTTTCCGTTAAGAAAGGCTTCTTGCAAATTTGCGGTCTGGACGGGACTCGAACCCGCGACCCCATGCGTGACAGGCATGTATTCTAACCAACTGAACTACCAAACCTCTGCTTTATTGCGAGTGCAAATATACGATATAATTTTCTTTAAAAACAAGTGCAAATAAAAAGTATTTAGTTTAAAGTTTACTTCTATGAAAATTGAATTAAAATGTGACTCGAATCCGTCTCGTTCCAAAGACGAGATAACAGGTATTTATTCTAAGAAATGAAGCTGTCGAACTTCTGCTTTATTGTGAACTACAAAATGGTCAATGTGATTTTTTTTTAACAAGAAGAATTTAAAAAAGTATTTTTATAATAAAACGTCTTTAAATCAAAAAAGCCATTCACATTTAAGTGAAAAGCTTTTCATTGGTCTAACTACTAAACCGAGATCAGCTAACTAGGCTGATCTAACAACACAACTAGCTTTAGATACCGTATAGTGGAAAAAAAAGCCTTTCTGTTACGAAAGGCTTTCCCAATATTAGCGGTCTGGACGGGACTCGAACCCGCGACCCCATGCGTGACAGGCATGTATTCTAACCAACTGAACTACCAAACCTCTGCTTTATTGCGGTGGCAAAGATACAATAGATTTCTGTTTACACAAGTGTTTTTGCTAAAAATAACAATATTTTTTTTGATGTATTATCCAAAGTTTTGTTTTTCAGTTAAATAGGTGAGGATGATTTTTCCAAAATCTTCTCTTACGTTTACAGGAACATACTTGATTTTATTTTGAGCACAACTTAAAGCCAGTTTTTTAAAGTATATTGCTACTTGTTTTTCATATTCTTCCTTTACATTCTCGGCAAAAACTGAGATTTCTTCCGCGGTTTCTATGTCAATAAATTTTCGGGGTGCATTGTCAAAATCAAAATTGAATTCGGTTTTTCCATCAAAAACATGAAATAAAACTACTTTGTGTTTGTTGTGTTTTAGATGTTGCAAGGCGTTCAATAATTGTTCTTCATCTCCAGTTTGAAACATATCGGTAAACAAAATAATCATCGAACGACGGTGAATTTTCTCGGCTATTTGATGTAAAAAAGTAATAGTATCGGTGCTTTTCTTAACTACAGGTTCTTTTAATAGATTTTCAAGAGTATTTAATACCATTCTGTGATGTCTGTCACTGCCTTTTTCGGGAGCGTAGTATTCATAAGTGTCCGAAAACACACTTAGTCCCACAGCATCTCTTTGCTTCTTTAAAAGATTCATTAAAACAGCCGAAGCTAGAACCGAGAATCCTATCTTGTTTTCGTAGAAATTTTGATTTCCTTTTAGTTTAGGAAAATGCATTGACGAAGAATTATCAATAATAATATGACAACGCAGATTGGTTTCTTCCTCAAATTGTTTGGTATACAACCGATCCGTTTTGGCAAAGAGTTTCCAGTCGATGTGCTTGGTGCTTTCGCCTACATTATACACTTTATGTTCGGCAAATTCTGCCGAAAATCCGTGAAACGGACTTTTGTGCATGCCCGAAATAAAGCCTTCAACAACTTGGTTAGCCAACAATTCCAGATGTTGAAAACTCGATATCTTGTCTATTTGCGATTCTATCTTCATCTCTCAAATGTATTAAAAGATTGCAGAATCTAAATCGAGAAACCGAAATAAATTTGGTTTAAACCACAAAAAAAAGGCTTGACTTTCGTCAAACCTTTTTCTCATATAAATCATAATCTTACGATTACAACAAAGCGTCTAAACTATCTGCGTAAGTTTGTTTCGGAGCAACTCCTACTTGTTTTCCTACGACTTCTCCGTTATGAAAAACCAATACTGTAGGTATGTTTCTCACTCCGTATTTTGCAGCAAATTCCTGGTTTGCATCCACATCAACTTTTCCTACAACAACTTTTCCGTCGTATTCTGTACTCAATTCGTCAATGATTGGTCCAACCATTCTACATGGTCCACACCAAGCTGCCCAAAAATCTACCATTACTGGTTTGTCTGATTTCAATACTATTTCTTCAAAAGTAGCGTCTGTTATTGCTAATGCCATATCTTTTTTATTTAAAGTTTATAAATTTAGAGTCTTTAATTCCTTAAACACTATGCAAATTTAGAAATTAAAAACCAACAAAACACCATTCTAAAATTAGTTTTGGCTATTAATGTATTGTTAATTATTATCAGTAGCTATTCCTGCTGTCCGCTATATCTTTTATCCTGTACTTGTTTCAGGATCCTGAAACAAGTACAGGATAAAAGGATGCCGCTTCCATCAGGGCTAGTGGTTTAATAGTTAAATTTAAACAAATCATTCCATAGAATTAAGTTTTAAAGGAACCTTTCTGCCATCCAAAGCAAGTGTGTATCTTAACATTTTCTCTCCTTGATGATTTTCAATTCCTTTGAAAATTAATTCCCCCGATTCAATAAGCGGTTCGATTATCTCATATTTCCTAAAAGTATCATCATATAAAAAACGAGCTTTACTCGGGATAAACCATACAGAATGTCTATACGAAGAAGGTTTTTGAAGTATGTCTTTCAATGATAATTCTTCTTTAATTGAAGATATTATCTTTTCTTGTGCCTTTTTTACATCCATAATCATAAATATTATTGTAATTTTTTTATTAAAGAGTTATAATTAATTCAACTTAAAATTCACTTGCATTTTCTCTAATTCCTGTAGTAATTCATTCGAAATCTTAATTTTTAACCTTCTGCTTGCCATACTCAGTTTAGTTACCACTTTTACTTCTTCTACCTCAGTAACCTGAACCGCTTTGTTTTCTGATATTTCCGAAGCTTCCAGATCTTCATTTTCATCTTCAAAAACTACTTCTTCATTTTCTTCAAGAACAGCGGTTGTTTCTATTAGTTTCTTGATTTTTTCTATTTCCATCACTTCAAAAGTTACTTGATTATCTCCTTTATTTTCGTTAAAAAGATGGCTCAGCTTATGAATAAATTCTGGCTGTAAATCTTTTATGTTCAACAATACAATCAGTCTTTTTGCCATTGCTTCTAAAACATCCTGCAATTGTTTCAGTTCTATAAATTGCATTCTCGGATCTCCTTTTTTTCCAGTATCCTGATTCATCCAGCCTTCTTTTACGGTTATTTTCATAAAAGTAAAATTGTTTTGTATCAGGAAATGACGGAATTTTAGATATTCTTCTCCAAAAATTCGAAACTCAAAACTTTCATCATAACCTTCAAGCGAAAACATTGCCCATCCTTTACCATTCTTAGCCACACGATGTTGTACGTTATTGATAATTCCGCCAAAAGTCAATGTTTTGCCCACATAAGCTTCTAAGGTTTTTAGCGCTTCCAGCTTCGCATTACAGAAATATTTCATTTCAAATCTAAAATCATCCAGCGGATGACCCGAAATATAAATTCCAACCACTTCTTTTTCTTTGGCTAACTTTTCCATCGTACTCCAGTCTTCACAAGGCGGAACGACAGGCTCGGCAATTTGCACTTCGCTGGCTTCGCCAAACAAACTCACCTGAGAGGAATTTTCATTTTCCTGGAATTTCGAACCATAACGAATGGCTTTTTCATAAAAAGTAATTCCATCGCCTTCATCATGAAAATATTGTGCTCTTGTTGTTCCTTCAAAAGCATCAAAACCACCAGCCAAAGCTAGGTTTTCAATTGCTTTTTTGTTGGCTGCTCGCAAGTCAATTCGCTTAGCCAAATCAAAAATCGATTTGTATTTTCCGTTTTTTCTATTTTCAACAATGGTTGCCACCGCTCCAGAACCTACACCTTTAATGGCGCCCATTCCAAAACGTACCGCATACTCATCGTTTACCGTAAATTTGTAAAAAGATTCATTTACACAAGGTCCTAAAACCTGTAATCCCATTCGTTTGCATTCTTCCATAAAGAACGAAACTTGCTTGATATCGTTCATGTTATTCGAAAGTACCGCTGCCATATATTCTGCTGGATAATGGGCTTTCAAATAAGCAGTTTGGTAGGCAATCCAGGCGTAGCATGTAGAGTGTGATTTGTTAAAGGCATAACTTGCAAAGGCTTCCCAGTCTTTCCAGATTTTCTCCAGAATTTTTGCATCATGTCCTTTTGCCGAAGCTTGTTCGACAAATTTAGGTTTCATTTTATCCAGTACGTCCTTTTGTTTCTTACCCATCGCCTTACGTAAAACGTCGGCTTCACCTTTAGTAAATCCGGCTAACGATTGGGACAAAAGCATTACCTGCTCTTGGTAAACCGTAATTCCGTAAGTTTCTCCTAAATATTCTTCACAAGCGTCTAAGTCGTATTTGATTTCCTCTTCGCCGTTTTTTCTTCGAACGAAAGAAGGAATGTATTCCAAAGGTCCCGGACGGTACAAGGCATTCATGGCAATTAAATCTCCAAAAACCGTTGGCTTCAGATCCTTCATGTATTTTTGCATTCCGGGCGACTCATATTGGAATATCCCTACTGTTTCTCCACGTTGGAACAGTTCATAGGTCTTAACATCATCAATTGGGAAAGTATCCGGATCGAGGTCAATGTTGTTACGGTATTTGACTAACTTAACAGTGTCTTTTATCAAAGTAAGGGTCTTTAGACCCAAGAAATCCATTTTAAGCAATCCGGCACTTTCGGCAACGGAGTTGTCAAACTGAGTCACATATAAATCAGAATCTTTGGCGGTAGTTACCGGAACATAATTGGTAATATCCGAAGGCGTAATGATTACTCCACAGGCGTGAATTCCTGTGTTTCGCATCGAACCTTCCAGAATTTTTGCCTGCTGAATAGTTTCTCCAGCCAAATCACTTTCATTGGCAATGGCGATTAATTGTTTTACAAGTTCAAATTCATCAGGACCTTTTAATGCTTTTTTAACCTCATCTTCTGATTCTGAAAGGAAACGCGCCAAGTTCCATTTACCAGGCATCATTGCCGGAATCAATTTCGCAATTCTATCGGCTTCAAAAAGTGGCAAATCCAGTACACGTGCTGTATCACGAATCGCCGATTTGGTTGCCATTTTACCATAGGTGATAATTTGCGCCACCTGATTGGCTCCGTATTTTTTGATTACATAATCCATCACTCGACCACGACCTTCATCGTCAAAATCGATATCAATATCGGGCATGGACACACGATCAGGATTCAGGAAACGCTCAAAAAGTAAATCGTATTTAATAGGATCAATATTTGTAATTCCGAGACAATAAGCAACCGCAGAACCCGCTGCTGAACCACGACCCGGTCCAACTGAAACATCCATTTTTCGGGCTTCGGCAATGAAATCCTGTACAATCAGGAAATAACCTGGATAACCGGAATTGGAAATCGTCAATAATTCAAAATCCAAACGTTCCTGAATGGATGCTGTAATTTCGCCATATCTTTTAGCTGCACCTACCATAGTTAAGTGCCTCAAATAAGCATTTTCACCTCGAACGCCTCCATCGGCGGCATCTTCGGCAACAACAAATTCTTCTGGAATATCATATTTTGGAAGTAAAACGTCTCGGTAAAGCGAGTAAATTTCGACCTTATCTATAATTTCCTGAATATTGATAATGGCTTCGGGTAAATCAGAAAAGAGTTTTTTCATCTCTTCTTCCGACTTGTAATAATATTCCTGATTAGGCAATCCGTAGCGGTAGCCGCGACCCCGCCCAATAGGCGTTGCTTGTTTTTCGCCGTCTTTTACACACAATAAAATATCATGCGCATTCGCATCTTCCTTGTTTACGTAATACGTATTGTTAGTTGCAATTAATTTAACCTGATGTTTTTGTGCAAACTCAATCAGGGTTTTGTTTACCCTGTTTTCGTCTTCCTGATTGTGGCGCATGATTTCGAGATAAAAATCATCTTGAAATTGTTCTTTCCACCAAATCAAGGCTTCTTCCGCTTGGTTCTCACCAACATTTAGGATTTTACTCGGAATTTCTCCGTATAAATTCCCGGACAGAACCATGATGTCTTCTTTGTATTTTTCGACGATGTTTTTGTCAATTCTGGGCACATAATAAAAACCACTCACATAAGCAATCGAAGCCATTTTGGCCAAATTATGATAACCATTTTTGTTTTTTGCCAATAAAACGACTTGGTAGCCATTGTCTTTTTTGGTTTTATCCAAATGGTTTTCGCAAATGTTAAACTCGCAACCTACAATGGGTTTTATTTCAGTTTCTGTTGGTTCTTCGCCACTTTCCACTAAGGCTTTGTTTTTAGCAGAAGCCCCTTTGTTGTGATTCATTACTGCGCTCACAAAATGAAATGCTCCCATCATATTTCCGGTGTCAGTCATTGCAACTGCTGGAAATTTATTTTTAGCGGTAGTTGCAACAAGTGGTCCAATTCCAATGGTGGATTGTAAAACCGAAAATTGCGTATGATTGTGTAAATGCGCAAACTTCGCCGCCGAAAAATCTTCTTTATCGGCAGCTGAAATCGTAGTTTGTGAAACGTTTGGCTCCGTTTTTTGAAGTTGCTGACGGATTTTATCCGAAGCCGCTTTTAAATTGATATGTTTTAATCCGATAAGCTGAATTTCTCTCGGATTTTTGTTTTGAAAATCTTGAAAATAAGAAGCAGGAACATCCAGTTCTTCTTTGGTAAAAACTTCTTTTCTGATTAATTCCAGAAAACAACGTGTAGTTGCCTCCACATCGGCAGTTGCATTGTGCGCTTCTGCAAATGGAACATTGAATAAATATTCGTGTAATTCAGTTAACGTAGGTAGCTTGAATTTCCCACCACGACCACCGGGTAATTTTAATAATGAAGCGGTAACTTCAGTACAGGTATCTAAAACTGGCATCGAAGCCATTGGCGAGTCAACTCCCATTCGATACAATTCGGAGCCCATAATGTTGACATCAAAACCTAAGTTTTGACCCACAATAAATTTGGCTTTGCCTAATGCAATATTGAATTTTTCTAAAACTTCACTCAAAGGGATTCCTTCGGCTTGTGCTAATTCGGTTGAAATTCCGTGAATACGCTCGGCATCATACGGAATATTAAATCCATCGGGTTGTACCAAATAATCCTGATGCTCGATGAGATTTCCCATATCATCATGCAACTGCCAGGCGATTTGGATACATCGCGGCCAGTTATCAGAATCAGTTATTGGAGCATTCCAATTTTTTGGCAATCCAGTTGTTTCGGTATCGAATATTAAGTACATAGCTGTAAATGAAGGAATTGAAATTTTGTGAAATCAAAAAATCTGAATTCCAAATTTAGCTATTTTTTAGAGTAAAATAAAGGGAAGTTATGAACAAAAAAACTCTTTTATGGAGATTAAAAAAGAAAGAAAAAAACAGCTTTATGTTTTTTTGTGTACGTTTTTAATAACAACAGAAAGTTACTCAACTAATTTGTTGAATTTTTCTATCATGGCGTTGCCTTTTTGTATGTTTCCTGTCTTTTTTAGTGCTTCGCCAAAACGATAATAATAAATAGGATCCAATTCACTATTCATTGCAAAGAGTTCTTCGTACCATTTTACGGCTTTTTCCATCTGATTTTTAAAGAAATACTGATTTGCCATTTCTTTAAACATATATACAGATTTGTATCCTTTTTGAGCTACTCGTTCGTAAACATCAGTAACATTTATGGATATGTAATTTGGTTTTTCTTTTATTGGTTCCATTGTAATTACAACAGCTGGTCCTTCCTTTATTGGATTATTAGTTGGTAGCGCTAATGGAGTTTTTTTGGTTTTTGGATTTTCGGCAATTTTGATGTTTTTATTTTCGGTTTTTGCTGCAACAAGAGTTTTTAGTTTTGGCGCTTTTTCAGATTTTATATCTAAGTTATCAATTCTTGAAATGTTGTCTTTATTAGGGTAATTAATAGTTTTTTCTTGTTTGTTTAAATTATTTATAGCTAATAAAAAACTGTCTTTTTTAGGGCTTTTAGAAACCCTAGTATTATCGTTTTTGCTTTTTATTTCAACAAGATTAGCGGGTTTTTTATTTCTTACTGCAGTTTTATTTATACTATTGGTTTCGGGAATATAGCTCTTGGTTTTGTAATTCTCTTCCTTTTTTTGTGAGGTTAAATTGTCTATGGCTATAGCTAATGCAACTTTTTCCATTTTTGGATTATCAGGAATCACGATGTTAGAATTTTCTATTTTAATTTCTACAAGATTTGTTGGGTCTTGATTTTTTTCTGAATCTTTTTTTAAGTTTTGGGTTTCTACGTAGTAACTTTTTGTTTTATAATTTTTATCCTTATAAATAGGAGTAATAATTCTAATATTATCAGGTCCTAAATTCACTTTGCTAATAAGATTTAAGTTTGAGACTGTGTAGCGGGTAGTAGTTCCTCCAAAAGTCATCTTGACAATTTCTTCTACCTTATAGTATAAAACATTCTTAGTTTCTATAGTGCTATAGTTTTTGTTCGCTTGAGCGTGCCCATAGTAAGGATATAGAGTGCTTAAGGTTATTAGTACTATGAGGATATAGTTTTTCATGATTATCTGGAAGTATTTCAAAGTGTATAATAAAGTACTCTTTGAAAATTATTAATTTTTAAGGTTGCTACTGTAAAATTATAGAAAGCAACAATGTTGTTTATAAAGTTAATTTATAATCTGGGGCGATAAAAATGAAACTATTTAAAGTACAAAGATATGCCACTTCTAAAACAAATGAAAGCAAAATGAAGTTTAATCTGAATGTTCTTGGAGTCATGGAACACTCATTGAGTTAGGAAGATAAACCTATTAATTAGCTATTTTTTTTAGAAAACACATTAAAAAATAGCCGTTCAATTGAACTTTCTTATTTTTTGGTTGTCGTAATATTATATCAAAATAATCTCCTTGTGAAAAGCAAATACATCTTGTTTTTTTTGAAAATAAAAAATACTTTTAGAAAGGGCTTCTATAATAAAACCTTATTGATTTTTTTGTTTTTAACCACACATTTAACGATTTGTTAAACAAAATAGCGTAATTCACTCAAAACTCGTGAAAATTCATAAAATACAAAACAGTTTTTGTGTTGTTACAAAAATAACTTTATGAATATAAATTAAAATAAAAAAACTAACTCTCTAAAACACAAGCAAGCAAAACAAAAGCTGACAATCCAATTAATATAGTTTGGGTATCGTATATAATCGATAATATTAATTGAATACATGATTTCATTTTTATACTTTTGCGTCCTTGTTATCACTTTGTTAAAAAACAGGGTAGTACAAAACACAGAAATACACTAAAAAAAATTAAAAAATGAGCAAGACATTATTTGACAAAGTATGGGATTCGCATGTTGTGCGTAAAATTGAAGACGGACCAGATGTGTTTTTTATTGATCGTCATTTTATTCATGAAGTTACAAGTCCAGTAGCTTTCTTGGGTTTGAAATCAAGAGGCGTATCAGTATTATATCCTGAACGTACATTCGCAACTGCCGATCACAATACACCTACTATTAACCAACACTTGCCTGTTGAAGACGCATTATCTGCTAATCAATTACAAGCGTTAGAAGATAACTCAGCAGAATACGGGATTTCTCACTGGGGATTAGGTCATCAAAAAAATGGAATTGTACACGTAGTAGGACCTGAAAACGGAATTACTTTGCCAGGTGCTACAATTGTATGTGGAGATTCACATACTTCTACTCATGGTGCTTTTGGTGCTATTGCTTTCGGAATTGGTACTTCTGAAGTAGAAATGGTTCTTTCTACTCAATGTATCATGCAGCCGAAGCCTAAAAAAATGCGTATTAACGTAAACGGAAAATTAAGTAAAGGTGTTGGACCAAAAGATGTTGCGCTTTATATTATTGCTCAATTAACTACTTCTGGAGGAACAGGTTATTTTGCTGAGTACGCAGGGAATGTTTTCGAAGAAATGACAATGGAAGGTCGTATGACTGTTTGTAACTTAAGTATCGAAATGGGTGCTCGTGGAGGTATGATTGCTCCGGATCAAAAAACATTTGATTATTTAGAAGGTAGATTACATGCTCCAAAAGGAGAAGCTTGGACAAAAGCAGTAGCATACTGGAAAACTTTAAAAACAGACGAAGGTGCTAAATTTGATGCTGAATTAAACATCAATGCCGAAGATATTGAACCAATGATTACTTATGGTACTAATCCAGGTATGGGAATTGGTATTTCTAAACATATCCCAGCAGCTAACCAAGTTGAAGGTGGTGAAGAAACTTATAAAAAATCATTAGCTTACATGGGCTTTGAAGAAGATGATGTAATGATTGGTAAGCCAATTGATTATGTTTTCTTAGGAAGTTGTACTAATGGTCGTATAGAAGATTTTAGAGCTTTTACAGAAATCGTAAAAGGTCGTAAAAAAGCAGATAACGTAACTGCTTGGTTAGTTCCAGGTTCTCACGTTGTAGAAGCACAAATCAAAGAAGAAGGTTTATTAGATATTCTTACTGAAGCTGGTTTTGTATTGCGTCAGCCAGGTTGTTCAGCATGTTTGGCTATGAACGATGACAAAGTTCCTGCTGGAAAATATGCAGTAAGTACTTCTAACAGAAACTTCGAAGGTCGTCAAGGTCCAGGTTCAAGAACATTGTTAGCTTCTCCAATTATGGCAGCAGCAGCAGCGGTTACTGGAAAATTAACTGATCCAAGAGATTTGTTGTAGTTGAATGTCAATTTCAATAACAATTTCAAAAAAGAATTAAAAAATAAAAAAAGATTTTAACCATTTATGATTTGTTTCCCTCAAAGGAAAATCTAAAATCAGAAATCGTTAATCAAAAATCAAAAATCAAATGGCATACGATAAATTTAATATACTTACCAGTAGTGCAGTGCCACTACCGATAGAAAACGTAGATACTGATCAAATTATCCCAGCTCGTTTCTTGAAAGCTACAAAACGTGAAGGTTTTGGAGATAACCTTTTTAGAGACTGGAGATACAATGGAGATGATACTCCAAAAGCGGATTTCGTATTAAACAACCCAACTTACAGCGGAAAAATCCTTGTAGGTGGGAAAAACTTTGGTTCTGGTTCTTCTCGTGAGCACGCTGCTTGGGCAGTTTACGATTACGGATTCCGTGCTGTAGTTTCTTCTTTCTTTGCAGATATCTTCAAAGGAAACTGTTTGAATATTGGAGTTTTACCGGTACAGGTTTCTGCTGAGTTTTCAGATAAGATATTTGCTGCAATCGAAGCGAATCCTAAAACAGAATTAGAAATCAATTTACCAGAGCAAACAATTACATTGAAAGCTACAGGTGAAAAAGAATCTTTTGATATCAACGGATACAAAAAGAACAATATGATTAATGGTTTTGATGATATCGACTATTTGCAAAACATCAAAGAAGAAATTGTAAGTTTTGCTGAGAAGCTTCCTTACTAAATAAAATTATCATATATAAATGCAGCTGCTAAACATAATTCTTACGGAATTCTTTAGCAGCTGCTTTTAGCGTTTATAAATTACACAATATAATGGTTTCAAAATCATGAAATCAGAACTTTTTTTAGCATCAAATTTATAATGGGAAAAAGAAAAATTGAAATAATGGACACGACACTTCGTGATGGTGAACAAACCTCAGGAGTATCATTTTCTGCTGCAGAAAAACTAACCATTGCCCAATTATTGTTAGAAGAGTTGCATGTAGATCGTATCGAAATAGCTTCGGCTCGCGTAAGCGAAGGAGAATTTGAAGGTGTAAAAGGAATTATGACTTGGGCAGAAACCAAAGGATATGCTAATAAAATTGAAGTACTAACTTTTGTAGATAAAGGACTTTCCATCGAATGGATGAAAAAATCAGGTGCAAAAGTTCAAAATCTTTTGACTAAAGGTTCTTTAAACCATTTGACGCATCAACTAAAAAAAGCACCAGAACAACATTTTGCTGAAATTGCCGAAAGTATCGCTTTGGCTAATGAAAACGGAATTGATACCAATGTTTATCTAGAAGACTGGAGTAATGGAATGCGTAATTCATCTGAATATGTGTATCAATATTTAGATTTTATTAGTACGCAACCCGTAAAAAGAATTTTGCTTCCTGATACTTTAGGAGTGCTTATTCCTTCAGAAACTTTTCAGTTTATCTCAGAAATTACTAAAAAATACCCGAATATTCACTTTGATTTCCATGCGCACAACGATTACGATTTAAGCGTTGCTAATGTCATGGAAGCATTAAAAGCAGGAATTAATGGACTGCACGTTACAGTAAACGGAATGGGAGAACGTGCTGGAAATGCACCTCTAGCCAGTACAATTGCTGTAATTAATGATTTTATGCCTGAAATTGAAATTGGTGTAAAAGAAACTTCCTTATATTCTGTTAGTAAATTAGTCGAAACTTTTACAGGATATAGAATTCCGGCTAATAAACCAATTGTAGGTGATAATGTTTTTACTCAAACAGCTGGAATCCATGCTGATGGAGACAATAAAAACAATCTGTATTTTAATGATTTACTTCCGGAGCGTTTTGGAAGAAAAAGAAAGTACGCTCTAGGAAAAACTTCTGGAAAAGCTAATATTGAAAAAAATCTTCAAGAATTAGGTTTACAATTAAATCAGGAAGATTTAAAATTGGTTACCCAAAGAATTATCGAATTGGGAGACAAAAAAGAAACCGTTACTAAGGAAGATTTGCCTTATATCATTTCTGATGTTTTAGACAGTCATACTTATGAGGAAAAAATTACCGTAGAATCGTATTTGTTATCTCATGCCAAAGGAATGCGTCCATCAACCACTATTTGTTTGAAAATTGATGGACAAATTATTGAGGAACACGCTCAGGGCGACGGTCAATTTGATGCTTTTATGAATGCTTTGACAAAAATTTATAAGACTAAAAAAATGACTTTGCCTAAGCTTACCGATTACGCAGTAAGAATCCCGCCTGGAAGTAGTTCGGATGCTTTATGTGAAACTATTATTACCTGGGTAAATGACGGAAAAGAATTCAAAACTAGAGGTTTAGATTCTGACCAGACTGTAGCAGCAATTATTGCTACTCAAAAAATGCTCAACGTAGTTTAATTAGAAAATAATAAATTAATATAAATATAAAATAATGAAATTAAATATCGCACTTTTAGCAGGGGACGGAATCGGACCAGAAGTTATTGATCAAGCAGTAAAAGTATCAGATGCAATTGCACAAAAATTTGGACATGAAATTACTTGGAAACCAGCTTTAACTGGAGCTGCTGCGATTGATGCAGTAGGGGAACCTTATCCTGATGAGACGCATGAAATTTGTAAAAATGCAGATGCAGTTTTATTTGGAGCTATTGGTCACCCTAAATATGATAACGATCCTTCTGCACCTGTAAGACCAGAGCAAGGTTTGTTAAAAATGCGTAAAGCATTAGGTTTGTTTGCAAACGTTAGACCAACGTTTACATTCCCATCTTTATTAGATAAATCTCCATTAAAAAGAGAAAGAATTGAAGGAACTGACTTAGTTTTCTTAAGAGAATTAACTGGTGGTATTTACTTTGGTGAAAAAGGAAGAAGAGACAACGGAGATACTGCTTTTGACAACTGCGTTTACACAAGAGCTGAAGTGCAACGTTTAGCTAAAAAAGGATTTGAATTAGCAATGACTCGTTCTAAAAAATTATGTTGTGTGGATAAAGCTAACGTAATGGAAACATCTCGTTTGTGGAGAGAAACAGTTCAGGCAATGGAAAAAGATTATCCAGAAGTTACTGTAAGTTACGAATTTGTTGATGCTGTAGCGATGCGTTTGGTACAATGGCCAAATTCTTATGACGTATTAATTACTGAAAACTTATTTGGAGATATCTTAACAGATGAAGCTTCTGTAATCTCAGGATCAATGGGATTAATGCCATCTGCATCTATGGGAGCTGAGGTTTCCTTGTTTGAGCCTATTCACGGTTCATACCCACAAGCAACTGGTTTAAATATTGCTAACCCAATGGCTACTGTTTTATCTGCTGCTATGATGTTTGAAAACTTCGGATTAATGGAAGAAGGAAAAGCAATGAGAGACGCTGTAAACAAAGCTTTAGAAGCTGGAATTGTTACAGAAGATTTAGCTGATGGAGGAAAAGCTTATGGTACTAAAGAAGTAGGAGATTGGTTAGCTGCTAATATCTAAAAATAAATTCGCTTTCAGTTCCCTCTCCTTTGGAGAGGGCGGAGGGTGAGGAAAATAAAAAAGGGGACAATGTAAATTGTCCCCTTTTTCTATATAAAGAAAAAATATTAATATCCTCCTCTGTTTCCACCACCACGGTTATCTCCACCACGGCTGTTTCCGTAACCTCCGCGAGAATCACCTCCACGGTTGTTGTTAAAACTTCTTCTTTCGCCTTCTGGTTTTGGCTCAGATTTATTAACAACAATTGCACGTCCTTGAACAGTAGCTCCGTTCAATTCATCAATTGCTTTTTGAGCTTCAGCATCAACTGGCATCTCAACAAAACCGAATCCTTTACTTCTTCCAGTAAATTTATCAGTAATAATTTTAACAGAATCAACTGCTCCGTAAGCCTCAAAAGACTCTCTTAAATCTGCTTCCTCAATACTAAATGGAAGGCTTCCAACAAAAATATTCATATATACTTATTTATAATAATGACACAAATGTAGTCTTATTTTTTTATAACACACTATAAATAAGCTTATTTATATTTTTATTTAGAAGCGAGCATAAAATAGTTGAATAAAAAAATCAAAATAAAGAGAAAACGGCTAAAACAAATTCATTTGTTACTAATTAATAATAACGGGAATTTTATAAAAAACACCGCTTTGAAAGTTCAAAGTAGGTCCGGCTAAAGGGTCGTCAAAAGTGTTTTCTATGTTAAATTTAAAAGTTCCCGAAATGGTCTTTTCTACTTGATTGTATTCGGTAATTTCAATTTCGCCATTACCTACACCAAAACCTGAAGAAAATCTAACGCTTTCTTTAGTTGTAGGATCTGTATAAACATAAGTTGCCGTATTAAAAGGATTGGTACCAATAAAATAAGTCCCCGTGGCTGCTGAATTTGTTTTTAACGTAATAATCTCTGTTGAAGTGTAAGCTTCAATGATCAATATTCCTCCTGAATTAACCGTTGCAGTCGTTTGAACCGCTCTCCAAAAAACATTGTCTTTCATTCCTTGAAAAGAAGGATTGTTGAACCTCACGTCTTCTTCACAGGAAAACAATGAAAAAAGTAGCGTTAAAAACAAAAAAAGCTTTTTCATAAATTAAAAAATTTACAAACAAAAATAGACTATTAATGCTAAATTAACTTGGTTGACAAGAAAAAAAAGAATCAAAAAAACAGCTAAATAATTACATATCAAAATACTAATATTAATATTGGGTATGTAAAAAAATAATGTATCTTTGCAGCCTTAATTAATCGAGGTCGAGTACCTCAAAATTTAATCATAAAGATTATGTCAGTAAAAATTAGATTACAAAGACACGGTAAAAAACAAAAACCGTTTTACTGGGTTGTAGCAGCAGATGCTCGCTCAAAAAGAGATGGTAAATACTTAGAGAAAATCGGTACTTACAATCCAAACACAAACCCTGCAACTATCGAATTAAATTTGGATAGCGCTGTAAAATGGTTGCACAATGGTGCTCAACCAACTGATACTGCTAAAGCAATTCTTTCTTACAAAGGAGCTTTATTGAAACACCACCTTGATGGAGGAGTTCGTAAAGGTGCTTTGACTCAAGAGCAAGCGGATGCAAAATTAGCTGATTGGTTAGAGGCTAAAGCTGGAAAAGTTGATGCTAAAAAAGACGGTTTAACAAAAGCGCAAGCTGATGCTAGAGCTAAATCTTTAAAAGCAGAACAAGAAGTTAATGCAAAACGTATCGCTGCTGCTGCACAAGCTGAAGCTGATGCTATTGCTGCTGCAACTCCTGCTGTAGAAGAAGAAACTGAAGTTGTTGCTGAAGAAGCTGCTACTGAAGAAAACAACGAAGAAGCTCAAGCTTAATTTAGAAGGCGAAAATGCGTAAAGAAGATTGTTTCTATTTAGGTAAAATCGCTAAAAAATTTAGTTTTAAGGGTGAAGTCTTGGCTTATTTAGACACAGACGAACCCGAGTTATACGAAAACTTGGAATCAGTGTTTGTTGAATGCAACAAACACTTGGTTCCTTTTTTTATTGAAAGTAGCTCACTACATAAAAACGATTTCCTACGTATTCGTTTTGAAGATATCAACACCGAAGAAGAGGCCGATGCCTTAATGGGTAACGATTTATACCTTCCTCTAAAAATGTTGCCAAAACTTTCTGGTAACAAATTCTATTTCCATGAAGTAATTGGTTTTGAAGTAGAAGACAAACGTCTGGGATTTGTTGGAGAAATTCAATCCATCAATGATACTACTGCTCAACCGTTATTTGAAGTCCTTAAAGACGGTGCAGAAATCCTTATTCCAATGATTGACCATTTCTTGGTTAAAATTGATCGAGAAAACAAAAAAGTCATCATGGATTTGCCTGAGGGCTTGATTGAGATGTATCTTTAAGGGGAAATTCCAAAAAGAAAATTCCAAATTCCAATCAAACGGGAAATCCCAAATTCCAACTTTGGAATGGAAATTCGAATATTTAATCTAAATTTGAAATCTAAACGAAATTTGAAGAGCGTATCCTTCGATTTTGGAATTTAACAACATTATGGAAAAACCATATGATTTAGAAGAAAGAACTTTTTTGTTTGCTAAAGAATGTAGAATCTATATTCAAAAGCTTCCGAAAACTATATCAAATATTGAAGACGGGAGACAACTAGTAAGATCTTCAGGTTCTGTTGGAGCAAATTATATTGAAGCAAATGAAAAACTAGGGGAAAAAGATTTGTCATTCCGTTTAAAAATAGCCCGAAAAGAAGCCAAAGAATCTAAATATTGGCTTCGTTTATTACAAGAATTAAATCCTGACCACACAACACTTTCAGAATCATTACTATTCGAAATCGAAGAATTAAGAAAAATTCTATCAGTAATAATTACTAAAACTTCAAAACAATAAATTGATTTTTTAATCTTATTTTTGCACGTCAAAACTAAATACTTTAAGTCCTTTTAAACTTGAAATTTCCTCCTTAGGTTGGAATTTTCTTTTCATGTTGGCATTTGGAATTTTAGTTTTGGGATTTCACTCCTTATGGTTGGAATTTGGAATTTAAAAAATTGGAATTTTACTTTATGTTTTCATTCAAAAAATTCTCTCTTGAACAAGACCGTTGTGCCATGAAAGTAGGCACCGATGGTGTTTTATTAGGTGCTTGGACTCCCATTGAAAATAATCCTTTTAGCGTTTTAGATATTGGAGCAGGAACAGGAATCATTGCTTTGATGTTGGCACAAAGAAGTGGAGCAGAACAAATTGATGCTTTAGAAATTGACGAAGATGCTTACGAACAAGCTACAGATAATTTTGAAAATTCGCCTTGGAATGACCGTTTATTCTGTTTTCATGCTGGTTTGGACGAATTTGTCGAAGAACCAGAAGACGAATACGATTTAATTGTTTCCAATCCTCCTTTTTATAGCGAAGATTACAAATCCAGTAATGACCAACGAGATTTGGCGCGTTTTCAAGATGCCATGCCTTTTGAGGACTTGATTGAAGCAGCCGCTTTATTGCTTTCTGAAAACGGAATCTTCTCCGTAATTATCCCTTTCAAAGAAGAAGAAAATTTCCTTACTCTTACCAAGGAATACGAATTGTTTCCCCTGAAAATTACCCGCGTAAAAGGAACGCCAACTTCGGAAATAAAGCGTAGTCTTTTGGCTTTTAGCCGAAACGAACATACAAACTTCCCTGTTGATGAATTAATCATCGAAACGGCAAGACATATTTATACTCCCGAATATATTGCTTTGACAAAGGATTTTTATTTAAAGATGTAATATTCTAAAATTGATTTAGATTTATAAATAATTTCTTAAATTTGGAATTAACCTGCAACAATTCAATAATTGTCAAGTAGAGTAATATAATTTTAAATCAAAAAATAACAAATATGGAATATTCTGGTTTTTCGGTATTAATTGTATTAGCCATAGTGGCATTTTTCTGGTTTTTGCCAATATTGATAATTTTATGTTCAAGCAAAACTAGAGGAAGCGAAAAAATAGCTTGGTTATTGGCTGTGATTTTTATATCATGGTTTGCTTGGATTTTTTATTTGCTACTTGCCCCGATAAAAAAGAGATAATAAAGTTTATAGTAATTAGCGATTTTTTGTTTCTATTAAAAATGAAAATCGGACAGTAGAAGTGAAACGTTAAACATTCTTAAAAACGTCATATCCTATTCTTTTTTTTACGTAGTTTTATTAAACACTCAATTTCCAATATTATGAAACCAGACTTATTTCAGGCTCCAGATTATTATAACCTTGACGAATTATTGACGGACGAACATAAATTGGTGCGTGATGCCGCACGCGAATGGGTTAAACGAGAAGTTTCACCCATCATTGAAGACTATGCTCAAAAAGCAGAATTCCCGAAACAAATCATCAAAGGATTAGCTGATATTGGTGCTTTTGGACCTTATATTCCTCAGGAATATGGTGGTGCAGGATTAGACCAAATTTCTTATGGTTTGATTATGCAGGAAATAGAAAGAGGTGATTCTGGCGTTCGTTCTGCGGCTTCAGTTCAATCTTCGTTGGTGATGTATCCTATTTGGAAATATGGCAGCGAAGAACAACGTTTGAAGTATTTGCCCAAACTGGCTTCGGGAGAATGGATGGGTTGCTTTGGCTTGACCGAACCCAATTACGGTTCTGATCCTGGAAGTATGATTAGTAATTTTAAAGATATGGGTGATCATTATCTATTAAATGGTGCCAAAATGTGGATTTCGAATGCGCCTTTTGCTGATATTGCTATCGTTTGGGCAAAAGATGAAACTGGAAGAATTCATGGTTTAATTTTAGAACGTGGAATGGAAGGTTTTTCAACCCCTGAAACACATAACAAATGGTCGCTTCGTGCTTCGGCAACTGGGGAATTGATTTTTGATAATGTTAAAGTACCAAAAGAAAATTTATTGCCTAATAAATCGGGATTGAGTGCGCCGTTGGGCTGTTTGGATTCGGCGCGTTATGGTATTGCCTGGGGTGCGATTGGTGCTGCAATGGATTGTTATGACACCGCTTTGCGTTATGCGAAAGAAAGAATTCAATTTGACAAACCAATTGCCGGAATGCAATTGCAACAGAAAAAATTAGCCGAAATGATTACCGAAATTACCAAAGCACAATTGCTGACCTGGCGTTTGGGTGTTTTACGAAATGAAGGAAAAGCAACTTCGGCACAAATCTCTATGGCGAAAAGAAATAATGTAAATATGGCAATTGAAATTGCTCGTGAAGCACGACAAATACTCGGTGGAATGGGAATTTCTGGCGAATATTCGATTATGCGACACATGATGAATCTCGAATCGGTAATTACTTATGAAGGCACACACGACATTCATTTGTTAATTACAGGAATGGATATTACAGGAATTTCGGCTTTTAAATAATATTTAGTTTAGAAATTCAATTCGATAAGAGTTCCATTATTTTCAATTTTAACTGTTATTTTATTACTTGCTGCCGGAATTTGAGTGGGATACCAATTTCTGTTGGGTTTAACAATAATCAGTAAACCTTCATCATTTCCCACAGCTGAAAATAACTCACTATTGGGGTTTTTAGCAAAAAAATCCAATCCATGTTTTTCTATTAATTGGTTTGCTAATTCCAAAGGAGTTTCATTTACAATTCCTATCTCGCTAATATTCAAAATGGATTTAGAATCAAATGGAGCTAACTGATTGTTGTCGAGATCATGTCTCGCAATAAATTCTAATAAATTGCCATTGTTGTCGTAAAAATAAACAGCATTCGCATTCCAATTTTCAAATCGGGCAATCACATTTTTGTCTTCAATAACAAGTAAATCTATTTTGTTTTTAAGCCATGTTATAGCTTCTTCTAGTTTGTTATTAGGTATGTTGAAAGCAAAATGATAAATGGAATTAAAGTTATTGTTTTCAATAAATTTTAAAATAGAATTCCCTACTTGAATACTAATAGATTCAGAATTATTTTCGACAATAGAAAGCCCAAGTATTTCTTGGTAAAACCGTGCTGTGTTTTTAAGATTGTTAGTTTGAAGTTGTAAGTGTTCTAATTTCATAGCGATATTTTTAAGTAGCTTTTTTGTTTCAAACAAATTTAAAAAAGGATGATTGTATTAATAGGAGTCTGTTATTGTATGTCCCAATGTGAGTATAGTGAAATAGAATAGTTTTTCTTATTTGTGTTATTTTATTTATAAATTATTTTGGAAGTGTTGGCGTTATGATTCTTCTGGTTGGTGTGCTTAATGTTTCTATGAAAGCCAATAAATCGCTGATTTCTTCTTTATTTAAATTTAATTTTCTAAGCAAAGGATCAGGTTTTGGAATCAATGAATCCCGTGCTGTTCCCAAATATTTTTTCTGAATAGGAGCCGGGTTTCCTAAATTGTATAATTCTACAACGTCTAATAATGAAGGAAAATGTCCGTGATGCATCCAGGGTTTTGTATTGACTACTTCTCGGAGTGTAGGTGTTCTAAATTTGCCAATGTCTTTTATGTCTTTAGTCACATTGTAACGACCAAAATCTTCATTTTTTGTGCCAAATAATGTTTGTCCATCATTATGAAACTGATTGTCGCTAAAATAAGGTGTGTTGTGGCAATTGATGCATTGGGCTTTTGTTCTAAATAAATGCAATCCTTTAACTTGTGAATCGGTAAATGCTTCTGATTTTCCGCTAACAAAATTATCAAACTTACTTTTAGGACTGTTGATTGATCTTTCGAAAGTAGCAATCGCATATTGGATTCTTTCTAGTGATACTTTTTTATCTCCAAAAGCTGCTTCAAAAAGTGGATTATAGCCTTTTATTTTTGCAATTTTATTTACTGCAATTGTCAGTTTTTCGTTCATTTCTAGAGGATCACTCACTGGAAATTGCGCCTGATCTTCTAAACTTTTAGCACGACCATCCCAAAATAAAGACGTAGCGTAAGCCGAATTCAAGATAGTCATTGAATTTCGTTTTCCAGTTTGGCGGTCATGACCAAAAGAGCGTGTCAAATTATCCGTCCAGCCCAATTCAGGATTATGGCAGGAAGCACAGGCAATTTGTCCGCTAACAGATAATCTGGGATCGAAAAACAGGATTTTACCCAAACTTTCCTTTTCCTTTGAATACGGATTGTAATCAGGATAAGGAACAGCAGGAAGCACTCCAATATCTTGAAATTTAGATTTATCGATAGTCTCATGTAATTCAGCAGCAGGCCATTTTGAAGAATCGCCACTAGAATAAACTTTTCGCAATTCCTGAATATCGATGTATTCTGGTTCTTCGATGCTTTTATAAGCCGTTAAACTTATTAGGAATAAAAAGGGAATTATTAATTTTTTCAATTTCATGTAAATTTATTATCTCAGTTTGGATATTGAAATAGTATTATGGTAAAGTAACTTCTTTTGGGCAATCTATACTTAAAGCAGCCGGTTTTGGATACACTCGGTTGTTGTACATCCTGTATTGAGTAGAAACTGTTCCTCCAAAAACTTTGTCATTTGTTAGTTTTAATTCAAAAGAAATCTCAAATAAACCATCACTTATTTCTTTATAGATTCCGTCACCTGATATGGCAATTTGATACGTATTTGTAGCGCTAGATCCAATTGTTATATCTTGAGGGATTACCAAAACGGTTCCTTCAGTTTTACTGTTTCCATTTGCTGGAAAAAACTCTAGGGCAGAGGTAATATTAAATCCAGGTGATACTGCTGCTGATCCACTTTCATTAGAAAACCATCTTTTTAGACCAAAAGAATTAACAGTATTTGATCCAGTTACAACATTAAAACCTATTTTAAAAGCATCATGATAGACGTCATCATTTGGGTTTGCTGTTCCTTTATCACTGTACAATATTGCATTTTCATCATCTTTTGTAACTACAACTGGAAATGTAAACGCATTAAATGTTTGCCACGCACAACTACCATTTCTATCAAACCAATGTTCACCATAAGTTAAATAAAATTGATTTGATAAATCATAGAATTTAGAAGCAGGATTTGCCTGAATATCCCTTGGGGATTTTATAGGTTTTACAATAGTAAGATTAATGCTCCCCGTTGCATTATAATTTGGAACATTTACTAAAGTAATTTTTGATTCATAACGGGCATCATCATTTTGAAGATCTTCTAAAAGTGTCAAATGATAGTTTATTGAATTTCGGTTGTCTCCATAATCATCATGAGTAAGCGAATAATCAAATCCGTTAGTGAATTTAAAAATAGGTGCATTTTCAATTTCTGAAGGAATAAATCCGTTAGGGAAATTCACTTTGAAATCTATTGTTTCTCCAATTTCACCTTTTATAATATATTGATTTACTGGAAAGGTGTAGTTTGTTTCAATTGTCGCCAAATCAATTTTAAAAGTATCATTTGGATATTGGTTATTAAGATTTCCGATATGAATTTCAGGATCGGAAACAGTTTCTAATTTTAAGGTAATACTTTGGTTTGCTGCCCATCTTTTGTCAAATGAAACAAAAATAGTATCCGTTAGCTTACTTCCTTGAAATACTAATTCATTGATTGGATTAACTGTAAAACTTTCATTCTCTCCAGTTGATGAAACTGCACTGAAATTGGCAGTAACAGTATTTTTTAAGTTACGGGTTGTTAGAGCAACTGGTACTTTCAACGTTTTTACGGAATTATTTACGTAAGTAGATTGAGGGATCAAACTTCCATTTGCAATTGGATATTCTACAGGTGTATTATCACTTTTTACTAAAAAATTAAATCTTAAAAACGGATCAATTTCAGAACCTAATTTATAGTCGTCCTTTGAGCAAGAAGTAATTAATGCTACTGTAAACAATATGCTTAATATCTTAATACGAGTCATTTTGTTGTAAGTTAGGGTTAAGATTAGTGTTAAATGTTGGAATAGGAAGTACAAATTTTAAAGAAGGATATGTCATGCTGCAGCTTGTTGAGATACAGCCATCATTTCTAGAAATATCCTTCTGATTTCGTACAAGATCAAAAAATAAATGCCCTTCAAAACACAGCTCTTTTCTTCTTTCCAAAAGAATATCTTCTTTAAGGTTGGCAGTACTAGTTAATACAGTTGCATTTGCACGCGCACGAATAATATTGATATCTTCCATGGCAATATCGTTTCTGTTTGTTTCTAAAGCTGCTTCTGCACGAATTAAATACATCTCACTAAGTCTGAAAGCTACATAACCAGCATTGTTTTGGAATTTTTTAGTGAAGTTATAATTCACAGGAGCTAAAACGCCATTTACTAGAGTCTGCAGTGATTGTTTTAAAAATAATTGTTTTCTTAAATCTGAGTTTTCATAGAGATTAACCAAATCATCAGAAGCAACATATTTAGTATAGCTTGTTGCAGAAGTATATCCAAAATAATTTGACATAGAAATATTGGCACTGCCTTCAGAATCTCTTGGAATTGAAAACTCCAATAAAATTTCAGATACAGGAAGGTCGGATTTTTCCCATTCTGGAATATAATTGTCTTTTTCTACTAACTCAACTCCAGAATTTGTAATTACATCATTAGCTGTTTCGTATGCGTTTGTCCAATCACTTTTTTGCAGATAAACTCTAGCAAGTAAGGCTTTTGTACTGTTAATATTAAAATAAGAGTATGTTGGACCTGAAAGTACTAAAGTATTCGAATAATTATTAATTGCTGTTTTTAAATCAGTTATGATTAAATTATAAGTATTTGCAGCGGTTTCTCTAGCAGGATATTGTATTCCTGCTTTAATTGATTGAGTATTGTAAACAATTCCTAAATGAGATGCATCTGGCGTATAATTATAATTCTGGCTGTAAACGATTGCTAAAAGAAAATGAGCATAAGCTCTTATAGTCATAGCCTCAGCCATAATTTGTTTTTTTTCTTCTTCAGTAGCATCTTTTAGGACAGGAGTATATTCTAAAATTAAATTAGCCTGATTTATGATATCATAACTTCCGTCATAAAATGGCTTGAAATCACTAGTTAGTGCTAGATCTTCAAAAGAATAGATTTGCTCAACGTTTCCAGCTGGAGAAATTTGTCCCCTGTTAGTTCCTGAAGCGGTTGGTGTGAATTTTATATTTCCGCCTTGTAAATCTGCGTAAACAGCAAAACGTTCGCTTCGTACATTGGCTTCAAGTTCAGTATAAAGTCCTGTTAAAGAAGTAATTACCCCCTTCTTGTTTTGCAAAAGTTCATCAATAGAAGTTTGTGTTCCAGGTTCCTGCTCTAAAAAATCACTACAGCTTTGTAATGAGAAAATTAGAATAAATAATGTGATGTATTTTGAATATTTCATTTCTTTAAAATTTTGCATTAAGTCCTAGTGAGATTGTTCTTGCCTGAGGATAAATAAAACTGTATTCTCGTATTCCATTCATTCCTTCCGGACTTTTTGCTTTGTACCAATATGCCACATTAGAAGCATCAACAAAAACAGAAAGAGTATCCAGAAAAGTATTCTTTAACGGCACATTATAGCCCAAATTAATATTACTAATTCTAACATAAGTTCCGTCATAAACATATTTGCTTAAGTTAGAAAGAAGAGGAGCAGAGGTAACTGCCGGTTGTGAAACAATATCTCCTGGATTTCTCCAGTGATCTGCCGCATTCACTGAAAGATTTCTATTTAAAGTATTTGAATATTTATCAATATAAACATCAGAAATAAAAACATCTCCTCCAAGTTGAAAATCTCCTCTAACAGATAATGTTAAATTGTTATAAAATGTAAAGTTGTTATAAAATCCACCGTAAGCATCTGCCTGCGTGTCTCCAATTGGTACCCAGTCTGCAACGGTATGTAGATCGCTATAAGTTTTTGTATCATAAATTTGTCCATTTTTTTCTACAAGATCTCTTCCAGTTGCGGGATCAACTCCAACCCATTTTACACCCCACAAAGTGGTAGTACTGTGACCTATTTTTTGAGCTAAAGCTACGTTTGCTAATGCATAGTCACTTCCTAGACCTTTTAGATCGGTTACTTTACTCTCTACTGTAGAAATATTGAAGAAAGTAGTCCATTTAAAGGGTTCACTTTTTACCCATTTAATTCTGGTAGTAAGTTCAATTCCTTTGTTATACATACTTGAGGCATTTAATTGCACGGAATTATATCCCGTTTCTGTTGGAATGTCTCTTGTTGTAATTAAATCACTTTTATTATCATAATAGTATTCAAATGTTAGCTCGATTCTTTTAAAAATATTAAAGTCAAAACCCACATTGAATTTTGTATTTTTTTCCCAACTTAAATTACCATTTGGAGCGGCACCAGTTGTTGCTCCACCGTAGCCGTTATAACCGTTTTGATTAATATTGTATAAACCTTTTGATCTGTAAGAGCCAATTCTTGAATTTCCTGTTGATCCATAACTTGCTTTAAATTTCAAGAAATCAATCCATGTGTTTGACTGTAAGAAATTTTCATTACTGGTAATCCAGCTCAAACCAGCACCTCCGTTAAGGGCAACGTTTGTATCATCTCCAAAAACCGAGCTTTCGTCGCGCCTTAAATTGGCTAAGACATAATAACGCTTTTTGTAGTTATAATTTACCTGAGATAAAAAGGAAACTCTGGAATTATAGCTAATTTCATTTCTGTAAGTCTGACCACTTGTCGATTCGTCAACTGAAGGTGTTGCTAAATTATCGTCTCTAATTGCATCTGTAACTTTATTAATTTGAGCTGGATTAAGAAATCCTACTCCAGATTTATAATTAAAGTCTGTTTTATCTTCTGATAATTCAAAACCTACAACACCGTCAATTTTATGGTTTTCATTCCATTCTTTGTTAAACAAAAGCTGTCCTTGCCAGTTCCATTTTGTTGAATTTCTTTGATTTAAAATTCGACGTCCCCATGCAGGATATACAATTCCGTTAAGTGTGAAAGAACCATTAAACTGACCACTTTCGTTTGCGGCAGAAAAGTAACGATCTTGCTCTTTATCAGTGTAATCCATTCCGAAAAGGGTAGAGAATTTTATGGAATTACTAAGTTGATAAGATAAATTTAAACTTCCTAGAAGACCAAATGTCTGCGCTTGATTTTTATTTTGGTCAATTGCAGCCAAAGGATTTCCTCTTGTCATACCGCTAACTCCTAAATCAGCATAAGAACCATCTGCATTATAAACGGCAAGAGTAGGTAAATAAGCAAAACCAGCAAAGATATTTGGTGCATCTTTTTGTACATAACTCGGATTCAGCATTAGGTTAGCGCTCCATTTGTCAGATCTGTAACCTAAATTAATTCCTGCGTTTAATTGTTTGGTATCATTTCCTAATTGAGGTTCGTCAATTTTTAAATAACTTATATTTGTACGATAAGAAAATTTTGAAGTAGCACCAGAAACATTAAAATTATATTTATTATAGATTCCTGATCTGTTTAAAACTTCAAACCAGTCTGTATTAATACCGTTATAAGCAACAGGAGTATAAGCTGTTGTGGTATTTTTCATGTACTCATTTCTAAGATAGGTAAATTGTTCCCCGCTTAGATATTTAATTCGATTAATGGCTGATGAAATCCCAAGCTGATTAGAAAAGCCAAATTGTGTTTTTCCTTTTTTTCCTTTTTTTGTTGTAATCAAAATTACGCCGTTTGCACCATCGGCACCATAAATACCTACTGCTGCTGCATCCTTTAGAACAGAAATAGTTTCGATGTTTTCGGGAGCAATTTTCATCAATGGATTGGCTAAATTTTCAGCAGTATCCCCTCTTCCGTCAAAAGAAGCACTATCAATAGCGTATTCTTCGCTCATTACAACACCATCAACAATAATTAAAGGTTGTGTAGATGTTCCCGTTATTGCACCAGACAAAGAAGATAAAGTTCCCTGTCCGCGAATGTTAATTTTTACAGGACCTCCAACACCAGAAGTATTTTCAACCAACACACCAGCGATTTGTCCTGCTATCATTTTATCGATACTTTCTGATGCTTGTTCGACTGCTATGTCTTTAGCATTTAAAGTTGAAATACTTCCAACAATTTCCTCTTTTAATTTTTCTGTTCCATAAGAAGAGGTAACGATAACCTGATCTAATTCATCTATAGATTCTTCAAGGTAGAAAATGAAATCTGTTTCATTATTTACTTTTAAACTCTGAGTTTGCATTCCTAAATATTCAACTTCAAGAATAATATTACTGATGTTTTCTCCATTTAACTTATAGATGAATTTTCCATTGGCATCAGTTATTGCTCCCATTCTTGTTCCTTTGATACGGATGATTGCACCAGGAAGAGGTAATTTGTCTTTTGCTGTAAATACAGTTCCTTTAATGAATCTTTCTTTGTCTTGTAATTGTGATTTTACAGGTTCTGACGGAGTTACATTCGTTAACAAAACTTGCTTTTTTTGAATGTAAAATGTAATATTTTTGTCCTTGAGTAATTTTGTTAACACATCTTCTAAAGAAGCATTTACCACATTAATGGAAGCTTTTTGATTGGTGTCAATTTTTCGTGCATTGTATATAATTCTATAATTGGTTTGTTGTTCAATTGATTTTATAATCAGGCTTATAGGTTGTTCTTTTATATGTAATGTTATGGAACTGTTCTGAGAATACCCTTTTAAAACAGAAAAAAGAGTGACGATTAGAATTGTGTATTTTCTAAAATTAGATGGCGTCAAAGATGTCATTTTTTATTGAATTATGGAAGATTGCTAATGATAATGGTGTTTTTGTTTATCGAGTAATTGAACGGGGTATCACGTTTTAGAAGTTCTAAAATATTCTCAACACTCGATTCGCTAATTTTGATAGTACCTGTAAAATTTTGCTTTGCCAAATCAGCATTTTCATTGATAATTTCAACGTCGTAGGTACGCTGAATAATTTTAGCTATAGTTGAAAAAGGAGTATCATTAAACGCCAGTTCCCCTTTAGTCCAGGCAGTATAAAAACTAGGATCTACTGATTTAGTGGTGATTTTTCTCGAATGATTTTGCCAAGTTGCCATTTGGTTGGGCTGTAGCAAAATGACATTCGATTTATTGTTGATTTCTGACATTTGAATACTTCCTTCCACCAAAGTGCTGTTTACTGTTGGAGTTTCTGGATAAGCACTTACATTGAATTTTGTTCCTAGAACTTTAATATCTACCTGATTGGTATTTACAATAAAGGGATGTTGTTTGTCTTTAGTTACTTCAAAAAAAGCTTCTCCTGTTAGATATACTTTTCGGTTTCCGTTGATTCCAAATTGTTCTGGATAACGCAAAGTAGTCCCGGAATTTAAACTCACAACCGAACCGTCCGAAAGTGTGATTTTAAATGTTTTTCCATAAGGAACGTTAAGTGTATTATAAACTACTTTGTTGTCACTGACTTTCCCGAAGTATACAATTTCGTTTACTTTTCTTTCTGCAATTAATTCGCCTTGATTATTCAGTAAAGCTGTCTGATTGTTTTTAGTAATGTATTCAATGCGACCGTTTCCTAATTCGAGAACAATTTCCTTAGATAGTTTTGTTTTTTGGTTAAAATCGAAAGCCAATTTTGTTAATCCTAACAAGACTAAAAATACAGCAGCATATTTTAGATAAGAAATAGTTTTATTTTTGGGTTTGATGTTAATTACTGGAGTAGTTCTGCAGGAAGTAGTTCCTGAAAGTGCAGTAATTGCCCAGGTTTTTTTAGTATTTATAAAATGTTTTTTGTTTTCTTCAGAAGCTTCAATCCATTCAAAAAGCATTTTTACTTCCTGCTCTGTAGCTTCATTAGATAAGTATTTATAAATTAAATTGGATTTCATATTTTGGGTTTTTAATCAAGTTCTTAAGTAAGTACACTCAAGAGATTAAAAACCCTATGTTTTATTTTTAATTATTATAAATAAAAAGAATAATAATGAGTCCTAAATAATCTGATAAACTGTTTTTTAAAAGCTTTAAAGCCTTTGTCATGTGGGCTTCAATAGCTTTTAGGGTTACTTGCATTTCTTCGGCAATTTCACTATTTTTCTTTTGTTCGAAACGTTTTTTTATAAAAACCTCACGTGTTTTTGGCGGAAGTTTACTGATTGACCCGCTAATTAGATGTTCTAATTCAGTCAGTTCTAAAGTATCAAAAGCAATAGAATTTAAGATTTCAGTATCTAGCTCTCTTTCCTTTTGGTTCAAAACAGCATCTTTAAATCGATCTTTTACCTTATTGTGGCGAATGATATTTAAACATTTGGATTTTGTGTAAGTATGTAAAAAAGAAGATATTCCGTTGACTGTATCAATATTATTTCGGTTCTCCCATAAATGCAAAAAAGCTTCTTGCGCTACATTTTCGGCTTCTTCTTTATCATAAACAAATGAAATACTAAAAGCCTGAATTTTACTGAAAAATTGATCATAAAAATACGCAAACGCAACTTGATCTCCTTCTTTGAAAGATTCAAAATAGATTGATTCAAGATTGTTGTCAATTTTCATTAAACTAGAATACTTTGGAGAAAGAAAAGCTATTGTGCTAAAAATTGCTGCAAATATAAATCTTATTTAAATTAATTCTAAATTAAATTCAAAACTTTTATACACTTAAAAGTGATTGAATAAGTGTTTTAATGTTAAATTTGTTTTTCTATCGAATTGCAAACTAAGGTACAAAACGATTTGTAGATACAACAACATTGTAATTGTGAAAAACTAATAGTATGGATTTAGAAACTTTTTATGAATATTGTCTTTCTAAGAAAGGAGTAACCGAGCATTTTCCTTTTGACGAAAATACATTAGTGTTTAAAGTGGGTGGAAAAATGTTTGCTTTATCCTCTTTAAAACATTGGGAATTAGGAGAGCCATCGGTTAATTTAAAATGCAATCCTGATCAGGCAAAAGAGTGGAGGCAACAATATGAAGCCATACAACCCGGTTATCACATGAATAAAAATCATTGGAATACAGTGGCAATAAATACCAGTATTTCAAGTTTGTTTTTAAAAGAAATGATAGATATTTCTTATGATTTAGTTTTTAGTAGTTTGACTAAAAAAGTCCAAAAAGAGGTGTTAGATTAATACGATTTTTTAGCGTTTTTATAGGATGTAAAAACAAAAGTCGGTAAAATTTGTTTTTTAAATTTTATATCTTCATATTTGTAGTGTAAACGTTTACATTTATCAAAATTGTCAAATTTAAAAGCAGTAGCTGAACATTCAAAGGTTTCTATAGCCACAGTATCTAGGGTGATTAATAATGATCCTAAGGTAAGCAAAGTTACTGTGCTTAAAGTTCAGGCCTCTATTTCTGCTTTAGAATATAAACCCAATCGCGTTGCACAAAGATTAAGAAGTTCTAAAGGCAAGACTAAATTATTAGGCTTGATCATTCCAGATATTCAAAATCCTTTTTTCGTAGATGTGGTAAGAGGTGTGGAAGATTATGCTTATCAGCATAATTTTGCGGTTATGATTGGTAATTTTGGTCAGGACGAAAAGAAGGAAAAATTATACTTAGATATTTTTCAATCTGAAAATATTGACGGTTTGATTGTTGCACCCATTCATGGTAAAGACAAAGGAATTGAAAACTTAGTAAAAAAAGATATTCCTGTTGTTTGTATCGATAGAGGTTTGACCGAAATTGATGTCGATGTTGTAAAAGTAGATAATGAAAATGGTGCTTTTAATGCTATTGATCATTTGTTGAGCATGGGGCATAAAAGAATTGCATTTATTTCGGGAAATTTTAAAATTCCAACTTACATAGAACGTTTATCGGGTTATAAAAGAGCACTAGATAAATATGGCATTGCTTATGATGAAAGTTTAGTTTTTGCCAGAAATTCAGATTATAAGAGTGGATTTGAAATTGCCAATAAAATTTTAGAGTTGGAAAACCGACCAACAGCTATTTTTTCAGGAAATAATCTATTAACATTAGGAGCGCTTGAGGCTATACATGCTAAAGATATTAATATTCCAGAAGAGATTTCGATTATAGGTTTTGATGATATGCCTTGGTCTATTTCGTTGAATCCGCCATTAACTGCTGTTCGTCAGCCAGGTTTTGATATGGGTAAAAAAGCGGCAGAAATGCTTTATGAAAGAATGGTGGATCCAAGTAAGAAAAAAGAAAAAGTGATATTAAAAACGGAGTTGATGATTAGAAAGTCGACTGCTCGAATAGAGTAATTTTTTTTTACATCAAAAATGTAAACGTTTACATTTTTGATGTAAAAAAAATAGAGTTTAGGTTGTTGTGATAGAGTAGTTTATGTTAAAATAAAAAGAATGAGAGAAATTGTGGTTTTAAATCCTAATCGTGTTGTTTTCGGGGAGGGAAGTATGCAGCGGTTTGTTAGTGATTTTGTAGAAAAAGGTTTTAAACGAATGTTTTTATTGAGTATAGTAGAGCTTAGGACTACTTTAGCACCTTTTCTGGAAGAATTAAAATCACATGGAATTGCAATTATTACCGATGAATCTATAGTAGGAGAACCTACATTTGATGATTTTAGTGCAGTGTTGCTAAAAGCAAAAGATTTTGATGCTGATAGTGTTGTAGGTATCGGCGGAGGTAGTGTTTTAGATGTTGCAAAATTAGTTGCGGCTCAGTTAAAAAATACACAAACCTTAGATGAAATAAAAGGTATTGGGAATCTTAAAGAAAGAAAAATTTATGTGGCTTGTATTCCCACAACTTCTGGAACAGGAAGTGAGGTTTCTCCAAATGCTATTTTTGTAAATAATCTGGGAGAAAAAGTAGGAATCATAAGTCCGTATTTAGTACCCGATGCGGCTTACATAGATCCTGTTTTAACCGTTTCTTTGCCAAAAAGTGTAACGGCTGCAACAGGAATTGATGCTTTAACACATTGTTTAGAAGCATATACTAATAAATTTGCACATCCTTTTGTGGATTTGTACGCCTTAGAAGGCGTTCGAATTATTGCAAAATATTTAAAAAGAGCCTGCGATGATGGAACGGATTTAGAAGCCAGAAGTCAAGTAGCATTAGGAAGTATGTATGGCGGTATGTGTCTTGGCCCAGTAAATACGGCTGCAGTACACGCCTTGTCTTATCCTTTAGGAGTAGAATACCATATTCCGCACGGATTGTCAAATGCTTTGTTGTTGCCTTATGTGATGGAATATAATATTGAAGCTGATGCGAGTAAATATGAGCGAATAGCAGAGGTTTTAGGAGCAGAAAAGAAAAGCAATTCGAGAGAAACCGCTCTGGAAGGAGTAAAAATCATGAAACAATTAATTGTTGATTGTGGTTTGCCTATTTCGTTAAGCGAGGCAGGAGTCAAAGAAGAATTGATTCCTCAATTAGCAGCAGGAGCCATAAAAGTACAACGATTGTTAAAAAATAATATTAGAGAAATTGCGGTTGATGATGCTATTGCCATTTACAAAGCCGCTTTTTAACAGAATAAAATGAAAAATATAAAGAAATATAGTGGAGTGGTTGTGCCAATGGTAACCCCATTGCATACCGATTTGAGTATTGATTTAGATGCTGTTAGTGTCTTAGTTAATCATCTAATTGACGGTGGGTGTCATCCTTTTGTATTAGGAACTACTGGTGAATCAAGTTCAATTACTTTTGAAAGTAAAGTAGCATTAGTGCAAAAAACGGTCGAAGTAGCTAAGGGAAAAGCAATGATTTATGCCGGAATTTCTGGAAATTGTTTCCAGGAATCTTTAGACCAAGCTAAAAAATATACGGAACTTGGCGTTGATATTCTTGTAGCGCACGTGCCTTACTACTATCCATTGAATCAAAATCATATTTTAAATTATTATCAGCAATTGGCATCGGCAGTTTCATTGCCGCTTATTGTTTATAATATGCCAATGACAACTAATATGTCTATTGATTTAGATATTGCGGATGAATTGAGTAAACATCCTAATATTGTTGGTTACAAAGAATCAGAACGAGGAGAAGAGCGTATGGCAAAAGCCATCGGACTTTGGAAAGACCGTGAAGATTTCTCTTATTTATTAGGTTGGGCTGCCAAATCTTATGAAGGAATATTGCTTGGAGCTGATGGATTAGTGCCAAGTACAGGGAATCTAACACCACAATTGTACAGTACCATTTACGAAAGTGTGCTTTCAGGCAATAACGAAGCTGCTCAAAAAGCTCAAGAAAAAAGTGATGCTATTTCTAAAGTATATCAGGAAAACCAAATTTTGTGCAATGCTATTCCCATTTTGAAATTCTTATTGGCAAAATATAATTTATGCTCAAAAGCTGTTTTGTTGCCTATGATTGCTCTAAATGAAGCTGACGAAAAGATAGCAACAGAAAAAATAAATAATTACGGAACCAATTTAAAAAGCTTAAACAGTATTGAATAATGGAGAATAGAAAGCCAATATTAGGAATCACAATGGGAGATCCCGCAAGTATAGGACCCGAAGTAGCTGTTAAAGCCTTGTTGGATTCTAAAGTGTATGAGGTTTGTCAACCTATTTTAGTTGGCGAAGCCGATGTTTTTGAAAAAGCTATCGAGTTTTGCGGATTGGATTTAAAAGTAAATAGAATCTCAAAAATTACCGACGCTAAATTCGAAAAAGGAATTGCCGATGTTTTTGATTTGAATTATATGAATATCGCCGATTTAAAAATGGGCGAAATTACAGCAGAAGCCGGTGATGTTGCTTTTAGAACCGTTGTGAAAAATATCGAGTTGGCTTTAGCCGGAGAAATTGACGGAACCGTTACTGGCCCAATCAATAAAGAATCCATTCAAAAAGCAGGTCATGTTTTTGCTGGACATACGGAAATATACGCGCATTACACCGATACTAAAAAATACGGAATGTTATTGGTGGAAGAAAATCTAAGAGTCATTCACGTTTCTACGCATGTGTCATTGAGACAAGCTTGCGATTTGGTTAAGAAAGATAGAATTCTAGAATGTATTTCTCTTATTGATGAAGCTTGTAGAAAAATAGGAGTTGAAAATCCTAAAATTGGTGTGGCAGGATTAAATCCGCATGCGAGTGATGGAGGACTTTTTGGTTATGAAGAAGAGCAGGAAATACTTCCGGCAGTTCAGGAAGCTTTAAAAAGAGGATTTAATGTAGAAGGCCCTATTCCAGCGGATACGATGTTTCCAAAAGCTATTGGTGGTGTTTATGATGGCTGTGTTGCCATGTATCACGATCAAGGACACATTCCTTTTAAAACGGTAGGCTTTAATTGGGATCAATCCAAAGGGCAAATGAAAAGTGTAAGAGGAGTGAACATCACCTTGGGATTACCTATTATTAGAACTTCTGTAGATCACGGAACTGCAATGGAAATTGCAGGAAGAGGAATAGCCAGTCCTGATGCTATGGTACTTGCCATAGAATATGCTGCCAGATTACATAGAAATAAACAAGACAATCAGTAGTAATGATAGCGGTTATATCAGATGATTTTACAGGTGCTGCCGAAATAGGCGGAATTGCGCTTCGCAACGGATTTAGCGTTACGATAGATACTTGCGTAAATGCAAATTACAACTGTGATGTTTTGGTAATAGCAACAAATACAAGGTCTTTATGTAAAATTGACGCACAAAAACAAATTAAAGAAGTTACAGAAGAATTACTTAAATTACATCCCGATTTTATTTATAAAAAGACCGATTCTTTATTAAGAGGAAAAATAGGAGACGAATTAAATGTGCAATTAGCAATTTCAGGAAAGAAAAAAGTATTGCTCGTTCCTGCCAATCCAGCGATGAACAGAACTATTGTTAACGGAATTTATTATATCAATAATATTCCTTTGATGGAGTCTAATTTTTTTGGTGAAGAGTTTGACAAAGGAACCACTTCCAATGTATTAGACATGATTGGGAATGAATATAAAGACCAATCGTTTTCTATTTCTTTAGGACAAAAAATTCCACATGAAGGTTTTATAATTGGCAATACACCAACGAATGAAGATTTAATGGGTTGGGCAAATGTGATTGATGACACAATGCTGCCAGCTGGAGGTGCTAGTTTTTTCAATGCTATTTTAAAGAAAATTAAAACAGAAAAAGAGCAAATAAAATCCGCATTATTATTTGGTAAAAAAGCTTTGTATGTATGCGGAAGCAATCATTTGCCAAGTAGAGAAGTAGTGCAAAAAGTAAAAGAAGCCGGCGGAAGTGTTTTGTATATGCCAAAATCTATTTTTTGTAAAGAGAATTATAACGGAATTATACAAGATTGGGCTGATGCCATTGTACTTGAAATAGAAAAAAAAGAAAAGGTTATTATTGCAATTGATACCTTAGAATGTGATGATGTTGATGATATTCCTTCTAGAATAAAGGAAATTTTCGCAACAGTTGTAAAAAAAGTGCTTGAAAAAGTAAATCTGGAAGAATTATTGATAGAAGGTGGTGCAACGGCTTATTCGATTATTGAACATTTAGAATATAAAAAGTTTTACCCTGAGCAAGAATTAGCGCAAGGAGTAATCAGAATGAAAATAGAACAAGTAAAAGAAATGCATCTAACCCTAAAACCAGGAAGTTATCAATGGACTGAGTCTATCTGGAAATTTTAATTTTTTTAAATTATGAATCAAGCTTCGTTACATTTTATTGATTATCTAATTATTGCATTGTCATTGGTACTTACTTTTTGGGTAGGGATTCGTTTTTCTAAAAAGCAAACCAATACACAACAATATTTTGCAGCAGGAGGAGATGTTCCAGCCTGGGCAATTGGAATGTCTATATTTGCCACATTAATCAGTAGTGTTACTTTTTTAGCTTATCCAGGAGAAGGATACAAGTCGAATTGGATTCTTTTGGTTCAAGGTTTTATGGTGCCATTGGTACTATTGTTTTCCATTCGGTTTATTGTGCCTTTGTATCGTAACGTAATTGGTTTAAGTGCCTATGAATATTTTGAAAAACGGTTCGGCTATTTAGCCCGGGTATATGGTTCATTAGGGTTTATTTTTGCTCATTTTTCTAAAATGGGTTCGGTATTGTTTCTTTTAGCCTTAGCCTTGTCATCTATGACAGGCGTTGATCCATTAGCAATAATTTGGGTTATAGGGATTGCTATTATTTTTATTACGCTTTTTGGCGGAATGGAAGCCGTAATCTGGTTGGATGTAATTCAAGGTTTTTTATTGATTTTAGGAGGTTTATTAGCCATCGGGGTGATAATTTTCAAAACCGATGGAGGTCTTGGAGCTATTGTAAATTATGCCGTTGATAATGATAAAATAGGGTTTGGGCCTTATGATTTTGATTTTGTCAATCTTACTTTTTGGGTAATGGTGATTAATGGTATCTTTTATGCTATTCAAAAATACGGTGCTGATCAAACCATTGTACAACGTTATCTTACCGCAAAATCAGACAAAGATGCAATAAAAGCTTCCATTATGGGAATTGCTATTACAGTTCCTGTTTGGACCGTTTTTATGTTTATAGGTACGGCTTTATTTTCTTTCTATGCTTTAAATTCAGGTTTGGGATTGCCAGAAGGAATCAAACCCGATGCAGTTTTTCCTTATTTCATTACTACCCAATTGCCTCCAGGATTAGTAGGCTTAATTTTATCAGCATTGATTGCAGCAGCCATTTCTAGTTTGGATGCCGATTTAAATTGTTTAGCCGCAGTAGGAGTGGATGATTATTATAAAAGAATTGTACCTAATAGTTCAGGAATGGATCAACTCCGAATGGGAAAAATTCTAGTTGTTCTGGCAGGATTATCAGCAATTTTAGTAGCTACTGTTTATGTATATTCTGGAGAAAACGAAGGAATTTTGTCAACAGTTTTCATGTTGTATGCTATCTTTTCAGGAGGAATTGCGGGAATGTTATTATTAGGACTTTTTGTAAACAGATCCAACAGAAAAGGATTGAATATTGGAATTGTTGCCTGCGTATTGTTTACAGGATATTCTTTGTTGACTTCTACATATACAGGTTCAGGTAATGACAGACATCTTTTATTAGATATGGGCGCTTACAATTTTACGCACCATAAATACATGCTAGGAGTTTACAGCCACGTTGTTTTGTTTTTTGTGGGCTGGATTGCTAGTTATTTCTTTCCAAAGGTTGAGGTGCCTAACAATCTTACTTATTACGGTTATTTAGAGAAAAAAAGAAAAGGATTGATTTAGAAAAAAAATAATAAATATGGAAAAGCCTTAGTTGTTTATACAAAATAACTAAGGCTTTTTTTGTGTAATTTTATCCAAAATATTTGTAAAGTAAAGTTGGAATAATTAACTCCTATTTATGAAATTAGGTCTTATTTTTGTAAAGTAAAAAATGACTATTTAACCAATTGAATATAAATCGAGTCTAAAATGAAAGATCAAATTAAAAAGTTTTTAAACGAGGAGCAAGATCCCAAGGCTATCGAAAAAATCACTTCAAAGCTGAATGATTTATTAATGAAAAATGAAGAAATAGGGTATATAGGAGTTCAGAAAAAACCAGCAATCACTGTTTTTCCGGATAGTATTGTTTTGACCAATAAAAGAATCATCATTTGCCAGCCTAAGAATTTAGGTCTTTCGATGGATTTTGTAGATTACACCTGGGATCAAATTGAAGGCACTTTTGTAAAAGAGAATATTTTAGGTTCAGAGTTTTCTTTTTCGACAAAAACGGATATGACAGTTTCGATTGATTATATTCCGAAAACCCAAGCCCGAAAGATTTTTACCTATGCTAAGGAACAATTGGATATTTTAAAAACAGGTTCTACCCAAAACCCAGTAGCTGCTCCTGAAGAAGTTGTTGAGGAAGTGGAAGAAATAGAAACTGAAGAAGTAACTCATTATGCTGAAATCATTCCAGCAGCTTCGAATTATGCTGAGCCTATACAAGAAAATACCGCTTCATCAGTAGAAAAACCTACAAGCGAATTGACGCAAGACGAACTTTTTGCCAAGCTTCAGAATTACAAAAAACTCCTTGATAACGGATTAATTTTGCAAGGAGAGTACGATGCTTTTAAGAAAGAGATTTTGAGTTTGATGTAAAAAAGGATAAGTTTTTTAAAAATCAAAATCCCGACAAATTAAAACTTGTCGGGATTTGTTTTTTATAATTATCAAGAAAAATAAATTTCAATTATTTTTCTTAGTAAGCACCTAAGTAGAAACTACCAGAAGCAGCTTTTAATTTAGCTCCTTTTGTAATAGCTTTAGTTTTTGTATTTACAATATAAATATTACCATCTTTTCCAGCAGGAGTTAATGGAAGATATACGTTGTCTCCAATAACACCAATGTTTTGGTATTGACCTAATGTTGTAGATAATCCTGCATCTGTTTCAATTTCGGTAGTTAATTTAGTAGCAGTTTTATCAGTTAGATTTACTAAAGCAACATATCCACCATCAGTACCTGAAATAGTATATAAAACTACAGCGATCCCATCCTTAACATATCTCCAAGCTTTAATTTGAGCACCGGTGATACTCAAAGCTGTATTCAAATTGAAATGGTAAGAAGCATCATAATCATTAGTTGTTTTACTGATACGTAAGATATCTGGACCACCAGTTGCAGTAGCTTGATAAACATGACCATCTGTACCCACATATTGTGTCATGGTACGGTAACCGTGGTTGTTAGTTTTTGTTAAAGTAGAAGTAATAACTTTAGGATTTCTTAATAAAGGATAATCTACTACTAAAGTTTTTGTACCATTAATGTTAGCAGCATCAGATGGCCATACAGGTAGGCCATTAGCATCGATAGTTGGAGCTTTTGTAGGGTCTACTTTACTTACATTACAACCAATATATAATTTGTTTTTAGCAGCATTTAATATAGGAACATCAATACGACTTACACCATAACCAGCTGCTCTTTCTTCATCTGTCCAAGGAAAATTAAATATAGCAGTATTAATAATATATGTGTCATTCAAATCTATTGTTGCAATTTTTACTTCACTATCTCTGTTTTTATAAACAAAGTTTGGGGCAGTTCCTTCATAAGTCAATGTTGCAGAACCTGCATAAACACCCACACCAATGCCTTCTGCTGCTTTAACCCAGCGAGGAGATGTTCCTAAAATAGAGGCGGTATTTACTTCAGAACCTACTTCTTCATATTTTCCTGCTCCCGAAACTTGGTATTTATTAAACACACCACCTTCTGTTCCAGTGTATTGAATATTGTATAAAAATTTACCATCTTCAGATGCTTGTACACGTGCAGTACGACTTGATTTTAAAGCAAAACCTTCAACATAAGCTGCTCCGTTCATTTTAAAAAGATCGACTTCATAGTCTGGGTTGGCAGCATTTTCTGGTGTGATAGCATAGGCACGTGTACCTCCATTACCTGGGGTTCCAGTTGCGTCAGGAAAAGACCCTGTTAATGAAATCCAACGTGTACCGTCATCTATTGGATCAGTTCCTGAATCGTTGTTGTTATCATTACTACAGCTGCCTAATGTTAAGGCTGTAATGGTACTAAATAATACTATTCTAAATAGATTTTTTTTCATGATATTTATTGATTTGATTATAAAAATTTACTAAAAGTGTAATTCAATTTGAAATAGATTCCTCTACCGGGTTTTTGTATTTGAAAATTATCATAGATTTCAGCGTTAAACAGATTTTTTATATCTATACTAGCTACTAATTTCTTAGAAGGAAAACGGTAACTTGCACCTAAATCATGTATAAATTGGTTTGGAGTTAAAGACCAGTCAGGTTGTCCCCACACGATGTAATATTCACCTACATATCCCATCGTGTAATATGCGTTAAGTATGGATTTCTTTTGGAAAACATCATTAAATCGGTATTGACAGTTGGCGTTAACTGTAAAATAAGGTTCGTTAGGTACTTGTTGACCAAAAAAGCTATGTGCCTCACCATTATTGTCTGTTTCCTGTTTGAATACATTATTGAATTTGGAAAAATTCAAAGAAGCATTTAATCTATTGTTATAGATGTAGATGATTTCCGCTTCAAAACCTCTTGATTGTGTTTTACCAAGATTTACATATCGGGTGGTTTGGATGTCGGCATCCTCTTCTTCAAATTCAGGATCTGATGCATCAACTACTTGTTGCGTAATTTTATTAAAACCATTACGCCAGAATGCATTGGCATAAAACGAGATTTTATGCTTACCAAAATCCAATGCTCCATAACGGAAGCCTAAGTTGTAGTTAACGTTTTTTTCTGGATCTAAACTAAGATTTGGTAAAATATTGATTTCAGGAGCTCCAAATAATTGATTTTCAGTAGGCATGATATAAGAGTTCTCTGTTGTGCCAATAATAAAAAGATCGGGAATTATATTGTAAGAAACTGTAGCTCCGTAACCAAAATTATAATCCGTTCTAGTCGTGTCTTTTTTAACTATTGTATTTGCACCTCCGTTAGATACGATCTCATATCTTGTTTGATCGGTACGATTGTTTGTGTATTTTCCTAAAATATTAGTTCTTACTTTTCGATTAAAAGTTTCTGCTTCATAATTCATTGAAATAATATGCTTAGAAACAATACTTTTAGTCGCCAGGTCTCTAGCACCTGGATTCAATAAATCTTCATCTTTTCTATCTGTTGATTCATATTTGTGATTCAATGAAATACGATGCCCGTGAGTAATCATATACCCTAAATTAGAACGGGCATTGGTTATTTTTCTATCGGTATTGGTGATGGTTTTTGGCCCTTGTTGCCCTCCTTGAAGTGTATTTAATGGTATATGTATTGTTTCAGTTACTGGTATTTGATTACCATTTGCATCTGTTGTTGATTGTTCATTACCATTTTCATCAAGAACAGGTATTAAGACAGGTCTGGTTCTTACTTTTCCATCCCAGTTATAAGCAAGTCCAACCGTATCTTGAATGTAGGTACTTCTGTTACTTCGTACTGCATTAATATTTAAAGCCAAGTCTTTTAATAGAAAATCTTTTTTAGTGTAATTTAGGATTAAAGCATGTGCATCAGTTTCATTAAATCGACCCACATAAGGTACTGCCATTGTGGTTCCATGAGGAATTTCAGTATAGTTACTGGATCCATTGTATCCAATAAAAAATTGATCGGCCCATTTGGTATCGGTAAAACCAACTTCAAAACGTCCTCCAAAAGATTTATAGTCGTTGTTAAATCTTTTTGCTCGATACGGTCTAATAATCTCTTGACCTTGATTCACGTATGTTGTAGATCTACCCCATGTTTCATAACTATTGTCAGTGTATGTATAAAAACCTGAACCTCTAAAAGAAATCCCTGTTTTTTTATCACGATAGGTTGCGCTTAAATCGGACTGGAAAGTATTGAATGACCCATAAGATACAGCAGCAGTAGCATTGTTTTGAGATACATCTTTTTTCAAAACTACATTGATAGCACCACCAACATAATCTCCAGTTAAATGAGAAGGTAAAATTCCTTTGTAAACTTCTATACGCTCAATCATTGAGGGAGGTATGTTGTTTAGATTGAAAGATGAACCAAAAGTAGAAACTTCGATTCCATCAAGAAATATACCTATAGTACTTCCAGACATCCCATTAAGATTGTACTCAACATTAGATCCTAATCCTCCATTTTGTCTTACACGAACCCCAACGGATCGGTCGAGTAATTCATTAGTAGTTAAATTCCTTAAAGATGCTTCCTTAGTTTCTATAACATTAACAGCAAAACCGCTAGTTTCTACTTTTTGCTTATGTGATTTCCCTTTGATACTTACATCTTTTAACTCTTCCGCTTCTTCTAAGTCTTTTTTGATTTTCTTTTCTGTTTTCGTCACTTTTTCATTCGCTTTTTTTTCTTGTGAAAAAACAGCGAAGTAAAGTAAGAAAATTACCGTAGAAAAAAGTAGTTTTGTGTTCATTATTAGATTAATATGTATTTTTATTGAAAATCTATTCTTAATTAGATTTATTATAAATAAATTTGTGCAAAAATACTATCAGCATCCAGAAGATGAATAGGGAAAAACGGATTATTACTTTGTAAAAACGGATTATTATTTTGAAATTCAAATCGAAAATTTTAGGACATCAAGAACCTCTCATATTAATTGAATTGGGTGATTTTTACAATCAGAAAAGTCATTTTATAGAAGAAAGAATGACTATAAAAAATGATAAGATCGAAGAAATTACTATTCATAATCAGATTACGGAAGGGATTTTAATTCTGGATACTAAAATGTTTCTTTCCAGTCCGCAAACTATTCAAAACGAAATTATTGGCGAGTCGATAGTAATGAATTTTATTTGTTCTGATAATATAGAAACTCATATTGATGAAGTAGAAAGCGAACAATTTTCAACCCAAAACACGCACAATATTTTGTATGCTTCTAAGTTAAATGCTACTTTTAAAATTCCTGCTTTAGAAGAAATAAATTACCTGTCGATTATTCTATCTCCTGAGTTTTATTCTAAATTGATTAATGAGGACTGGGCGCTTCACAAAAAATTCTCTGAAAATATCAATCAGAAAAAAACAGGATATTTAACTCCTAAATATGCTCCTTTTACTTCCGGAATTCAGTGGGTTATTCACGAAATTAAAAACTGTACTTATCAGGGTGCCATGAAAAAAATGTATATAGAAGCCAAGATTAAGGAGCTTCTTATTTTTCAATTGGATTCTTTGATGGAAAAAACTCAAACTAAGGAACAAATAAGTGAGGAAGAAAGAAATAAGCTGTTGAAAGCCAAATTAATTTTAGAAAAAAATTTTACAAATGCGCCTTCTCTTGCGGAACTTTCGAGATTAATATCGCTCAATGAGTTTAAATTAAAAAAAGGTTTTAAAGCTTGTTTTAATGTTACTATAAAAAGCTATGTTACCCAACTCAGGATGGAATATGCTAAGGATTTATTTAAAAACGAAGTCTCAAATGTAGGTGAGGTAGCGTACAAATGTGGCTATAAAGATGTATCGCATTTTTCGGCAGCCTTCAAGTTTTTCTACGGATTTACTCCTGCCAGTTTTAGAAAAATTAATCTTGGAGCAAAAATATATCTTTTGTGTTGGGACTTTTTTGATATTTTTTATCTAGACTTTCTTTCCGTTGATTGTTGCTTGGCTTAGCCATTTTTCTGTTTCTAATGTTATCTTATTGTAATCAAAATCTTTTATTTAGTCTGGATTGATAACAATAGCTTAATTTTTTTCGGTGTTTAAATTAATGGTTGACGCCTAGTTTTGCCTCAAAATTAATTAAAACAAGAACAATGAAAAAAAATTATTTAGTCGTGATGTTTTTTTTACTAGCACTAGCTGGTTATGCCCAGAGAGGGGTTATATCTGGAAAAGTGCTAGATGGCGATGACAAAATGCCATTGCCAGGTGCGATGCTTCAATTAGAAGGAATGAATAAATATACCATTTCTGATTATAACGGACGTTATGAATTCTTAAATGTGCAGGAAGGTTCTTATACTGTTAAAGTAACTTATATAGGATATGCTGCGGGTTCAGCTACACTTACAGTTGCTAAAGGTGTAAATGCAGTTCAAAATTTTGCTTTAAAAGCTTCAGGAACAGAATTGAATGAAGTAGTTGTGGGTGATATCTTAAAAGGTCAAGCCAAAGCCTTAAGTCAACAAAAACACAATAAAAATATTGGAAACGTAATTTCCTCAGATCAGGTAGGACGTTTTCCAGATGCTAATATTGGAGATGCCTTGAAACGTGTTCCCGGTGTTACTATGCAAAATGACCAAGGGGAAGCCAGAAATATCATCATTAGAGGTTTAGCGCCATCATTGAACTCAGTAACTTTGAATGGAGACAGAATTCCATCTGCTGAAGGAGACAATAGAAATGTACAAATGGATTTAATTCCGTCAGATATGATTTCGACTATCGAAGTAAATAAAACTTTAACTTCTGATATGGATGCGGATGCTATTGGTGGTTCGGTTAATTTAATTACCAGAGCGACTCCTAATGGAGAAAGAATTTCGGCTACTGTAGCGGGAGGTTTTATGCCAATTCGAGAAAAAGCAACTTATACTGCTGGTTTGGTTTACGGAAATCGTTATTTCAATGATAAATTTGGAGCTGTTGTAAGTGGTTCTTATAATAATGTAGATTACGGTTCAGATGATGTTGAAAACGAATGGACAAGAGATGAATTTGGAAACGAATATTTACAAGCTTCAGAAATTAGAAGGTATGATGTACAGCGTATTCGTAGAAGTGGATCGATAGCTTTAGATTATAAATTCAATGAAAACAATACCATTTTTGCTAATGCAATTTACAACTGGAGAGACGATAGAGAAAATCGTTTTAGAACGACTTATGATGATATCGAAGCTATTTATGATGGAGAAAACATCGTGGGTTATGAAGGACGTGTAACTCGTCAAACTAAAGGTGGAGTGGATAACAACCGAAATAAAAACAGAAGATTAGAAGATCAACGTGTACAAAATTATTCACTTCGTGGAGAGCACTTAATCAACTCTAAACTGGATTTAGACTGGTCAGCTAATTATTCTAAAGCCAGAGAATACCGTCCAGGCGAGCGTTATTTAGATTACCGTCAAACAGGTATTGCTATGACTCAGGATTTTTCAGAACACAAATTTCCTTTAGTAACATCTTCTGGAGAAGCATTGAATGCTCTAGAATTTGATGGATTGTCTGAAAACACAGATGAGACTACAGAAAGTGAATTTGGGGCCAAAGTAAATATCCGTGTGCCTTTTAGTATTATTCCAAGTGAAAAAGGAAGATTTAGAACAGGTCTTAGATTGAGAATGAAAGAGAAAATGAGAAACAATATTTTCTATACTTACGATCCAATCAATAACAATATGGCTTCGTTATCTGATGTTCCAACAAGCTTTTTTGATGGAAAAGGATTTAATCCAGGAGAAAAATATGTAGCAGGAACTTTTGCCTCAGCAAATTATTTAGGAAATCTAGATTTGAACAATGCTAGTTTATTCGAAAAAGAAGCAGATCCATCAGAGTATTTAGCAGTAAATTATAATGCTAAAGAAAATATTTATGCAGCTTATGTAAGATGGGATCAGGATTTTAATGATAAATTATCAATGGTGTTAGGAGTTCGTTCAGAAACAACTCATATTGATTATTCTGGAAATCGTGTATTAGACGAAGAAGAATTAGAAGGCGAAATCACTACAACTAATAATTATACTAATATTTTACCAAGTATTACATTGCAATACAATGCTACTAAAGACTTGATTTTAAGAGCAGCGGCAACTACAGCTTTAGCAAGACCTAATTATTACGCATTGGCTCCGTTTGTGAATAACATTGCTGCTGATATGGAAATTACTGCTGGAAATCCAGATCTTGATGTTACTTATTCTTATAATTATGATTTCATGGCTGAGAATTATTTCAAATCAGTTGGTTTGATTTCAGGAGGTGTTTTCTACAAAAGATTAAATGATTTTATCTACAACTACAGCGATAACCAATATACAACAGCTAAGTTTGCTACTGATTTTCCAGATCAAAGCAACCCAATTCCAACAGGTGAAAACTGGTCATTTGTACAATCTAGAAATGGAAAAAGCGTAGATGTTTACGGATTTGAAGTTGCTTTACAACGTCAGTTGGATTTCTTTGAAAGTAAATTTCTAAAAAGATTCGGAGTGTATTTGAACTATACCTATACTAAATCAGAAGCAAAAGGAATTGCGGATGAAGACGGAAACGAAAGAAGAAACATCAGTCTTCCTGGAACAGCACCACACATGTTCAATGGTTCATTATCATGGGAAAACAAACGTTTCTCAGCCAGAGTTTCTACTAACTTTGCTGCTGATTATTTAGATGAATTAGGAGCTGATGACTACCAGGATAGTTATTATGACAAACAATTTTTCTTAGATGCTAATGCTGCTTACAAAATCACGCCAAACATTCGTCTTTTTGCAGAAGCCAATAACTTAACAAACCAACCGTTACGTTATTACCAAGGTGTTGAAGCTAATACAAAACAAGCAGAATACTATCAGGCACGTTTTAACTTTGGTTTGAAATTTGACTTTTAGTACTAACATAATAATTTAGAATAAAGCTGACAGGATTATTTGATCCTGTCACTTTTTCGTTTAAAAAAATGATGAAAAATAAAATTTATAGTATTTTCTTTTTACTGCTTTGTGTCATTGCAACAGCGCAACCCAAAGAAGAAAGAGAACTTTCAGGATATCAGGGCGGATACATTCCGGAATTGCAAACCTTAAGCAAGAGTTTGAATTTTTTATTAATGGGTGATTTTGGTCGTTACGGACAGTTTTTCCAAAAAGAAGTAGCGCAACAAATGGGGAAAGCAGCTGCCACCATCGAGTCTGATTTTGTGGTTGCAGTAGGCGATAATTTTTATCCTAATGGTGTGCAAAGTACTCAGGATTATTCCTGGATTGCTTCTTTTGAAAGTATCTATACCCATTATAATTTACAAGATCCATGGTATGTAGCCTTAGGAAATCATGATTATCGCGGCAACATTCAGGCTCAGATTGATTATTCTAAACTCAGCCGCCGTTGGCACATGCCATCTGCTTATTTTTCTAAAACTTTCGAATTGAAAGATGGAAATAAAGTATTGATGGTCGTGATGGATACTTCGCCATTTATTGATAGTTACCATGAAAAGGGATCGGATATGTATGAGAACATTATTGCTCAGGATACCACTGCTCAAAAAAAATGGATTGAAAAAGAATTAGCTAACACTGATAAATCTATCAAGTGGAAAATTGTAGTAGGACACCATCCATTATATAGCGGAGGAAAACGAAAAGACAATCCTGATACTAAGGGTTTTGAAAAGAAATTTGCTGCTATGTTTGATAAATATAAAGTAGATGCTTATTTCTGCGGTCACGAACATGACTTGCAAATTATAAAACCAAAAGGACGTTACACTACCCAATTTTTGTCGGGTACAGCTTGCGAAGTCCGTCCTACAGGAAGTAGAGAGGGAACTTTATTTGCTGCACAAACAGCTGGTTTTATGACTTTCTCCTTAAATGATTTGAATTTATTGGCACAAGTAGTAGATGTTAACGGAAAAATAATTCACACCACAACAATTAAAAAAACGAAATAAAAATGAACACAAAATATATAGCCATTGCCCTTTTAGGATTAACAGTAGCCTCTTGCGGCAGCAAATTGGCAGCAGTTAGAAAAGATGCTTTAAAACCAGCAGTAGTCACACAAGCATTACCTCATGATACTGATGATCCTGCTATCTGGATCAACCCTGCAGATGCTACAAAAAGCATTATTATTGGTACTGATAAAGATACCGATGGTGGGTTGTATGCTTTTGATTTACAAGGGAAAATCATCAAGAAATCTATTGTGTTACAAAGACCAAACAATGTTGATATTGCTTACGGATTAGTAATAAATGGTAAAAAAGTGGACGTAGCTGTTACCACTGAGCGTGAAACCAATAGCATTCGTGTGTTTAGTTTGCCAGATTTAGAACCAATAGATAATGGTGGAATTGCTGTTTTTGAAGGCGAAGCAATGCGTGCGCCAATGGGAATTGCATTGTACACACGCCCTAGTGATCAGAAAATTTTTGCTGTTGTAGGTAGAAAAAATGGTCCGTCGGGAAGTTATTTATGGCAATACGAATTGACCGATGTAGGTAACGGAAATGCTGGTGCCAATGTGGTGCGTAAATTTGGTAACTACAGCGGCAAAAAAGAAATTGAAGCTATTGCCGTGGATAACGAATTAGGTACTATTTTATATTGCGACGAGCAATTCGGAATCAGAAAATATGTTGCTGATCCAGCCGCTAAAAACGATACTGAATTAGCACTTTTTGGTCAAAAAGATTTTAAATCAGATAATGAAGGAATTGCCATTTATAAAAAGTCAGCTACCGAAGGGTATATTTTGGTTTCCAATCAGCAAGCCAATACTTTTATGGTGTATCCAAGAGAAGGAGCCAATGGAAATCCAAATGAATATCCATTATTAGCCGAAATTCCAACTTCTACCGTAGAATGTGATGGCGCCGATGTAACGAATGTTAACTTAGGTGGAGCTTATAAAAACGGACTTTTTGTAGCCATGAGCAACGGAATGACGTTTCATTATTACAACTGGGATAGCATTCAGCAACTGATTGATGCAGCTAAAAAGTAAATTAGTTTTTAACCACAGATTACACAGATTAGCACAGATTATTTTCTGTGTAGTTTACTCTTTTTTAATTCTTGAAAACTCTCTGCTGGCAGACAGTTCTGTGGCTTTTATAAAAATCAATAGAAACGGGTTTTAACCCGTTTTAAAATTAAAATATTTAATAGGCTTTAGCCGAAATCTACATAAAGATTTGGCTAAAGCCTTATTGTTTTACAAATCATAATCATCTGGCTAAAGCCAGACGCAATTGATAAAAACGTCTATATCCAGAAACTAGAAATCCAGCTTGAAACCTTGAGAGAAATAATGCACAAATAATATAATGAGCTGAATTTTTGTAGGATTTATTTATATATTAGCAAAAAAAATAATATGCTATAAATTAGCTGCAATCTACCCGAATTTAGGTGTATAATAGTGACTATGTTATTACTATATACAAGTTGTGTGCAATTTTTGACAAACATAACGCAGACTAAAATGAAACTATTTTACACTTTAATAATTCTAATTTTATCGTTAAACTTAAATGCTCAAAATTGTAAATGCGAGAATGAGTTAAATTTTGTCATAAACTATTATGAAGAAAATCTTCCTGGATTTATTGATAATGTTGATGACAAGAACTTAAAATTCTACAAAAAAATTAAAAAAGAATTAATAGAACAAACAAAAATTTACTGTAATAAAGAAACTGATTGTTATAAAATTCTTTTAAAATATGTAGAGTTTTTCAAGGATAATCATTCTTCAATATATCAGAATAGCGAAAATATTGATGATACAAATAATGAAAATGTAGAAAATTTTTTAAACTCAAATATTTATAAAGAAAGAGAAGTTATTGATTTAAAATTTCAACCAAAAAATAAAATTGAAAGAATTGAAAATGTATATGAAACAGAAGATGGAACTTATAGAGTAGCAATAGTAAAAAATAAAAATACTTTTAGAGATTATGTCGGGATTATTATTAATTCAAAAACTCTTTTGTGGAAAAATGGTCAAGTCAAGTTCGAACTAAAAAAAGTAGGTAACAATACATTTGATATGTTTATGTATTTACGTAACCATTCAATAAAATATTATACAAATGTTAGGCTTAAAGATGGCGTTTTAAATGACAGTTGGTTTAATATAGAATTAAAAAATAAAAAATCTTATATCTTAATCGTCGAAAGAGAACTGATTTTTAAACAAATAGACAGTGAAACAAACTATTTGTTTATACCAACTTTTAGTGGTAATTTGTATGCAAAGATTAATGAGTTTTACAAAAAAACGATTCAATCATTCAATCAAAACCTTATTTAATTATTGATGTTAGAAATAATGGAGGTGGTAGTGATGCTTGCGTAGGACCATTATTAAAGTATATTTATACAAAGCCATTTTATGACGATAATGTTGATGTTTACTCGACAAAAGAGAATATCCGAAAAAGTATCGAATGGTATGAACAAAACAAAAATGACACAATAAATTTTGACAAAAAAAAATTTAAAGAAATAACAGATGAGATTGAAAACATGAAATCTGTGCCAAATAAAACCTTTATAGCGAGAAGCAAAGGTGAAATAATAAAACTTGACTCAATTTTTGAAAACCCTACTAAAGTTGCAATAATAATGAATAAATATTGTGCAAGTTCTTGTGAAACACTTTTGTTTTGGGCAAAAGAAAGTGATAAAACAATTTTAGTTGGCGAAAATTCTGGTGGTTATGTTGGATACGGGGAAATAAGCGAAGTTAATACACCAAATTTCAATTTTGAATTAGGTTGCACAATGACACGATATAATAAACAAAGAGAATTTGAAGTTATTGGAATTAGTCCTAAATATTATTTAACCAACCAAAAAGACTGGATTGAACAAACAATTGAACAATTGAAAAAAGAATAAAACAGTGTCTTGTCCTAAAATAGGTTTACACTTTTGTGTAAACCTATTTTAGGACAAGACAGTCATAAAAAACCAAAACCCGACATAAATACTTGTCGGGTTTTCTGTTTTATAAAAAAGAAGAATTTACACTTCAGGAGCTCCCGCAAGAATTTCTTCATTAGCATACGACTCAAATTGTAAAAAATTTGCTTTGAATTTTTGAGCTAATTCTATTGCTTTAGTATCGTATAAGTTTTTGTCTTCCCAGGTGTTTCTGGGATTTAAAATTTCGGCAGGAACTTCAGGACAAGATTCAGGAATAGCCATTTTAAAAACAGCGTGATTGTGATACTTCACATGGTCTAGTTCGCCGTTTAAAGCCGCTGTAATCATAGCGCGGGTGTATTTTAATTTCATTCGGTTTCCAGTGCCGTACGGACCTCCCGTCCATCCGGTGTTGATTAACCAAACTTTTACATCGGCATCTTTCATTTTTTTGCTTAACATTTCGGCATATCTTGTAGGATGCAAAGGCATAAATGGCGCTCCAAAACAAGCCGAGAAATTAGGCTGAGGTTCGTTGATTCCTGCTTCGGTTCCAGCAATTTTTGCAGTATATCCCGAAATAAAATGATAAGCCGCCTGACCCGGAGTCAATCGGGCAATAGGAGGGAAAATCCCAAAGGAATCAGCAGTTAGGAAAAAGATATTTTTAGGATTGGTACCAATAGAACCGGGCTGAATGTTATTGATAAATTCAATAGGATAGCTCACTCGGGTATTTGGCGTAATCGAAATATCGGTATAATCGACCTCATTTGTATTTTCTTCTAAAACTACATTTTCTAGTAACGCTCCTTTTTTAATGGCTCTAAAAATATCAGGTTCGTTTTCTTCATTCAGGTTGACAACTTTGGCGTAGCAGCCACCTTCAAAATTGAAAACAGTATTTTCGCTTGTCCAACCGTGTTCGTCGTCACCAATTAATTTTCGGTTTGGATCAGCAGAAAGTGTTGTTTTTCCAGTTCCTGATAATCCAAAGAAAATAGCGGTTTCTCCATCTTCTCCCACATTGGCACTACAATGCATCGATAAGGCATTTTTAAAAACAGGAAGTATGAAGTTTAAAGCAGAGAAAATCCCTTTTTTCATTTCGCCTGTATATCCAGTTCCACCAATGATGATGGCTTTTCGGGTAAAATTTAATATCGCAAAATTTTCCTGACGTGTTCCATCCGTTATAGGATCAGCTAAGAAACTAGGAGCACAAATTAAAGTCCAATCAGCTATAAAATCAGCCAGTTCTTTTGCTTCTGGTCTGAGAAACATATTGTAGCAAAATAAATTCGCCCAGGGTGTTTCAGTAATCACACGAACATTCAATCTATAATTAGGATCAGCACATACATAAGCATCTCTAATAAAGATTTCTTTATTTGATAAATAGTCGGTTATTTTAGTGTATAAAGCGTCAAATTTTGCAGATTCAAAAGGAATATTGATGTCGCCCCACCACACTTCGTTTTCAGTAATGCTGTCTTTTACAATAAAGCGATCCTGAGGCGAACGACCTGAAAATTTCCCCGTATTAATAGCTAAGGCTGCTGTTGCAGTTTCAGTTCCTTCTCCACGACTCAAGGTCATTTCGTGCAATTGGTCTGGCGTTAATTGATAGTGAATTTTGGCGTTTTTAATTCCGATATTTTCGAGTGAAAGAGGATAATTAGTATTCATGAGTAATTGAATTTATTGGCTTTTAGCTTTCTATAAAGATAAAACATCTGTACTAAGTAATGGCTAAATTGATAAGCTTTTTGGATGATATTTTGACAATATTCTACAGATTAGCAAGGATTATTTTCTACTTAGTTTAAAATCTTTTTAATCCATTAAATCCGTGGCAAAACTTTTTATTTACTTAGAGTCTGTTTAGATTTATTAAAAAAATAAATTTTATTTCCCTATCCCTAAAGGGTGGAAAATTTATTCAAAATTCATCAAAATTACACCCTTTAGGGATTTGGGGAATTAATTTTGATGAATTTTAAACAGGCTCTTAACTTTTATCTGATTTTTTTATGATATTAAACAGCAAAACTGTCCAGGCACTGATTAATAATAGTCCTCCAATAGGTGTTACGGGACCAATGAATCTAAAGTCAATAGGAGTAAGGTTATTTGTTGCTAATAAATAAATGGAACCCGAGAATAACAGCACTCCCGAAAGCACTAAATTATAAATGATGTTTTTTGCTTTCAGAGTTAAATTCGGAATTAATCCAATGAATAATAAAAACAAGGCGTGATACATTTGGTAACGAACTCCCGTTTCAAAGGTGGCTAATTGTTCGATGCTGAGTACTTTTTTTAGTGCATGAGCGCCAAAAGCACCTAAAATTATGGCAATCATTCCGAGTAAAGCCGCTGTTGAAATTGTTTTTTTATCCATTTTTGTTCAGTTTAGGTTCTATACAAAAGTATTCGAAATCAAAGGATTTTAAAAGGTTTTTGGAGGATAGTTTGCCGCTTATTGTGCTAAAGTTTTGTGAATTTTGTTCGAGAAATTTGTTTCGCAAAGATTCGCAAAAGTTTCACAGAGTTACGCAAAGATTTTTAAAAAAATTAATTGTTTTCAGAGAAATTAGTGCAAATGAGTTTGTTTTAAAATCAAAAAAATAAAGGTTTTAAAAATCTGCAACCCGAGTGATAGCGAATAGGCGAAGCAATCTGCGGTTTTTTTTTATCCCATTATTTAATAGCTGTCATTTGGCTTAGCGCAAACATTTCCTTATTTTTGAGTTCTATTTTCCAGCTATGAGAGATATTTTAATTATTGGTGCAGGTCGGTCCGCTTCTTCGCTGATTGAGTATCTTTTGGAAAAATCTGAAAAAGAGCAATTGCATCTTGTAATTGCCGATTTGTCTTTGGAATTAGCTCAAAATAAAACCAATAATCATCCTAATGCCACTCCAATTGCTCTGGATATTTTTAATAAAAACGAGCGAAGAGCCGCCATTGAAAAAGCCAGCATTGTCATTTCGATGTTGCCGGCGCATTTACATATCGAAATTGCAAAAGACTGTTTACTTTTTAGGAAAAATTTGGTCACTGCTTCCTATATCAGTGATGCAATGAAGGCGTTGGATGCAGAGGTGAAACAGAACGGACTCATTTTTATGAACGAAATGGGATTAGATCCCGGAATCGATCACATGAGCGCCATGAAAGTAATTGACGAAATTAGAGAAAAAGGCGGAAAAATGCTTTTGTTCGAATCTTTTTGTGGCGGACTCGTAGCTCCTGAATCGGATACTAATCTTTGGAATTACAAATTTACCTGGGCACCTCGAAATGTGGTTTTGGCGGGACAAGGAGGTGTGGCTAAATTTATTCAGGAGGGAACGTACAAATACATTCCGTATGATTCTTTGTTTCGACGAACGGAATTTTTAGAAGTTGAAGGTTACGGTCGATTTGAGGCATATTCGAATCGGGATTCTTTAAAATACAGAAGCATTTATGGTTTAGATGACATTCTTACTTTATTTCGCGGAACAATTCGTAGAGTTGGTTTTTCCAAAGCCTGGAATATGTTCGTTCAACTCGGCATGACTGATGATTCTTATGTTATGGAAGATTCCGAAAACATGAGCTATCGCCAGTTTATCAATTCGTTTTTGCCGTATCACCCGACTGATTCGGTAGAGATAAAAACTCGTTTGATACTCAAAATCGATCCCGACGATATTATGTGGGATAAATTATTGGAGTTGGATTTGTTCAACGATAAGAAAATCGTCGGACTTAAAAATGCCACTCCAGCCCAAATTTTAGAAAAAATCCTCAATGACAGTTGGAAACTCCAGCCCGATGACAAAGACATGATTGTGATGTATCACAAGTTTGGCTACGAAATCGACGGCGAAAAAGTCCAAATGGATTCCCAAATGGTTTGCATAGGACAAGACCAGACTTATACCGCGATGGCAAAAACCGTTGGACTGCCTGTTGCCATGGCGACTTTATTAATCCTAAACGGAAAGATTACAACTCCCGGAGTGCAACTCCCAATCTATAAAGAAGTGTATTTGCCAGTTTTAAAAGAATTGGAAGAATACGGAGTTGTTTTTAAGGAACAAATGCTGCCTTATTTGGGGTATAAGTATAGTTGATGATTTGGGCGTTTCTCGCCAGATTACTTTCTAGTTCCACCTCGAAAGTTGATAAGATTACATTTTTTTAGTGTTTTTAGGTCAAAAAAACTATTGTTTAAATGCTAACTTTAGTATGTAGTGAAGTTGGAGCAATAAACTTACTTTGTGCTAACTATAGTGTACTCAATGAACATAGAATTATCACAGAATTTCGGTAAAATTATTAGGGAACTTCGAAAAGAAAAAAAACTTTCTCAAGAAGAATTAGGTTTTAAATCTAATCTACATCGAACATATATTGGAATGATTGAAAGAGGAGAAAAAAACATTACTCTCGAAAATATTGAAAAATTGTCAAAAGGTCTTGATGTATCTATGAAGTTAATTTTTGAAAAACTTAATAAAATACATTAATGAAAATTACATTTTTAGGACAAGGTTTTGAGTCCGAATCTAAAAAGTCTGTTGGTAACACAATGATTAAATTATTCAAAGAAAATAAATTCACTTCTTTTACTGGAATTTCTGCATTTGCAAGTGAAGCTGGTGTTGTCGGACTTTCTGAATGTATTGCAAGTGGTGCTGATTTTTATGAAACCTTAAACTTAATAGTAGGAATCGATCAAGAAGGAACTTCTATAAAAGCTCTAAAAGAGATTAATGACCTTGGAATAAACAGTTATATCTTCTATCAAAAAGAATCACCAATCTTTCATCCGAAAATATACTTATTCGAAGGTGAAAATGATACAACTTTAATTGTTGGTTCATCTAATTTAACAGCAAGAGGTTTATTTGGCAATGTGGAAAGCTCATTAATGGTTGAATTCAAAAATGACAATCCAGATGGAATAAGATTACTTACAGAAATAAAGGATTATTATAAAACATTATTTGATTTTACAGACCAAAATTTATTTAAGATTTCACTGGAAATCATCAATCAATTTGTAAGTGAGGGAATTGTTCCAACAAGAAAAGTTTGGCAGAAAAAACACAAGAAAAATACATCAAACAAAACTCCACAAGAAGAAAATAACTTGGTAATCCCCAAAAGACCAACAGTTAAAATTCCATTAAATTTTAAAGGCAGATACAAATCAAATAAAATTGTTTCTAAATTAATCACAGAACTTGAAATAGATAGAAGCTTTGAATTTGAAAACGAGGAAAACAATCAAGTTTTATGGCAAAGTGGTGCTTTGACAGAAAGAGACTTAAATATTCCTAAAGGAACAAATACAAATCCAACAGGTTCAATGCTTTTCAAAAAAGGTACTTTAAAAGATATAGATCAAAGACATCATTTTAGAGATAATGTTTTTAATACTCTTGAATGGGAATTTGACACAACAGCTGGAAAAACACATTTAGAAAGAGCAACTGCTCAAATAAGATTTGTAATTAATGGAACAGATTATGGAATATACCCAATTATAATAACTCATAATCCCAGAACTGATACAGCCTCTTACAAACAAAAAAATTCAATGACGCATTTAAGTTGGGGAGAAACAAAAAATTTAATAGCCCAAGATGATTTAATTGGGAAATCAGCAACTCTCTATAAAGACGTAACTGTTGCAGATGCGTTTACGTTGATTATCGAATAAATATTTTCATAGTTAAAAAATTTAATTTACTTTTGGACTGAAGTTGTCCAAAATATTATGGAAATAAAAAAATCATTCGGGGAAACAATTAGAGATTTGCGTATTGAAAATCATCTAACATTACGTGAAGTTGCAGATTATTTAAAAATTGACACTTCAATGCTTGGTAAAATTGAAAAGAACAGTCGTAATCCATCGAAACAATTTATTAAGGATATTTCAAATTTATTTAGCATTGATGAAGACTTACTTACTGTAGCTCATTTAAGCGATACTGTTGCATATTCAATTTTAGATGAGGAATTAGCAACCGAAGTTTTAAAAGTTGCAGAAGAGAAAATCAATTATTACAATAAAAATAAAGCTATCAAATAATGCAATTAATTAAAGAAGCGTCAGACGAAAAATTAAGAGGTGGTTTTTACACACCTGAACCAATTGCAGCATTTATTTTAAAATGGGCTTTTAATGGGAATAAAGAATTAGACATTTTAGAACCAAGTTGTGGAGATGGTATTTTTTTAAAAGAAATTCAAAAGAAAAATTACGAATACAATTCTGTTACTGCAATTGAATTTGATGCAATTGAAGCCGAAAAATCAGAATCAATTGGATTAAATAAATCAACTGTAATCAATGAAGATTTTCATAAATATTGCATTAATACTGAGAGAAAATTTGACTTAATTGTTGGGAATCCACCATACATTAGATATCAATATTTTGATAGAGAACAACAACAATTTGCAGCTGATATATTTAATAAAGCAAATTTAAAATATTCAAAATTAACAAACGCTTGGGTTTCATTTGTTGTTGGTTCATCTTTACTTTTAAAAAAAGAAGGTAAAATTGGTTTTGTTTTGCCAGCTGAAATTCTTCAAGTTTCTTATGCTCAACCTTTGAGAGAATTTTTAGCTCATTTTTATAACAAGATAAACATTGTTTCTTTTGAGAAACTTGTATTTCCTAATATTCAACAAGAAGTAGTTTTGTTGCTTTGCGAAAAAAACAACTCTAGTTCTCATTTAATTGAGCATTTAGAGTTAAGAGATGCAGAAGAACTTAAGAAACTAGATGTTTCTAAATTGAAAAGCCCGAAAAAGAGAATTGATTTCAAGTCAAACAAATGGACTTTTTATTTTCTTGAACAGGAAGAAATTGATTTTTTAGAAAGACTTCAATCTGATAAAAAAATCAAACAATTAGGAAAGTTTGCAAAAGTAGAAGTAGGAATTACAACTGGCTCAAATCCTTTTTTCACGGTTCCACTTTCTACAGTACAATTCTATAATCTGGAAAAGTACGCAAAACCATTAGTTGGGAGAAGCGTACAAGTTCCTAGTGCAATCTTCACAACCAAAGATTGGGATAAAAATAGAGATAAAGAAGCTAGAACACATTTTCTGTCCTTTCCTAAAATAGCAGACTTAAATGGTTCAATTGGTGCAAGAGATTACATAGCTTGGGGAGAAGAGGAAAAAATTAATGAAGGCTATAAATGTAGAATACGAGACGAATGGCAAATTGTTCCATCTCAAAGAATTTCAGAAGCTCTTTTTATTCGTAGAAATAATAAGTATCCGAAATTAATTATTAACGAAGCTAAAGCGTTTACGACAGATACGATGCATCGTGTTACAGTTAAACCAAACATTGAGCTAAAAGCTTTGACAGCTAGTTATTACAATTCTTTATCATTAGCCTTTTCAGAAATTTGTGGAAGAAGTCATGGGGGAGGAGTTTTGGAATTGATGCCAAATGAAGTTGAAAGAATATTATTGCCTTATAATGAAAATAATGCTGATTTACTTCCTCTCATTGATAAAATGATAAGAGAGAAAAAAGATATTTCGGAAATATTAAAAATAACAAATCAAAAAGTGTTAAAAGATAATTTTGGACTTTCTGATTATGAAATAGAATTAGCTGATAGCATTTGGAAGAAACTATCAAAACGAAGATTGAATAGAGGAAAGTAAAACCAATGCTTGAGGGCATACAGATTTACAATTCTATAAACTCAATTCTTTCTTCCGTAACGTGGATAGCTACAATAAAAACGAATTTCTTTCATGAAAACCCATTCGTTTGCGTTAGGGATAGAAGCGGCATCCTTTTTATTTTTTTAAATAAAAAGATACAGCGGATAGCCTGCCCGTAGGGAACGCCCAAATAAAAAATCCGCTCATTGCTGAACGGATTTTGGATCTTTGAACTTGCTGTACTTTGCGAAAAACTTTGCGCACTCTGCGGTTAAATTATTTCGATAACTCCACAAAATAGTTGTAAAACAACGGAATGGTTTCGATTCCTTTTAGGTAATTGAAAATTCCAAAATGTTCGTTGGGAGAATGAATAGCGTCGCTGTCGAGTCCAAATCCCATTAGTATGGTTTTGCTTTTTAGTTCTTTTTCGAATAAGGCTACAATGGGGATACTTCCCCCTGAACGCACCGGAATGGCAGGAATACCAAAGGTTTCTGTATACGCCATATTAGCTGCTTTGTAGCCAATGCTGTCAATAGGGGTTACATATCCCTGACCGCCGTGATGCGGAGTTACTTTTACAGTAACCGCTTTGGGAGCAATAGCGATGAAATGTTTGGTAAATAATTCGGTGATTTCTTCCCAATCCTGATTCGGAACCAGTCGCATCGAAATTTTGGCGAAAGCCTTAGACGGAATTACAGTTTTAGCTCCTTGGCCAATGTAACCACCCCAAATTCCGTTGACATCCAGGGTAGGACGAATGGCGTTTCTTTCATTGGTCACATAACCTTCTTCGCCATAAACATCCTTTAAATCGAGTGCTTTTTTATACTCTTCGATATCGAAAGGCGCTTTTGCCATTTCGGCTCTTTCTTTCAGTGATAATTCTTCTACCTTGTCATAAAATCCCGGGATAGTAATGCGATTGTTTTCGTCATGCAGCGAAGCAATCATTTTGCTTAGAATATTAATCGGATTGGCTACTGCACCACCATACAATCCGGAATGTAAGTCTCTGTTAGGGCCTGTAACTTCGACTTCAACATAACTCAACCCTCGTAATCCTGTAGTTATGGATGGTTGTTGATTAGAAATCATTCCCGTATCGGAAATTAAAATCACATCGTTTTTTAGTTTTGCTGCGTTGTTTTCGACAAAGCTTTTTAGGTTGACGCTGCCTACTTCTTCCTCGCCTTCAATCATGAATTTTACGTTGCAAGGCAGGGTTTTGCTCTGAACCATGTATTCAAATGCTTTGACGTGCATGTACATTTGGCCTTTGTCATCACAAGCACCACGGGCAAAAATAGCGCCTTCGGGATGAATGTCGGTTTTCTTGATTACGGGTTCAAATGGAGGAGAGGTCCAGAGCTCGATTGGGTCTGGCGGTTGTACATCATAATGACCGTAAACCAAAACAGTTGGCAAATTAGGATCAATTATTTTTTCGGCATAAACTATTGGGTAGCCGTCGGTTTCGCATATTTCGACTTTATCACAGCCTGCTTTCTCCAAACTTTGTTTTACCGCTTCGGAGGTGTCAATTACATCCTGAGAATAAGCAGAGTCAGCACTTACAGATGGGATTTTTAGTAATTCAATTAATTCGTTAATCAAACGCTCTTTGTTTTCTTGTATATAATTTGTGATGTTTTCCATTGATTGTGCTGGGTTTTGATACTTTCAAAAATACAAAAAACAGAATTATAATTTTTTTTAATTTTTTACTTTGAATATTGGAACTTATCCTTATATTTGCACCCACAAACACCAGTTCAATGAACTCCTCTTAAAATAAGAGTTTAGTGAATTAATTGAGCGGATATGGTGAAATTGGTAGACATGCCAGACTTAGGATCTGGTGCCGCAAGGCGTGTAGGTTCGAGTCCTATTATCCGCACTTTAAAAATCCTTTAAACGTAATAAACAAGCGTTTAAAGGATTTTTTATTTTATTTTTCCCCCGTTTTTCCCCAAAAATTTTGGATAAACCCAAAAACCTGTAGAGTTTGAAAAAAAATTACCGCAGAGAGCGCTAAGTTTTATACCCTTAGTTTTTATAAAAAGACAAAGTTCGCAAAGCTTTCTATTGACTTAACTTTGCGAACTTTGTGCTTTTAGAAGCATTCCTAGTTGAAAAACTTTGTGCTCTCTGCGGTAAAAAATAATTAGAGCGTTTTTATGTTTCTCCACAACATTTAGCGTTAATCCCAACTTTTGGAATTGGTACCTATTTAATCTCTTTACAATGTATTGCGATATCTAATTTTTATTTTAAACTTTTATAATTATGATATTGATAATAGATGTTAGTACTATAAAAATTATGTGTAATAATATAAAATGGATAGGGCTAGAGTATATTATTTTTACTATATTATTGACTTTATGCTGTTTCATGATTTTTTGAACGACTAAAGTTGAATTAATACTCTTTTTTAATTTAAGGAGTTTGCTAGGTTTGAAAAAGAATGCTTCACCCGAAAGGCAATTATTTACAACTAACAACTAGAAATTTTTTTAAGAAGTTTTAATTATAAAATAAAATATTTGTGATGAACAAAACAATAATAGTATCCAATAGATTACCAGTAGATTTAAAGTTTGACGATGAAAAATTAGTAGTTAAATCCAGTACAGGAGGTTTAGCAACAGGAATGAAATCAGTTCATTCAGAAGGCAATGGAATTTGGATTGGATGGTCGGGATTAGCACAGGAAGAGGTGTCAGAAGAATTGCAAGTTGAGGTGGATGAGGCATTAGCTAAGGAAAAATGCATTCAGGTTCCGCTTACAAATGCTGATATTGATAATTATTATCATGGTTTTAGTAACTCTGCATTATGGCCACTTTTCCATTATTTTCAAGCTTATACCGAATTTGAGTGGAATCATTGGAAATCCTATGTAGAAGTAAATGAGAAATTTGCTAAAGTTATTTTAGAACATGTTAATGATGGCGATACCGTTTGGGTTCATGATTATCAGTTGCTTTTAGTTCCTGAATTGCTTAGAAAGAGCAATCCTAATATTACCATTGGTTTTTTTCTACATATTCCGTATCCATCTTACGAACTTTTTATAACCTGTCCTTGGAGAAATGAATTGTTGCAGGGAATGCTTGGGGCAGATTTGATAGGTTTTCATACTTACGATTATGTTAGGCACTTTTTGAGTTCAGTAAGTCGTATTAAGGATGTGGAAATAAGTTTTAATGAGATTTCTTATGGAAATAGAATTATAAAGGTTGACTCATTTCCTATGGGAATTGATTACAATCGCTATCATGATGCTGCGCTAGAACATGACAAATATCTGGAAGATTCCAAATCAGATTTTATGAAAAGTTTAGATTTTCATAATAAATCGAATGAAGAGAGTAAGTTGATTTTGTCTATTGATAGAATGGATTATACCAAAGGAATTCCAAACAGAATAAAATCTTTTGAATATTTCCTTAATAAATACCCGGAATACAAAGAAAAAGTCAGGCTTGTTATGCTTGCAGTTCCGTCCAGAGAAAATGTACCACAATATCAAAAATTAAAAAGAGAAACAGATGAGTTAGTAGGTAGAATAAACGGGCAATTGTCTACAATTAGTTGGACTCCGGTTTGGTATTTTTACAGGTCTTTGCCTTTTCATGATTTGATAGATTTATATGTTTCTTCAGATGTTGCAATGGTTACACCCGTACGAGATGGAATGAATTTAGTAGCAAAAGAATATATAGCAACCCGAACCAAGGAAAATGGTGTACTTATTTTGAGTGAAATGGCAGGTGCGGCTAAAGAAATGCATGAAGCTCTTATTGTAAATCCTAATAATTTTGAACAAACTGCTGATGCTATTAAAACTGCATTAGAAATGCCGCAAGAGGAACAAAAAGAAAGGCTAGCTGCTTTACAAAAAAGAATTTCCCGTTATGATGTTGAGCGATGGGCAGGAGAATTTTTGAAAGCACTTGAGGTTGCTAAAAACACCGAGCCTATTCAAGTTGCAAAAAAACTTACTGAAGATAAGATTAGTGATATCTCCCAGAGTTATAGAAAAGCTTCCAAAAAGCTATTTTTACTGGATTATGATGGAACTTTAGTGGGATTTAAAAACATTCCTAGTGAGGCTAGTCCAAATCAAGAAATTTTTAGGGTTCTTGATAGAATTCAATCCCAGGAAAATACAGAAGTAGCCATTATTAGTGGGCGTGATCGTAAAACTTTAGAAGCCTGGTTTGGTCATAAAAATTATACACTAATTACAGATCATGGAGCTTCTATGAGAAAAAGAGGAGAGGATTGGGAAATTTTAGATAATCTTAAATCCAGTTGGAAAGAAAATATTCGTCCTGTAATGGAGACTTTTGTAGATAATACTCCGGGTGCTTTAATAGAAGAAAAAGAATATTCATTAGCTTGGCATTATAGAAAAGCAGATGCAGAAATGGCTACTGTGAGAACTATGGAGTTAAAACATGTTTTAAAAAGCTTGTTGTTTAATAATGCACTTTCAGTACTTGAAGGAAATAAAGTATTAGAAGTGAAAAATAGTTTTATTAATAAAGGTATGGCGGCTTCCAAGTTGATTGCAAATGATCAATATGATTTTATCTTTGCTATAGGTGATGACTGGACTGACGAATTTATGTTTGAAGAATTACCTGAAGACGCCTATACTGTAAAAGTAGGGAATGTACAAACGGCTGCTCATTATTACATTAATGATAATTCGGAGGTTTTACATCTTTTAGAAAAAATTATTTCAATAGAATAACGCTTTACATTTATTTAAAAACAATAAAGCCGCAATTGACTCCAATTGCGGCTTTATTGTTTTTATTAAAGAGACTTCATGATAATCGCTGTTCTGCTGGAGGAGCATCATTTTCTAATGCATCGAGTACTTCTTCATCATCTGTAATATTTGATAAGTTAATTGCTGTTTCTACAAGGGCTAAATGAGAATAGGCTTGCGGAAAATTACCTAACAAACGTTTGGTTTCAAAGTCGATATCTTCACTAAATAAACCTAGATGGTTGCTGTAAGTGAGTAATTGTTTGAACAGTTTTTTTGCTTTTTTAGTTTCACCAATTTTGTACAAACTATTAATAAACCAGAAGGTGCAAATGGTAAATGAAGAGGATGGAAGTCCAAAATCATCTTTGTTTTTGTAGCGGTACAAGAGACCATCATTACTTAAATCGCGTTCAATAGCTTTTACTGTAGCAATATATTTAGGATCTTTTGCTTCTATGAAACCATAATTTTCCATTAATAAAACGGAGGTGTCAAGATCTTCTGAGCCATAAGATTGTGTAAAGGATTGTGCTTTTTCATTCCAGGCATGTTCCAGAATATCTTTTTTAATAGCTTCGGCTAGCGGTTCCCATTTAGAAACATGTGCTTTTTTACCAAAAATAGTAGCTACTTTAATTGCGCGGTCTATTGCTGTCCAGCATAATATTTTTGAAAATGTAAAATGACGCTCTTCGGTTCTAAATTCCCAAATTCCTTTGTCTGGCTCTTGCCAGTGTTTAGCAACTACCCATACAATTCCTTTTGTGATGTTCCAAAGTTCTTCTCCATTTTCAATATCATTACTAAAAGTAATGAGTTGTTGGTGAATTACATCCATTAATATTCCATAAATGTCATTTTGACGTTGAGAATAAGCAGCATTTCCAATACGAACAGGCTTGCTTCCCATATAACCACTCAGGTGTTCCAGTGTTTCTTCTGTTAGTTTTTTCTCCTTATTGATACCATACATAATTTGTAGTTTTTCATCCTTATCAGGAATCAAATCAACAATAAATTGCAGGTAATTTTTTGCCATTTTTTTATGCCCTAATTCAGAAATTACTTTTACAACCATTGAGGCATCACGAATCCAACAAAAACGATAGTCCCAGTTTCTTACTTCTCCAATTGTTTCTGGAAGCGAGGTAGTAGCAGCAGCTAATACAGCTCCTGTTTTCTCATAACTAAGTAGTTTAAGGGTTATAGCACTTCTTATAATTTCCTTGTTGAATTTTTTATATTCTGTGGTTTTGTCAGTCCAGCCTAGCCAATAAGTTTTGGTTCTTTCAAATTCTAAATTGATTTTAGAAGTTGTAGGCATTAGTATTTTTTCATTATAAGCTAATAGTATATAACTATCCTCATTAAGATTAATAGGTATTCCTTCTTTAATTAAGGTAAGATTAAAGTTGCTATACAGAAAAAGGGAATCAAATTTAGTTGTATTGCTAAGGCTTACAAGATGGTCGTCTTTAACATAACTTATGGTTTCTCCAGAGGCATATTCTAGCTTAGGATTGTACAATACAGAAAAGCTGGGGGAACCGCTTATTTTTTTAAAATATCGGATGATTTCTGGGGGAACCATATATCCTCCTTTTTCTTTTCGATAACGAGGCATAAAATCATTAATTTCAAATGCATCAGTTCCATTATTAAAAGTAGTAACCAGAATACTAGTATTTTCTAAGTATTTTTGAGATATTTTATAATCATCTGTAGTGTGAATTTCAAAACTCCCTCCAATTTCGGTATCTAAGAGTTTAGCAAATACTGATGAGGAGTCAAATTCAGGTAAACAACACCACTCAATTGCTCCTTTGTCTGAGATTAATGCAGCGCTACGGCAGTTACCTATTATTCCATAATTTAAGTTCTTCATAAAGTATATTTTTATATAATTCGTTGTATGCTAATTATATAAAATTAATAAAAGAATGTCAGGAAACCAAGGTAATCATTGCTAAAAAAAAGGTAAATCTTTGAATTGGTGCTTGAAAATTGAAAATAAATTAGATAAGAGGTGAGTTTTATAACCGTAATTTTGTTTTATATACTACTCTTTAGTAGCTTTTTAAAGAATAATTGAAACTAATTTCAGGTAATTCATACTAATTGCCTGTTAAATAATAAAAACTTTTTGTTTCTGTAAAATGGATCATTACGAAAAGAGGATTTGAAATCTAAAAGGTAGTAAATAAGCATAAAAAAAGCTGCCCGAAAATTACTTTACGGACAGCCCTTTTTATTAACCAACAAAATAAATTTTAGTTTGCGTATCCTGGATTTTGCCAGGCTCTAGCCTGTGCTTCTGATAAATTTGATCCATCATCATTTCTTAAGCCGTCAATAAAAGATTGTGGAATTGGACGAAGTTCGTGTTTATTAGCAGTAATATTAGGAGATGCTTCAGTGTTGAATGCTTTCGCACGACTAATTAAAGTTCCTGTACGGGATAAAGTCTCCCAACGTTGCCATTCTCCTAATAATTCACGTGTTCTTTCGTTAAGAATAAAGTGTAATGCACGCTCATATTGACTTGCTGCTCCAACTCTAGCTATAACTGCCTCATCTTCTGCGGGTAAGATAGTAGGAAATGAAGTTAATTGTAAGCTAGAGGCTGCTGTAGTAACAGCAAGTGTTGGGTTAGACAAATAATAGGTATTCATATTCAAATTAGAATTGATGTAATTGGTTGCATTTGCTCCTGTATTTAGTCCGTTAGTTTCAAATGCTTGAGAACCATCTCTGTAGTAGGATCTGTTTTCTCCATTTTTCCATTCTGCACGAGCACGAATGATGTTCAAATCACCCATTGCTTCAGCAAACTGTCCTAAGCGAGCGTAACATTCAGCTCTAACTAAGTACGTTTCTCCAAGACGCGCCATTGTAACATCACGACGGGAATCTCCTCTTTCTGCCTGGCGAGATCCATCTTCAGTTTTATTGATACCCGCAAAGAAATTGCTGAAACTAGTACCTGTTCCAAATGTTGGAGCTACATAAGTTCCATTTTTATACAATACTAAAGAGTTAGGAGCAAACTGTCCTACTTTCGTAGTCAATGAACCAGTGCTTGCGGTTTGACGAGAACCTACTGTCCATTCTGGCAAACGACTGTTGTCATCTCTCCATGTTGGACTTTGGTTAGTTGATCCAAAAGTGTAGCTGTTATAAGTTGCATCGTCTTTTGTATTCAAAATCATTACAATGGCTGGATCTCCAAGTTGAACCCCATTAGGATTTGCTCCTACAACAGTATTCGCTCCATAAACGGTTTTGAATGTTTTCCACATACGAGAATCGTTTACGTGATCGTAAACAGCATAGCTGTATTCAGTAGGACGACAACGTTGAAAGTCCATGCTTCCAATCCATACGCCACGTCTTACCCAACCTCCTGCAAAATTGGAGAATTGAGGTGCAAAGTAGTTGTAGGTACGGTTACCAAAACGACCTGTAGTAATAGGGTCTGCGTTATGTCCTGCAGCCATAAGGATTTCGTTTTGTTGCTCCGCAGCTGAATCTACTCCTGTCCAGTTACCAAATAAATCTCTATAGTTACTGGTTAATGGACCACGAGCATTTATAGCGTAAGTTGAAGCATCAATAGCTTCATTCAAATCGGCATCTTTATAAGCACTGTTCCAGGCATCATTACGTTCTGATGAACGGAACAATAATGCTTTTGCTAGGAAATGTGCAGCGGTAGCTTTTGTCCAAGTAATCCCTTTTCCGTAAGTAAAAACTTCTCCTTCAAATAAATTGTAAGCATTACGGAAGTCAGAAATTACTTGTTCCCAGCATTGTTCGTCAGTTGAACGGGTAAAATTACGTACAACTCCAACAACTGGTGTTGTTTGCAATACCACACCTCCATACTGAGCTGTTAAGCGGTAATAATTGTATCCACGTAAGAAATAAGCATGTGCAAGACAACGGTTTCTGATAGTTACATCAGTGATTTTATCTGCATTGGCAATAATTCTATTGGCTGATGCAATTCCAAAATACATTTGATCCCAAAGAGCTTCTGGTCCAGTTGCGTTATTGTTAGCCGCACCTAATGCTGGGGTTGCTCTAAAAGGAGCTAATCGATTGTCATAATTGTTCCACATTTGATTGGTTAAGTCATTGGCATTGGTGAACTCATCTGTTCCATAAAGTGTAATTCCATAAGCCCATTCAAAACCAAAATGCCACCTGATATTACCGTAAAGCGATAGTGTTAAAGCCTCTAATCCTTCTGGGGTTTCAAAATAATCAGTGGTAAGACGGTTCGTTTGTTCTTCGTCCAGAAAGTCTTTGGAGCAAGAGTTGAAAGACAGTCCTGTTAATAACAGCAGACCGATTCCTATATTTTTAAATGTATTCATTTTGTTGTATTTTAATGTTATTACTTTGTAGATTCGTTATAACTTATTTGTATTAAAATCCTACTTCAATTCCCATTACAAAACTGCGGTTGAAGATGGTTGAATTAGTATCAAAATCATACCAGTCAACCGATTGATAGATACTTCCAGGGTTCACTGCCTGAGCATAAATTTTCAAATTAGCCAAGCCAATTGCGGAAGTGTACTCTTTAGGGAAATTATACCCTAGAGAAATGTTACGGATTTTTACAAAAGAAGCTTTGGTAAATCCAAGCAATCCTGAGTAAGGATCTCTTGATCCAGCAGATGCTTGTCCTAACAATGGTTTTTGAAATTCGGCATTTGGATTATCAGGTGTCCAGTAATCTAACTGACGTTGATTGCTTGTTCCTGTCAATGCTTCTCCACCTAATGAGGCTGTATAACCCATACGTCCATATAAAAGTGCTGATAATTCAAAACCCTTATAGTTAAAAGTATTATTCCATCCCATAGTCCAGTTTGGACTGCTATTGCCAATGATAGTCCTATCTTCAATAGTCATATCGTAGTCTCCGTTTTGATCTTTGGGACGTACGTTTCCTGGAGTAAAGTTATAGCCATTAGCGTTCCATAGAGCCATTTCTGCCTGGTCTTCTGGTGTGTCTTGCCATAAGCCTAAATTATCAAAACCATAGAGTACATTGATTTGTTCGCCTATGAACCAAGAATTATCAACCATATCATTTTTACCGTAAGCCAATTCTTCAATTTTATCTTTCTGCCAAGCTGCATTTACACTACTTTCCCATGTAAATCCACTTGTTGTTTGGACAGGAGTGAAGTTTAAAGTAACTTCAACTCCTTTATTGCTTGTTTTTCCAATGTTAGCAAGAGTTTGATTGTAGCCTGTCAATGTTGGTATAATTGTGTTTAATATTAAATCATTTGTAAAGGATCTATAAAGTTCTATGGTACCGCCAATTCGGTTTTTAAGGATTCCAAAATCAACCCCAAGATTGTATTGGGTAGTTTTTTCCCATCCTAGGGCAGGATTTGCCATTGGAGTTAAATTAGCTGTATAATAAGGTTCGTTGGTAGTAAAGCCTATTTGGTTGCTTATTCCGTTAAATGGTAGGTTTATGTTTCTGATGTTTCCTAGTGTGGCATATGGGTTAACTGAAGAGTTTCCAACAGTACCGAATCCTAAACGAAGTTTAAGGTTGTTAATCCAGTCAGTGTTTTTTATGAATTCTTCCTGATCGACACGCCAGGCTAAGGCTGCTGAAGGAAAGAAATCCCATTTGTAGCCCTCGGATAATTGAGTTACAGCATCATAACGTCCTGAAATGGTTAGTAAATAACGGTCGTCAAAGCCATAATTAAAACGTCCTAAATAGGAATAAATTCCACGTTGAACAATATCAGAACTCATACTTGCTCCATTGTCAGCATTCGTTAGATCAATATCGCCTAAGGCATTCCATAAGAAAGAAGGTCTGGCAATGTTACTTGCAGCTAAAGAGGAGAATTCTTCATCCCAAAAAGAAGCGCTTTGTACTACAGTAGCTCCTACTTTGTGTTTGCCAAAAGTCCGATCATAGACAATCATGTTATCCAAAGTCCAAGAGAAATCACGTTCGTTTCTCAATCGGGCAAAATTTCTACCTGGAGTACCATTAGAGTTAATTCTGTGTGAAGAAGTACCGTCAATATAAACTCCTTCTCTAAAATGACGGAAATCAGGTCCAAAATTGAATTTATAACTCAATCCTTGTAGTGGTTCCCATATTTTTCCTACTTCAATAGTGGCAGTAATGTTACCTAAAGCACGCATGGTTTGTGACAATTGAGTGCTTTTTTCCCATTCGTTCATTATGGTATAGATTCCATTTTCTCCACCTGGATTTATCAATAAGTTGCCATCTGCATCATAAGGGACAGCCATGTTAAATATAGATTTAGCCGCTCCGTAAATTGCATTAGGTACGGATCCGCTGCGTCCTCCAAGAGTTGACATACCGAAATCTTGTTCGCTCCAGGAAATGTTTAAAGAGGCGTTTAACTTAAACCAATCTACAGGTGTAATGTTGGTTGTCAATTTTGTAGTGTAACGAGAATAGTCTTGCCCTCTTTGTGTTCCTTTGTTGCTTAAGTAACCAAAAGAAGCGTAGCTATTCACTTTTTCAGATCCGCCACTACCACTGATTACGTGTTCATTCATGATTCCTGTACGTGTTACAAAGTCTGTCCAATCCGTATTGGTTACCTTAGAAGCATCAAAATTACCATTTTCCCAACCTTTCAGTACATTATCTCTAGTAGTATTACCATCTAATGAACTGGCAAATAATTGTGTGTCACTTGCAATAGTAGGAGAGTTTGGGTGTGCATATTGAAATGAGGTTGGATCAAGCATACTCGAATTATATCCTGCCCAACGTTTGAATTGGATAAAATCAGCAGCACTCATGGAAGGTGAACGATCTACAATGTTAGTAGTAGTTAATGTAGCTGAGTAATTCAAATTGAATCTTCCTGACTTTCCTTGTTTTGTTGTAACGATGATAACTCCATTGGCTCCACGAGAACCGTAAATAGCAGTAGCAGAAGCATCTTTAAGGATGTCAATAGATTCAATATCTCTAGGATTCAAGGTTTCAATAGCTGAAGAAGATAACAATGGTACTCCGTCAACTACATAAAGAGGATTGCTATTAGCAGTTAATGAACGTTGTCCACGAATACGAACTGTTCCAAGTGTTCCTGGGCGTTCGCTAGTGGTAATGTCCACACCGGCGGCTTTTCCTTGCAAGGCCTCCATGGCATTGCTTACAGGTCGGTCGTTTAATTCTTCTGCACTAACTCTCGTAACAGCTCCAGTTAAATCTGATTTTTTAACGGTACCATAACCAATAACAACTACTTCTTCTAGTTGAGATTGAGTTGGTACTAGAGAGACATTGTAAGTGTTCGATTCGGTTACTGTTTTTTCTACAGTTGTGTAACCTAAATAGGTGAAGACGATAACATCGCCTGGTGTTGCTGAAATGGAATAATTTCCATCCATGTCTGTTGTACTTCCTTTAGTTGTTCCTTTGATAACTAAAGAAGCTCCGGGAACAGGAAATCCTGACTCGTCAATGATTTTCCCTTTTACTAATTTTTCTTGAGCATAAGTTGTAGTGCTTATAAAAGCAACTAATAGGAAGCTCAACAAATAAAAAAGTCTGTTTTTCATAATTAACTTGTTGTTATGGTTAGCATTTTGTTCAAAGTTAATTTTTTTGATATTTTTAACTGTCCTGTTCTGTCTGTTAATCTTGTTTTTTGTTTTTTAATTTATTGATATATAGAAACTTGTGTGTTTGTTTCTTAATTAGTTCTGTTCTTTTTTGTTGCGATTAATTTATTTTTTTAAATTATTTTTTTTATTTTTTTATTTTTTTTGTATTTTATATTGTTTTTCATTCAATTTAATGTTAATCTTTTTATGAATTATGCAAAATCATTTGTTTTAAGGCTATTAGGTGTGTTTTTGTCTTTTTAAAAACAATACCTAACTAGTGTTTTATGTTAATAAAAGGTCAATTTAATGGGGCGATAAGTAGAAAAAAGTCGTTTAATAAGTTTTAGAGCTTGTTTAAATCTATAATAAAAAAAGAAATTTTCTTTTTCCCCATCCCTAAAGGGTGAAAAATTTCTTGAAAATTCATCAAAATTATATCCGCCGCGGCGGATATAATTTTGATGAATTTAAACAGGCTCTTATTGCTCTTATTGTCAATTGAGATTAGTAATTAAATAGGATATTAAGTTGTAGAGTTGTTTCATACAAGTGTAAATGATGTTGGTTGTGTTTTTAAAGATTCTGTTTTGAGTAGTGCAGATAGATTCGACAATCAAAAAATTAAAAAACAGTAAAATTATTTTTTGAAATTGAAACAAATGAAGCATTTCTAAGTGGCATTATTATTGATGATGTGGCAGTCGAAAATTAAAAAACTTTTATTTCTTGGTTCTAGACGAGTTTACTAACAGGACGGGGCAGGATGCTTTAGAAAGCCAAGTTTGATAATTTTATATTCTAAATAAAATTTACTCAAATTTTAAAAATAAGGAGGCTAGATTGTTTAATACAAATCAAAACCCCACTAATTTTAATATAAAATCAATGAAAATTAAACTTAATTATCTTCCGTTTGTTATCGGGATTCTTTTTTCTCTAAACGGTGCTGCTCAAGTAAATAAGTCAAGTACAGCTTGGGCTGAAGCTAAAAACGTGAACAAGCCATGGGCACGCTGGTGGTGGATGGGAAGTGCAGTAGACCAACCTAATTTGAAATCTAGTTTAATCGATTTTCAAAAAGTCGGAATTGGAGGAGTTGAAATTACACCTATATATGGGGTAAAAGGTGAAGAGAATAATTTTATTGATTATCTATCACCAAAGTATATGGAAATGTTGGGCTACACGGTAAAAATTGCCGATAGTTTAGGTTTACAAGTTGATATGGTTTTAGGAACAGGTTGGCCTTATGGTGGTTCTCAGGTTACGCTTCCACATGCAGCAACTAAATTAGTAGTTGAGAAATATGAGGTTAAGAAAAATGAACAATTTAATAAGGAAATCAATGTAGATTCAGCAAAGGAGAAAGTGCCAGCACAATTATTAGCGGTTTCGGCTTACGGATCTGATGGTTCTTACGTTGATTTAACAAGCCAATTGAAAGGAAATATACTAAACTGGAAAGCTAAAAAAACAAATTATACGATCTATGCTGTTTTTGCTGGAAAAACAGGTCAGCAGGTTAAACGTGCTGCACCAGGTGGAAAAGGCTACACTTTAGATCATTTTTCTACAGAAGCGCTAAATGCTTATGTCGCTCCTTTTGATAAAGCATTAGTAGGATTTGAAGGAAAACTGAGAGCTATTTTTAATGATAGTTACGAAGTATATGGTACTGATTTCACCCCTTTATTTTTACAGGAATTTGAAAAACGCAGAGGCTATGATTTGAAAAAATACCTTCCGCAGTTGTTGAGTAAAGAAGATTCTGAAATTGGAAACAGAATTAAAAGCGATTATAGAGAAACAATTTCTGATTTATTGTTAAATAAATTTGATTTGCCTTGGACGAAATGGGCAAATTCGAAAAATTACAAAACCAAATTACAAGCGCACGGCTCACCAGGGAATTTAATTGATTTATATGCATCTGCTGATATTCCTGAATGTGAAACTTTTGGTTCAATGCCTTATGATATTCCGGGATTCAGACGTGAAAAAGAAGATATTAGAGACGGTGATGCCGATCCTGTAATGTTGAAATTTTCTTCTTCGGCGGCGCATATTGCTGGAAAACCATTAACTTCTTCAGAAACTTTTACTTGGCTGAGAGACCATTTTAAAACAGCATTGTCGCAATGCAAACCAGAAGTTGAGGATTTGATGCTTAACGGAATCAATCATGTATTTCTTCATGGATCTACTTATTCGCCTACAAGAGCGGAATGGCCGGGATGGAAATTTTATGCTTCTGTAAATTTTAATGCTACTAATTCTATTTGGGAAGATGCTCCAGGATTGTTCGATTATATTGCTAATTGCCAGTCGATGTTGCAAGCTGGAAAACCGGATAATGAAACCTTGTTGTATTATCCAGTTTATGATACTTGGGGAAAAAATTTAGGAGGAAATTTATTTTTCCAATTCAAGATTCACTCGTTAAAAGAATGGTTGCACGGAACTCCGTTTTATGATACCACTAAAAAATTGATGGATAACGGTTATGGAGTTGATTTTGTTTCGGATAGTTTTATTGCTCAGGCTTCGGTAAAAGACGGAATGCTAGTTTTGCCTGGAGGTAGTTATAAATCATTAGTGATTCCAAATTGTGATAAAATGCCATTGGCTACTTTAGAGAAATTGATTGCTTTGAAAAAAGCGGGAGCTCATATTATTTTTGAAGGTTTGCCAAAATCAGTTCCGGGATTTAATGATTTCGAAGCTCAAAATACCAAATTAACGGCGTTACTTTCTTCAAAATCGGCGATTATAAGTCCAGTGAGTGATTTATTTAAAGCTTTGGCTGATGCCAATGAACAACCAGAAACATTAGTAAAAACGGGTTTGAAATTCATCAGAAGAGATTTAGATGGAGAAAAAATCTATTATTTAGTGAATCATACTGCTAAAACAATCGAAGGATTTATTCCTTTGGCTGTAGCCAATAAAGAAGTGTTGATTTTAGATCCATTGAATAGAAATGTTGGTAATGCGATGGTTAAAAAAGAAGGACAAATTACTAGGGTAAAACTTCGCATAGAATCTGGAAAATCATTTATTCTGAAAACAGAAAATACGGCTTCTGAAAAACCTTGGAAATATTATGAAGCCACAGCAGAGCCAATTGTTTTAAAAGGAGATTGGAAATTGACTTTCGAAAAAGGAGGGCCAACTTTACCAGCTCCGGCAAAAGTAAGTACTTTAGAATCCTGGACTAAAATTAGCCCGGAAACGGAAGCTTTCTCAGGAACAGCCTTATATACCTTGCAATTTGATGCTCCAAAAATAGCTGCCGATAACTGGAAATTAAATTTAGGCGATGTTAGAGAAAGTGCTAAAATCTGGTTGAATGGAGAATATATTGGCGATGCTTGGTCAGTACCTTTTACTATTAATTTAGGGAAATTGAAGAAAGGCAAAAACGAATTGAAAGTTCAGGTTACTAATCTTTCTGCAAATAGAGTGATTGATATGGAAAAGAAAGGTAAGGAGTGGAAAATTTTCTACGAAATCAATATGGTGGATAAAGATTATAATAAATTTGATGCTACTAAATGGGCTCCAATGCCTTCAGGATTAACAACTCCAGTTACTATAACTCCTTTAAAGAATTAGAATTCATTTTAAATTTTTTGAAATGAAAAAACTTCCTAAGTGCTCCATTTTATAGAGTATTTAGGAAGTTTTCTTTTTAATATGTATTGTTAAGAAATTTTCCACCCTTTAGGGACGGGAAAAAAGAAAATTTCATTTTTTAAACCATTTAGCATTTTTAATATTAGAACTTGAACGAACAATAATCGAGTCACAAAGTTCTCCTTTGATGTCAAGTTTTGCAAATTTCGGTGTTTTGAAATTAATTTGGTCAAAAACAATATTTCTAGAATCTAATAAAAATAATGTTGAATCTTTTGTTGTAATAGACATGTTTTTAAAAGTAGCATCCCGAAGATCGTGAGCGTTGAATAACTCCGTAGAATTTACAGTAGCATTTTCAATAGTCAAATTGCTTACTGGCGATTCAGGAATACCGAAAATTTTTATAAAAGTGGAGCAGTTTTCGATAATAATATCTTTAATAGTGATGTTTTGAAATTTTGGTGTCAGTTTATTAATTGCTCTTGCTGGCAAACGATCGGCGAGATCGCCAACACTACCAGATGAGCCCAACATATCCCATTTAATAGCCGTTTGGTCAAGGTTCATTCGAATGCGTTCGTAAGTTAGGTTTTCACCACCACCACCGCGAGATCTTCTGGTTTTAAAACGGATACCAACACCATCAATATTAAATACACAATCATGAACATATAAATTACGAATCATTCCTGCTGTTTCGCTTCCGCAAGTAATTCCGCCATGTCCTTTTAACGCAAGACAGTAACGCACCACTACATTTTCGGTGGATTTGTTTACTCTGATACCATCTTCTCCTCTTCCGGCTTTCATAGTAAAACAGTCATCACCAGTGCTTAGATTACAATATTCGATTAATACATTTTTGCTGGATTCAATGTCAATTCCGTCACCACGTGCTATTCCCACTGAGTTGACGGTTACACCACGAATAATTACATTATCACAATAAATAGGAACAATATTCCAAAAAGCAGAATTTTCTAAAGAAACGCCTTCGATATAAACCTTTTTGCAATTAATAGGAGAAATAAACATAGGTGGAAAAATCCAGTCTTGTTTCTTCCCATCAACAATTCGTTCGGCTACAGGAGTATTCGGATCAATTACATTGTCGATTACATCTTTTGTTAAAATTCGGTCTCGAATAGAGCCTTTTTGAGGTCCTACCAGTTTTCCGTTTCCGGTTACGGCAATATTTGTAGCGCCATTAGCATAAATACAAGCACCGAGTGACATCACTTCAATTCCTTCAATTCGGGTAAAAACTACCGGAAGAAAATCTTTTATTTCACCGCTAAAAATAAGTTGTGCTTCGTTTTCCAAATGAAAATTGATGTTGTCTTTCAGTTGAATTCTTCCTGTAATCCATTTTCCATTAGGGACAACAATAGTTCCTCCTCCTTTAGCACTTAATTGGTCAATTGCTTTTTGAATTGTAGCAGTGTTTATTTCAGTTTTAGAAAGTGTTAATGTGATTTTTTCAGATGGAAAAGTCGGTTTTGTAAATTGGATGGTTTTAAAAGGTGCTTTTACAGTTTCAATTTCTGCTGAAAGCATTTTTACACCTACTTCATTTTCAGTTGGAATAGTTACTAATGTTTTTGAATTATTTGTGTTTTTCTTTGTGTTGCAACAAAATAAAGTCACCGTTGCTAAAGCAAGTGCAGTTACTGTTTTTAGTTTATTCATTTTAGATTATATTTGATTGTATAAATAAGTTGTTCAGATTTATTTAGAATGAAGAGTTTGTGTTTTTATATTTATTTTGAAAAAATGATTGTTTTTGTTTTTTTGGCAGAATTATTGAGTAATGCCAAGTCATTATTTTTTTAATTTATTCGAAATAATTTTTTCCTTCCAGTCGCAATTTTAATGCCGAAAATCAATTGTTAATTTAATTTAACAGGATGCTACAGGACGGGAAATAGAGAGTCTAAAACTATTTTTACCTAATTAATTATTTTTTATCAAAAATATAAACTTTAAATCCATTATTAATCCCAAAAAAAAGTAAACAAATGAAGAAACTAGTTTTAATCTTTACGTCCTTTTTATTATACAGTTCCGTTTCGGTAGCTCAACAAACTTTTGACAAAAAAGTAGTTTTGGCTCAAATGGAATTGGCTAATAAATATTTTATGGATAAATGGCCTGATACAGGTAAAACTATCATAACAAATAAAGAGCGTCCAAGTAATATTTGGACACGTGGGGTTTACTATGAAGGATTAATGGCTTTGCACGAAATTTATCCTAAAGATGTATATTACAAATATGCTTACGATTGGGCAGAATCACACAAATGGGGCTTTAACGGAGGAAACACCACTCGTAATGCCGATAATTATTGTGCAGCCCAAACTTATATTGATTTGTATGTTTTAGAACCAGATCCTAAAAAATTAAAAAACACAAAAGCAAACATGGATATGTTGCTGAATACGCCTCAATTAGACGATTGGTCTTGGATTGACGCTATTCAAATGGGAATGCCAGTATTTGCAAAAATGGGGGTTTTAGAAAAAGACAATCGTTATTATGAAAAAATGTACGATATGTACATGTACTCCAGAGACAAACATGGTGATAACGGATTGTATAATCCAAAAGACGGATTGTGGTGGCGTGATGCTGATTTTGATCCTCCTTACAAAGAACCAAATGGAGAAGATTGTTACTGGAGTCGTGGAAACGGTTGGGTAATTGGAGCTTTGGCAAAAGTATTAACAATTATTCCAGAAAATGCGCCACACAGAGCGCAATATGTAAAAGATTTAAAAGCGATGGCAAAAGCATTAGTGCCTATTCAAAGAGCCGATGGTTTCTGGAATGCAAGTTTGCATGATCCAAATAACTATGGAGAAAAAGAAGCTTCAGGAACGGCTTTGTTTGTTTACGGAATTGCTTATGGAATCAATAATGGAATTTTAGACAAGAAAACCTATTTACCAGTTATTGAAAAAGCCTGGAACGCATTGGTAACTGAAAGTTTGCATAAAAATGGTTTTTTAGGATATTTGCAATCTACAGGAAAAGAACCAAAAGATGGTATGCCACTAAGCTATGATAAAATTCCTGATTTTGAAGATTATGGTTTGGGTTGTTTCTTGTTAGCAGGATCTGAGATCTACAAAATGAAATAATTAAGAACCCTATTTTGCTTTCTTTTTATAAGTAAGTTTAATAGTTTGTAATAGAAAAAGGGAAGTTTAACAGCTTCCCTTTTTTATGAAAATGAATTACTGAAATTCAAACACACACACACATAAAATTAATTAGTGTAACATGAAATCTAAAATCCTAATTGCCGTACTATTTTTAAATAGTTTTTTTTGTTTAGCAAAAGAATTCTATGTTGCTCCTTCAGGAAATGATTTCAATAATGGAACAATCAAAACTCCTGTTGAGAGCATAAAAAGAGCACAGGAATTAGCCAGTTCAGGTGATACCGTTTTCATAAGAGGAGGTTTTTATTTGATGCGAGAAGAGCAAATTACTCAATCAAGAGGAATTTGGGCTTATGTAACCCAATTAAATAAAAACGGAATTTCTTATTTAGCTTATAAAAATGAAATTCCTGTTTTTGATTATAAAAATATTAAACCTGCTGGAAAGCGTGTCATTGCTTTTTTAGTTGATGGCAATAATATTCATATTAAAGGAATTGAAGTTGTAGGCGTTCAGGTTACAATTAAAAAGCACACACAATCAGAATGTTTTGAAGTTCGTGGAAGCAACAACACCTTGGAACAATTAAGTATGCACGACAATATGGCTATTGGAGTTTACATGCTTAGTGGGTCGAATAATTTGGTTTTAAATTGTGATGCTTACAATAATTATGATTCGGTTTCTGAGGGTGGAAAAGGCGGAAATAGTGATGGTTTTGGTGCTCATCTTGAAAAAGGAAGCGTAAATAATGTTTTTAGAGGCTGTAGAGCTTGGTTTAATAGCGATGATGGTTTTGATTTAATTAATAATACCGAACCCGTTTTAATAGAAAATTGCTGGGCTTTTTATAATGGATATTCATCAGGTTTTATTTCTAGAGCAGATGGAAACGGATTCAAAGCAGGAGGATATGGAAAAGGAAAAAATCCTTATAATGAATTGATCGAAAAATATACTTCCATACCTAAAAATACCATTCGTTTTTGTTTAGCCGTTAAAAACAAACAAAGCGGATTTTATGCCAATCATCATTTAGAAGGTAATTATTGGTACAACAATACTGCCTATTTGAATAAAAGAAATTACAATATGCTCAATTGTGTGGCTTTAAATCCAAATGATTTTGGGATAGATGGACCAGGATGGAATCACGAAATGGCTAATAATTTAGGTTTTGCGGCTACAACAGCCGAATTAACAGATATTGATAAATCGCGTTGTGTCTTGAAAAATAATTATTTTGATTTAAGCGATATTAGTGTTTCTGTTGCTGATTTTTTAAGTATTGATGAGAAATTATTAATGGCTCCAAGACAAGCAGATGGAAGTCTTCCAAATAATGATTTTTTAAAATTAGCAGCTTCAAGTAAACTAATAAATGCAGGGGTTGATATCGGATTTCCATTTAATGGTTCCGCTCCTGATTTAGGTTGTTTTGAAAAAAAATAAATAGTAAAACGATTATATACTATTTTTGAGTCAACTCAATAAAGAATTAGATTTTTTTTACGGATAATTGCGTATTGTAGAAATAGAATTTTATAAGAAAAATGAAACTTAGCATGAACACAACACTATTTTTTGGACTAGTACTTTTTTTAAGCATGTCCATCAACAGCTTTTCACAAGAAAGCGCGGCATTTCCATTGTGGGATAAAATCCCGGGAGCTATTAAAAATGAAGCCTACAAAGAAGAACCTCGAGTAGATGCTCAAGGAAATCGAACAGGGATTAGAAAAGTAATTGAACCTACTTTAATACCTTTTTTGGTCGAAAATAAATCAGCTAAAAATGCTGCGGTAATCATCTGCCCAGGAGGAGGATATTCGGTTTTGTCTATTGATAAAGAAGGGATTAATGTGGCGGAATGGTTCAATTCCATTGGTGTTTCGGCTTTTGTGTTGAAATACCGTTTGCCATCAGATGACATTATGAAAGACAAAACGGTTGGTCCATTGCAAGATGCACAAGAAGCCATACGTGTTTTGCGTAGAAACGCAGCAAAATGGAATTTGGACGAGAATAAAATTGGAATCATGGGATTTTCGGCTGGAGGTCATTTGGCTTCAACAGCATCGACGCATTATTTAGATAAAGTGTATGAAGCAAAAGGAGATATCAGCGCTCGTCCTGATTTTTCAATGTTGATTTATCCAGTAATTTCAATGGAAAATGGAATTACACATAATGGTTCGAAGGAAAGCCTTCTAGGAAAAACGGCTTCTAATGAATTGATTGCTAAATATTCGAATGAAAAAGAAGTAAACGAAAATACACCACCAACATTTTTAGTTCATGCTACAGATGATCATGCTGTTCCTGTTGAGAATAGTGTCAATTATTACATGGCTTTAAAGAAGAATAAAGTGCGTGCCGAAATGCATATTTATGAAAACGGAGGTCATGGCTTTGGATTGGGAACAAAAGGAACCAATACTGATTGGTCAGCTTCTTTAGAACATTGGTTGGTAGCTAATAAAATAATTGCCGAAAAATCAGTCTATCTTTTTTCTTATTTCAAAGGAAATGGAGAAGATGGTTTGCATTTAGCGTACAGTGAAGATGGTTATAAATGGCAAACATTGAAAAAGGATGCTTCGTTTTTAACTCCTGAAGTTGGAAAAGACAAACTCATGAGAGATCCTTGTATTATTAAAGGTGGCGATGGTTTGTATCACATGGTATGGACTGTAAGTTGGACAGATAAAGGAATTGGATACGCTTCTTCAAAAGATTTAATTCATTGGTCAAAACAAGAATTCCTGCCTGTAATGGAGCATGAAAGTGGAACACGCAATACTTGGGCTCCTGAAATTACTTATGATGAAGTGAATAAAGAATACATGATTTATTGGGCGAGTACTATAACAGGGAAATTCCCAGAAACACAATCTACTGAAGATAGCGGTTACAATCACAGAATATATTACACCACTACAAAGGATTTTAAAACATATAGTCCAACAAAATTGCTTTATGAGCCAGGATTTAATGTAATTGATTCTTCTATTTTGAAAGATGATAAAGGCTATATTATGTTTTTAAAAGATGAAACAAAAGTTCCCGTGCAAAAAAATCTTAAAGTAGCTTATAGTGATAAATTGACAGGACCTTACACTAAAGCAAGTGCTGCAATTACTGGAAATTATTGGGCAGAAGGACCAACAGCTATTAAAATTGATGGTAAATGGTTGGTTTACTTTGATAAATACAGAGACCATAAATATGGTGCTTTAAAACAAACCGATAAAGGTTGGGAAGATGTTTCGGATAAGGTTAGTTTTCCGCAGGGAACACGTCATGGAACTGTTTTAGAAGTTCCAAAATCAATGCTTTTGAATCTTATGAAAGAATAAAAGTCATTTGTTTTAAATTAAAAATAATTCTTAACCTCATTAAAGCCAGTAGATTTTAATGAGGTTTTTTGTGTTGAATAATTTATGAAATTAACTTTTAAAAATCGGTTTTGATAAAATATTGCTTACAAACTAAATTAGTTAATTGATACTTAATTAATCTGGTTTTTGCATATATGATATATTTTATAGTAAATTATAACATTTTTTGTTTTATTTTCAGCTTTTTTATTTTTAATACTAAATTTATTTTTATATTTGGTAATCGATTACAAGTTTTTTATTTGGAAATATTGCTTTTTTGAAATTGAGATAGGGATTTTGTTGGTATGGAAAGGTAAAAATATAATTTACAGGGAGATGGAAAAGTTTTTGACAAAAGAAATGATAGATGAAGGGGTTTCGTTCTCAATGAGTTTAAGTGAGAACTCTAGAATCCCAAAATACAAACAAATTGTAGATTCGATAATTGACAGTATTGCTACTGGAAAATTACAAATGGATCAGAAACTTCCGTCCATTAATATGCTTAGCGAAGAATTTTATCTTTCTCGAGATACAGTTGAAAAAGCCTATAATATTTTAAAGAAAAGAAAAATAATAACTCCTATTAGAGGGAAAGGTTATTATATTACTCGTACAAAACTAATTGCTAAAGTCAATGTGCTTTTTTTGATTAACAAGTTGAGTTCTTATAAGATGAGAATTTATAATTCTTTCATCAATAATATTGGAGGAAATTCTCAAACCGATTTACACATTTACCATTGCGACCAAACCTTATTCCTGAATTTAATAGATAAAAATTTAGGAGCGTATGATTATTATGTAATTATGCCTCATTTTAAAACCGATAATCTAACACATGTTAGTTCTGGCGAAAGTGTTTTAGAAGCCATTAATAAAATTCCAAAAGAGAAATTAGTTATTTTAGATAATAATAAAGGGATAGAAAACTCCGCAATCGAAGTTTGTCAAGATTATGAAAATGATATTTATGGTGCTTTGAAGCAAGGAATTGAGAAAATCTCTAGATACAATAAATTGATTTTAATTTATCCTGAAAGTTCTGTTTATCCTTATCCAAGACGAATTTTAAATGGTTTTAAACGATTTTGTGTAGATTCAGGATTAGAATATGAGGTATTGAGAGAGGTTTATGATGATATTGTCTTGAAAAAAGGAGATTTGTTTATTACAATAGAAGAGTCTGATTTAGTGAGTCTTGTGAAACAAATTAGAGATAAGAATTTTGAATTAGGCAGAGAAATAGGTGTGATATCCTATAATGATACACCATTAAAAGAATTATTAGGAATTACAGTAGTTTCTACTGATTTTAAAATGATGGGAGCTACTGCAGCAAGCATGATTTTGAATAAAGAAACAGGTAAAATAAAAAATCCATTCAACTTTATTGATAGGAATTCGATTTAAATTTTTTTATTAATGTAATACAAAGCCTTGTAAATCTTTTGGTTTATTAGGTTTTTTTTGTTTTTGGAAAGAATTAATATAGGTAAAAAAAAGTGGAGGTTTAAGGCCTCCACTTTTAATATTTTCTTTTTTGGTTTAATAACCAGGATTTTGCATTTCAGTTTTTTCTGCAGTAGTTAATGGACGACCATCTTTAAAAACGGCATCAAGAAATTCTTGCGGTAGTGCTCTTAATATATGAAAGTCTTTTATATTAGGTTCAGCATCAATGTTGTATGCTTTGGCTCGTGCTACCAATGTTTTTGTTCTACTTAAGTCTTCCCAACGGTGAAATTCACCACAAAGTTCTCTAGCACGCTCATTTAATACTAAACAAAGCATACGGTCATAATCAGTTGTGTAGCCTAACTTAGTAATTACTGCTTCATCTTCTGCTGGTAACGCACCAATACTTCCAATTGTTAAGTTAGTAGCTGTAGTAGCAACTGGGATATTGTTTGACTCATAGTATGAATTTTCAGGCATAAAAGAACTAGCTCTTCCTCCTTGAACAGCAGTTGTCCATGCTGCAGAACCATCAGTATAAGCTTCACGATTTTCACCTGCTTTGTAAGTTGCACGATTACGAACAGCGTTTATGTATGTTAGGGCATCACTATATGAACCTGTACCTAATTTTGCTAAGCGTACTTTAGCTTCTGCCGCAAACAAATAAGTATCTGCAGAACGTGCTAAAATAACATCACGACTTCCTTTCGTGGCATTAAAATCAAGTCTTGATCCGTCCATATATTTACTTAACGAAGGGAATCTCACATCACTACTTAAGCCTTTTCTGTTATTTATAAATGAATCTCCAGCATAAGCAACAAACACAACGGGGATTGTTTTTCCAGTTTTAGAGTATATTATAGAGTTGTCATTTCTAGTAAGAGCAAAACGCGTATCTGAAGGCTTGTTGATTATATACATAAAACCTAAATCACCATTAACATAGATATTACCTGACCTATTATTTACTGCAGCTTTTGTTTGGAAGCTTTTCCAGAAACGAGAGTCATTAACTTTATCAAAAACATCAAAAGTAAAGTACGTTGGTGCTAAACGGCTAAATGGTCTACCACCTGCTGTATTACGAATCATTTGCGGTAATTGATCATAGGTAGAAAGGAAATATAAATGTTGTTGATTGCCGCCAGTTGTTAATTGATTGGAATTAAAATCGGCGGATAGTATTAATTCTGGTAATCTTTCATTAGCACCGTTTGGGACTCTAAAATCCCATAATTCACCAAAATTATTTGCTAAAGGATGGCGAGATATAACATCATCAGCTAGTGTAACTACTTGTTGTAAATCTGCAGTTTTTGTTGAAGAGTTCCATGTATCATTAATTTCACTAGCTCTAGATAAATACGTTTTTGCTAAATAATGAGCTGCTGCGTCTTTGGTAATTTTATTTGGGCCACCTGTATTGCTTAATAAATTGAAAGCCTGTGTAAAATCGTCAATAATTTGACTAAATATTTGTTCAGGAGTAGCTCTAGTGTATTCTAATTCTACTGTATTACTAACAGTTAATTTTAGAGGTACGCCACCATATTGTCTTACTAATTTTAAATAGTTATAAGCTCTCATAAAGTAACCTTCACCTAAAGCTACTTTTTTAATAGCATCATTAGTAGAAGCAATGTTAGTAGCTGATTCAATTAATTGATTAGCGTTACCAATACCTATGTATAAATCGTTCCAATTTGTTTGGGCAGCTACGGTATTTGAGTTGGATACAGTTACAAACGAACCAAAACCAGCTTCATAAGAATTCCATAGTCTATTTGAAGGATCTCCCCCAAGGCGAAATTCATCTGTTCCAGATTCATTTGCTGTAAGTGGAACTTCTCTATTCATATCTAACGCAAATACTTGATAGTAAGTGCCAACAGCTAAGTCTAGTATTCCTTGTTCTGTATCATAATAAGCTTTGCTGTATGCAGTTTCTAATTTTTCTTCAAGAAAATCTTGATTGCATGATGTGCTAAGTCCTATTGAAGCAACTAGCATTAAATTAATATATAGTTTTTTATAATTTTTCATGATTTGTCTTTTTAATTTTCTTAAAATTGAATATTTAATCCTAATGTGAATCCTCTGTTAGAAAAACTAGTACCTGTGTCTAAATCTATGAAATCTACTTTAGAGAAAATCATCCCCGGATTTGTAGCTTGCAAATAAAATCTTAATCTAGAAATACCAATTTTTTCTAAAGTGTCCTCATCAAAGTTATATCCTAAAGATATGTTGCGTATTTTTAAGAAAGAGCCATTTCTGTACCCTAAAGTACCGTTGTAAACATCTCCAGTACCTGCGGAGAAAATTGGCTTTTGGTATTCAGCATCGGTATTGTCATCAGTGTAATAATCAATTACTCTTTGGCTTGTTTTTCCACTTAAGTTTTCGCCCCCAGCATTGAATATATACCCCATACGGCCGTACACAAAGATGGATAATTCAATGTTTTTGTAGTTAAATGTATTGGTGAGTCCTGTAATAAATTTAGGCTCTGTATTTCCAATAATTACACGGTCGTTATTAGGATCAATTAAGTAATCTCCATTTTGGTCAACAGGTCTTGCGTTTCCAAATGTAAAAACAGTTCTACCAGCAGCATCATTAAATTTTTGCATTTCTACGGCGTCTTCAGGTCTCCAAATTCCATTCGATTCAAAGCCATATATAACACCTTGAGGCCTGCCTATAAAACGGTTATTAACAATGTCATCAAACTTACCATTTTGTAATTCCGTTATGGCGTTTTGTTGCCATGAAGCACTTAGACTAGAGCTCCACTCAAAATCTTTTGTTCTTGCATTTACTGTATTTAATGTAAGTTCAATACCTTCACTTTCAGTTTGTCCAATATTTGCAGTGGTATTTGTAAAACCACTTACACTTGGAATAGTTCTTGCTAAAAGTAAATCATTGGTTTGACTGGTGTAATATTCTAAGCTTCCGGAAATTCTATTTTTAAATATTCCAAAATCGATACCGTAGTTGTATTGTGTAGTTCTTTCCCAACCTAATGCAATGTTTCCTAATTTTGCATTGTTATTAACGCCAGAAAATGTTGAGTATAATACTTGTGCCAATGGTGGTTGTGTCTCAAAAGCTGGTACAGCAGCATTACCAACAACACCGAAACCGACTCTTAGTTTTAATTGATTTAACCAAGAAATGCCTTGTAAAAAGTTTTCTTTGTCTATACGCCAACCAATTGATGCACTAGGAAAATAAGCACCTTTATTACCTTCTGCTAATTGTGAAGCAGCATCATAACGAAGAGATGCTGTTAGAAGGTACTTATCATCAAAACCATAGTTAATTCTACCCATATAGGAAAACAATCCAGTTTCGAAAAAATTTGATGAATAGCCTAGTAAACCAACATTTACAGGAGTTAATGCATTCCATTTACTTTGCGTAATTGGTATATTTTGTGCAGACATAGCACTTGACTCTTCTGCATATTGCGTTTTACTTTGTAATAACGTTAACCCAAAATCGTGTTTGCCAAGTGTTTTGTTATAGAATATTAAATTATCTAATGTGTATGAAATTATTTGTTCTTTATTTAACGAAGCAAAATTAGTGCCTGAACGTGCTGAAGATTGACCATCTAAAAATACACCATTGCGGAATGATGTTAAATCTGGACCAAAATTCACACGGTATTTTAAACCTGTTAGTGCAGGAGTAAGTCCGCCGAAATCTAATTGTGCATAAAAACTACCAAAAGCACGCAAGGTTAAACGTTGATCTTGTGATAATTTATGTTCGTCTAAAACATTTCTAATGGTAGAATCTGCTCCTGGATTTTGAATTCTATTACCATCAGCATCTAAAGGAAATGCATAAGGAAGATTTTGTCTTGCAGTATTGTAAATACCAGCAGAAGTTGCTACAGCCGATCTACCTACGGTTGATTGACCAAATTCAGTCTCACCATAACTAACATTAAGATTAGCCCCCATTGAAAACCATTTGGTAGGGGTAATGTCAATATTAGCAATACCTGTATAACGCTTGAATCCTTGTCCTTTTAATGTACCTGTATTATTTATATATCCAAAAGAACCATAAGCTTTCATTTTTTCAGTACCGCCGCTAACGCTTAATGTTTGCTGTCTGGTAATGCCTGTTTGTGTTACAAATTTAGCCCAATTGGTTGTGGTTAATTTAGAACCATCCCAAGTGCCGCCAGCCCATCCTTTCTCGATATTTGCCCATGCAGTTGGATCGCCATCAGCAAAAAATATAGTACGGTCGTTTTCAATAGTCGGAGCATTCCCTTTTGGAAATACTGTAGGTGTTTCATAATGTTTTGCCCAACGACGTAATTCAATATAATCGCCAGCACTCATTATAGGTGCTCTTTCGAAAATGCTTTCTGTTGTAACAGCAGTGTCGTAATTTAGGGTAAATTTCCCGCTTTTACCTTTTTTGGTTGTTACAATAATAACTCCATTAGCACCACGCGATCCAAAAATGGCGGTTGCAGAAGCGTCTTTTAATACGTCTATAGATTCTATATCTACTGGATTTATAAAATCAATACCTCCAGAATTTAAAGGAATTCCATCAACAACATAAAGAGGACTGTTTGATCCAGTAATAGAACGATTACCACGAATTCTTATTGTTCCTACTTGACCTGGTCTTTCATTTGAAGAAATATCTATACCAGCAGCTTTTCCTTGCATGGCTTCGACGGCATTGTTAACTGGACGAGATGCAATATCTTCGGATGATACACTAACAAGAGCTCCAGTAACGTCTCTTTTCTTTTGAACCCCATAACCAACTACGACTACTTCTTGAAGATTATTGCCTTCTTCTTCTAATTTGAAGTTAACGTTAGTTTGGTTGCTTACTTTAATTTCGATTGTTTTCATACCAATAAAAGTAGCTACAAGAATATCTCCTGAGCTTGCTTTGATAGCAAATTTTCCGTCAAAATCTGTCTGTACTCCGTTGTTAGTGTTTTTAACTAATACATTGGCACCAGGTATGGGCATGCCACTGTTGTCTTTGATGGTTCCTGTGATAGTATTGGTTTGAGCTAAAGTTGTCATGGTGGTTAACATGATACTAAAGAAAACCAGATACTTTACGAATGAATGTTTCATAAAAAAAATAGTTTTTTGGTTAATTAATTGGTTTGTTGTGTAATAATGGTTAAAAATTTATATCGCAAAAAATTTAGATATTTTTTTAAAACTACAAAAAAATACCATTAAATTATTGTTAATGTAAAACTAAAATTAACTTTAATTTAACGTATCCTGTACTTACCTGTTTTTTTGTGTTTTTATAAAATTTTGCTTCAAACAAAACGGTTTTGTAAAATATAATTTACATGCTATTTTCCTTTAATTTTTTTCTTGATTATTTCGGTTTAAGTTTGTTCTTAAAAGAATGTCTTTTTGAAGTATTTCGTTTGGTACTGTTTTTGTTAAAAATAAACTCCCTCTTCAATAGACCTAGTGTTGATTATTATGACTTATAGGTGTAATTTGACTTGTTACCTAACAGTGCAGGATACTAATTTGTATTGAAAACAATACTTTAGTCCATTCTTTAAAATAAATTTGATATTTTATGATTCAAAAAGATAAGATTATTTTTCTGCTGCTTTTGGTATTCAGTTTCCAGGTTTCAAATGCCACGATAATAACTTCAAAAACAACAGAAAAGAAAGTTTTTTACTTTGGTAAAAAAGTAAAAAAATCTAAAGAAGCAATAGTAGTAAGTAAATCTCTACCTTTTGATTCCGCTGTAGGTTATGGTTTTGATTTTAATACTGCAACTAATGTAAAAATGAATAAAAATTCATTTGCTACAGAACTCCCAACTTATTTTTCGGTACAACTTCCTGAAGGAAATTATCAGGTTTCAGTAACTTTTGGTAGTACAACTAAAAATACCAATACTACCATTAAAGCTGAATCAAGAAGATTAATGCTCGATCAGCAACAGCTTAAAAAAGGAGAAACTGCTATTAAAACTTTTAACGTAAATGTTAGATTTCCTAAAATTGATGAAACATCTCAAATTCACTTAAAAGACAGGGATTTGGGACAATTAAATTGGGATGAAAAACTAACATTAGAATTTCTAGGAACTGTCGAAATCGAAAGTATTAGTATTACTCCAATAACCGATGTTACAACAGTTTATTTAGCTGGAGATTCTACCGTAACGGATCAGGATTTAGAACCTTGGGCTTCCTGGGGACAATATATTACGAATTATTTTGACGAAAATGTAGTGGTGGCAAATTATGCCGCTTCAGGATTAACATTGCGTTCGTTTAAAGCAGGTTTACGTTTGAAAAAAATCTTATCAGTGATTAAACCTGGCGATTATTTAATAGTAGAATTTGCTCATAATGATGAGAAAGAAAAAGGAGCGGGCATTGGTCCTTGGGATTCCTATTCTGCTTCCATTCGCGAATATGTTCAGGCAGCGAGAGACAAAGGGGCAATTCCTATTTTGATTACTCCAGTTCAGCGTCGTGCCTTTAATGCCGATGGAACTTTAAAACCAACACATGGTGATTATCCTGATGCGATGCGAAAAGTGGCTCAGGAAATGAATGTTCCTCTAGTAGATATTACAAAATTGACTACTATATTATATGAAAGCTGGGGCGATGAACCATCCAGAAAAGCATTTGTTCAATATCCAGCCAACACTTTTCCAGGTCAAAAAGAAAAATTAGAAGATAATACCCATTTCAATTCTTTTGGAGCCAATGAAATTGCTCTTTGTGTAATCAAAGGGCTTCGTGATTTAAATAGTCCTTTGGCTAAATATTTCTTAAAAGAAGTACCTCAATATAATCCAAATTATCCGAATGCTTTCGCAAAATGGACTCTGCCAATGAGTTCTCGATTTGAAACTGTGAAACCAGACGGAAACTAATTCTTTAATCAAAATTTATGTTTTTTAAAAAATCATTACAAGCTGCTGTTGCATTATTTCTGCCATTTTTATGCGTAATAAATGCAAATGCTCAAGAAACTACTAAAGTTTTCCTTTCGGGAACCGATTTTGAACATCCTGTAAAATGGGATTTTATGTGCACCGCTGGGAATAACAGCAAGCAATGGTCTAAAATTAATGTGCCATCCAATTGGGAATTAGAAGGTTTTGGCGAATATACTTACGGTCGTTGGTACAAAGAATTAAACCAAAAAGAGCCAAGTAAAGAAGAAGGTTTCTACAAACACGAATTCCAAATTGCAGCTTCTGATAAAGGGAAAACCATTTATATTGTTTTTGGCGCAGCCATGACTGATACCGAAGTGAAAATCAACGGAAAATCGGCAGGACCAATTCATCAGGGTGGTTTTTACGAATTCAAATATGATATTTCTTCTTTGTTGAATTATGGCGGAAATAATGTCTTAGAAGCGCATGTTTCTAAACATTCGGCTAATAACTCCGTAAATGCTGCCGAAAGAAAAGCTGATTGGTGGCTTTTTGGCGGAATTTATCGTCCAGTTTGGTTGGAAATTATGGCAAACGAAAACATAGCACACGTTGCTGTGGATGCTAAAATGGATGGAACTTTGAATGTGCATTTAGATCTTCAAAATATTTCTCAAAAAAGTACTATTACAGCTTCTATTTCGGCTGATGGAAGTGATAAAATTATTGGAACACATTCTTTTGATGTTAATGCTAAAGAAAAGAAAAAAGTCATTAACATGCAGTTTCCAAATATCAAACCCTGGAGTCCTGAAACTCCTAATTTGTACAATTTAAAATTAGAATTGAAACAAAACGGAAAAACCATTCATGCAATTACAGAGCGTATTGGTTTTAGAACATTAGAGTTCATCAAAAAAGACGGAATCTATGTGAATGGAAAAAAAATCATCATGAAAGGGGTAAACAGACATGAAATTTGGCCAGAATCGGGTAGAAGCATGAGCAAACGTTTGAGTATCATGGATGTCAATTTGTTGAAAGATATGAATATGAATGCCGTGCGTGGCCATTATCCTGCCGATAGTCATTTTCTACAGGTTTGTGATTCATTAGGGATTTTTGTTTTGGATGAATTAGCAGGTTGGCAAAATTCTTATGATACTGAGACAGGAACCAAATTAGTCAAAGAAATGGTAACGCGCGATGTGAATCACGCATCAGTTATTATTTGGGACAACGGAAACGAAGGCGGATGGAATTATAATGTAGATCAGGTTTTCAGGGATTTAGATCCACAAAAACGTATTGTAATTCACCCTTGGTCTGATTTTGACGGTTGGGATGTGCACCATTATCCAGCGTATCAAACCGGAATTCACCGATTTGTAAATGGAGAAAATGTTTTTTTTCCAACAGAGTTTATGCACGCTACTTATGACAATGGTGGGGGAGCAGGATTAGAGGATTTCTGGAAACAATACAAACAAAGTCCGTTGTTTGCTGGTGGATTTATTTGGGTTTTTTGTGACGAAGCCGTTAAGAGATCAGATTGGATAGGAAAAGAACAATTTGATTCGAAAGGTTCTCTAGCGGCCGATGGAATTCTTGGGCCTCACCGTGAAAAAGAAGGAAGTTTTTATGCTATTAAAGAAATTTGGGCACCGATTCAGTTTGCTCCATTGAGTATTACTGCAAAATTTGATGGTTCGTTTTTTATTAGCAACGATTATATTTTTAGCAATTTGAATTCTTGTACCATGGAATACAAAGTGGTCAAGGCTGATAAAGAAATGTTGTATACTAAGAATGCAAATTCGATTTTAGATAAAGGAAAAATTGAAATTCCAAGTATCGAACCAGGCGAAACATCTAAAATAAAAATTCCTGTTGGAGCTAACTTTTTCGAAGGAGACTGGGTTGAAATTACCGCTCGTGACCAACACGGAAGAGAAATTTATACTTGGTCTTGGACCATTCACAAAGCAGATTATTTTGCAGATAAATTTTTATTGAAAAAAGAAACTAAGGCAAAAGTCAGTATCAAAGACGAAGTAGCTTCAGTTTCATTGATCAGTAAAGACGTTCAGGTTACATTCGATAAAAAAACGGGAAAAATTATCACTGTTAAAAACAAAAACGGAATTGTGCCTTTGACTAATGGACCAAGACCAATTGGGATGATAGCCGAAGTGAAAAATGTTGAATCTGCTGTAGAAAATAATGCTGCTGTACTTACAGTGAATTATAAAGGAGGAATCAAAAAAATCAAGTGGACGATGACTGCCGATGGGCGATTGAAAATGGAAATGGTAGCACTTAAAGATGCAGGAGCGAATAATGGTTTTGATGGTGCATTTTTTCAAGATAAAGTAGATGCTTTTGGTATTACTTTTGATTTTCCTGAAGAAGGAGTGGAAAGTATGAAATGGTTAGGAAAAGGACCTTACCATGTTTGGAAAAACAGAATTAAAGGAACAACTTATGGAATTTGGGAGAAAGAGTATAACCAAACCATTCCAGGAGAAAGTTTTGAAAACATGATATTACCAGAATTTAAAGGTTACCACGCTGATTTGTATGCAGCAGCTTTAAAAGCAAAAGACAATAATAGTTTTAAAATGTTTTCTGCCTCTGAAAAAGTATTTTTAAGATTATTTACACCAGATTTACCTAAAAATGCTTTCGAAGGAGCTCATCCGCAACCGGCGTTTCCAGAAGGAAATATTTCCTTTATGTATGAAATTCCAGCAATGCGTTCTTTTAAACCTATTGAACACCACGGACCACAAAGTCAGCCAGCAAGTATTAGAATTAAAAGTGGAGATGAGGGAATTCAAATGAATTTATGGTTTGATTTTAGAGTTGAGAAATAACAGTTTCAATAGCAATGACAATTACAATATTCAATAACAATAATAAACAATAATTGTAAAAATGAGAATTACCAAATTAATGCTATTTGCTTTTTTAGCACTTTTTTTAGTGCAATTTGAGGCAGAGGCACAGCAAAAAATAACGGTATATACAGTAGGCGATTCTACAGTTAAAAATGGTCGTGGCGATGGAACTGGAGGTCTTTGGGGCTGGGGTGATTACATCGGTCAGTTTTTAGATACTACTAAAGTGAGAGTAGAAAATCATGCGCTGGGAGGAACAAGTACCAGAACCTACCAGAATTTAGGGTTATGGGATGCCGTTTATAAAAAATTGAAAAAAGGAGATTATGTTTTAATTCAATTTGGTCATAATGATGATGGTCCGCTGAATGATACGATTAGAGCCAGAGGAACCATAAAAGGAATTTCTGAAAAGACGGAAGAAATTGATAATATGATTACCAAAAAACACGAAATTGTACATAGCTACGGTTGGTATATTCGTAAAATTGTAAAAGAAGCTAAAGAAAAAGGAGCTATTCCAGTGGTGATGTCACCAATTCCTAGAAATACATGGAAAGACGAAAAATTGCCAAGAAACAATACATCTTATGGATTATGGGCAAAACAAATTGCCGATCAGGAAAAAGTGGTTTTCATTGATTTGAATGATAGAATGGCTAAGAAATTAGAGCAATTTGGTGAAGCCAAAGTAACAGGAACTTATTTTTACAAAAAAGATCATACCCATCCATCGGCAAAAGGAGCAGTCGTTGCTGCCACTTCAATAATTGAAGGATTAAAGGTTTCGAAAAGTACTTTGAAGAACTACATTCTAGAAAATCCAACAATCAAATTGCCTAGAAAAATTAATGTTTTTTTAATTGGCGATTCTACTATGGCGGATAATAAAAACGAAAATGCAGTAGGTTGGGGCGTTATGGTACCTCGCTATTTTGATACTACCAGAGTGAATATTGTAAACAAAGCCAGAGGAGGAAGAAGTTCACGCACTTTTGATTTTGAAGGACTTTGGGATGAAACAAAAAAGGAAATTCAGCCAGAAGATTTTGTTATTATTCAATTTGGACACAACGATGCTGGAAAAATTGACAAAGAAAAATTCAGAGGTTCTATTAACGGTATTGGGGAGGAAACCCAAGTGGTAAACCGCGCTGACAGTTTGATGGAAACGGTTCATACTTACGGTTGGTATTTGAAGAAATTCATTCGTGAAACCAAAGAAAAAGGAGCGACTCCAATTGTAATGAGTTTGACTCCAAGAAACGAATGGCCAAATGGAAAAGTAGAGCAAAGAGACGAAACTTACATTAAATGGTCGCAGCAAGTAGCGGAGCTTGAAAAAGTAGATTACATCAATTTGAGTAAAAAAGTAGCTCAAAAATTTGAAGCTCTAGGACAAGAAAAAGTAAAAGAGTTTTATCCAAAAGATCACACACATACCGGTAAAGCAGGAGCTAATATTGTTGCCGAAACCGCTGCTGAAGAGTTAAGAAACTTAAAAGATAGTAAAATTAGAGATTTGGTTTTATCTAAAAAAGAGGTAGAAAATTTATCTTTAGATACAGTTGAATAAATAATTTATTGCGAGGAACGAAGCAATCTCACTTAGGTTAAAACACAGCATGTGATTGCTTCGTTCCAATGAAATCATAAGTAAAAAATATGAGATACCGCTATTTAAATGGTATCTCATATTTTTTTTGTCCTTTTGGGAAAATGGCTAATTGGTCAATTACAATTCCAGTTTGATTTACTTCTATTGTAATAGTATGCTTTCCTGTCTTTTCTATTTTTACAGGTAATGTGAAAATAGCAGCGTTTCGTAAAACATTTGCTTTCCAAGCAGCATTTCTATCGTAACTATTTAGCTTGAATGTTTCAGAAGTATTTGCATCGAATGAAACAGTGGCTTGATGGTCAGAATTGTTAGCATGAGTTGGGATGAAACGAACTTCAATTTCGTATTCTCCTGTTTTTTCAGTTTCGAAAGTATAAGTTACCGACGGTTTTTCAGTTTCAAAATAGCTCGATTTTAAAGGAAACAGCGTGATGGCCGCATTGCTGTATCCAAATCCTTCAATTGATTTCCATTGGTAATTTTTAGCACCTTGATTTGCCGTAAAATCTTTTGCCTGAATCGCGATTAATTCAGTTGGGGTAGTTTTGCTTTCTTCAATTTTTGGTGCGATATCATATTTTATTGGATCAAAAACAGGCAATTTTCGTGGAGTCCTACTCATCATATTATTCCATTTTCCATTACTCATTTCGGTATTGTAATACTGAGTCAATTCTTCAATTTTCTGGAAACCTTCTTTCGATAAATTTTCAAATTTTTTCTTTTCTTCTTCGTTTTTACTTTCTAAAGACAGTTTCCAATATAGAAATTTATGATTGATATAAGCAGCTCCTTTTACAGGATAAACAACCAATTGAAACCAAGCATCTTTTCGTTCTTCTGGAATCGATTGAGACAAACGATTTACTTTTTCGACTAATTGATCGTAAAGTTGGATTCTTCGTTTGGCTTCATCAGCAGTAAATTCAGAAGGTTTAATTTGGGTAGTAGGTTCTGTTTGGCTCCAGCCCATGAATTCGGGCTTTCTCAACATCGCTAATCGGTAATATTCACTCATTACATTGCTTACGTCATTAGCAACGGCATCGTTGAATTCTCTTGCTGCCCAAGTTGTCAAATGTTCATTGATTCCATCTGGTTTTATAGAATTAATATCCCAGGCTAGATCCATAAAAAATTCCAAATCGTATTCGGCAGGTTTGATATCGCCTACGTTTACAATCCACATTTTTTGATCTCCATTGTCGTAAGCCTTTGACATTTCTGACCATATTAAACCAGGCTGCATAGACGATAACCACAAATAATCATGAGGTCTTCCCCAATAACTTAAATGATAATAAATACCGCCGCCGCCAATTCTTTTTTGTTCTTTTTCGTCGCTAATTCTTCTAATATAACCGTAGTTGTCATCGGTCCACATTAAGGTAACATCTTCAGGAACTTTAAGTCCTTTGTTGTACAATTCTAAAACTTCTTTATACGGAATCATAACTTGCGGAATAGAAGTAATAGGTTTTTTAAATGTCGAAGCCAGCATTTCACGTTGTTTTACAATGATTTTTTCAATCATGTTTTTGGCTTCATCCGTGTTTTTAGCGCCTTCCATTTGGCTGTCATGAACGCCGCGAATTCCAAGTGTGAAGACTGCTTCGGCTTTGCTATCGCGAACTTCATTTAAACGATCTTGCCAATATTTATTGATGTTTTCGCTATTGGTAAAATAATTAAAAGCACCCATGGTTTCTTTTTTCCATTCGTCAACATTATTTCTCAACATGGGTTCGGCGTGCGAAGTTCCTAATAGAATATGGTATTTTTGAGCCATTTCTTTATTGCCTTCGATTTTAAAAAAAGCTTTAGTAGAATCATGCATTGCTGGCCAAATGGTGTTGGCTTTCAAACGCAATAGCAATTGAAATATCTTTTCGTAGGTTTTAGGACCAATATCTCCCGTTTCTTTTTCGAAAGTTTTTGCCGCCCAAGGTTGCAATCCCCAATCTTCATCATTCAAGAAGATGCCACGGAATTGCACCGAAGGATTTTCGGTAATGCCGCCAGCAGGAAGACTAAGAACTAATTTTTCTTTTTTAATATTGTGTACATCAGCCCACCATTTCCATGGTGAAACACCTAATCTTTCGGCAGTTTCAAAGATTCCATATACCGTTCCGCGAACATCACTTCCTATAATATACAAATTGTTTTTCTCGGCGCTGATGCTGAATTTTTCCCAAGAACCAGATAATCCTTTTTTTTCTTTTTTATAATTTTTAAAACGATTTTCATCTATTTGTCCAATGTAAATTCCTTTTTCATTTGGTGCTTTTTTAGACGGAATGATTTTTGGTTTTTGTCCTGTAATTTCCTGAATGTCGGTTGCCAATTCATTTACTGCCCAAACCACCAGTGGATCTGCGTTTTGATCGATGTAAATTGTAGCAACTTCATTTTTATTGGCAATAAGAAAGCTGTTTTTGTTTTCCTGGCTCCAAAAAAGTTGGCTTGTAAATACGAATAATAGTAAGAATGAATTTTGAATTTTGTTTTTCATTAAATGATTATTTTGTAGCGGTTTTGACGGCTTTTTAATAGTTGACTAAAATAAGATAATAACTTCTAAATAAGAAGCTATTTGGTGTTTTTTATAAGATGTAATCGATTACTGGAAACTGAGTTTTTTTCTTTATTTTTGGAGTTCGCTGTGTTCTTTTTGAAAGAATGTTTAATTAATTTATTAGATGATGAAGTATATTTTAGTATTGTTTTTTTGTGTTTTTTCTAATAGTAGTTTTGGAACACAATTGAAGTTAGATTTCGATAAAAAGATAACTGTTGCTCAAGATGGAACTGGCGATTTCAAAACTGTTCAGGCGGCAATAGATGCAGCAAATACCAATGAAGGAGCTGTTGAAATTTATATCAAGAATGGAATTTATAAAGAGAAATTGGTCATTCTGTCATCAAAACCTGGATTGAAATTAGTAGGGGAGAATAAAGAAAATACGATTATTACCAATGATGATTATTCGGGGAAAGCGAATCCAAATTCGAACAGAAATATTGGAACATCTGATTCCTACACGTTTTTAGTTCGCGCAGATGATGTTCAAATTGAGAATTTAACTATTGAAAATTCCTGGTGCGAAAAAGGTCAGGCAGTTTCTTTACATGTAAAAGGAACTCGCTTTTCAATTAAAAATTCCAGAATTTTAGGATGCCAAGATACTTTACTCACAGATGGAGATGGAGCTTATCAATACTATCAAAATTGTTATATCGAAGGAACGACCGATTTTATTTTTGGACCAGCAACGGCAGTTTTTGAAAATTGTATTATTAAGAGTAAAAAAGATTCTTATATAACAGCAGCATCAACGCCAGAGAATTTGGAATTTGGTTATGTTTTCTTGAATTGCGTATTGATTGCAGATGCTAATGTGACAAAGGTTTTTCTAGGACGTCCTTGGCGACCTTTTGCCAAAACAGTTTTTTTAGGTTGTAATCTAGGAAGTCATATTTTACCAGAAGGCTGGAATCCATGGAAGGACGAGCGTTTTCCTGATAAGGATAAAACCGCCTTTTACGCTGAATATAATAATAAAGGAAAAGGAGCAAAAACGAATAAAAGAGTGGCTTGGTCACATCAATTGTCTAAAGCAGAAGCTGCAAAATATACTTTGAAAAATATCTTTCCTAAGGGTGATTTTTGGAAAACGATTCGATAAATTTTAGCTCCGCAAAGTCTGTGACTTTGAGGATGCGTTAATCTGTCTCTGACAGACGTAAAAAATATCGGTTGTAAACCGATAATCACTACCTCAAAGTCGGAGACTTTGCGGAGCTGAATAAAATTTTCACGCAGATTTTACAGATTTTAGCAGTAAATTAATGAAAAATCTGCGAAAATCTGTAGAATCTGCGTGAAAATTTATTGTTTCGAAAGCGAAAGGATTTCTGTACGTGTGGTTGACCTTAATCCATGAAAATTTTATAATCGTCTGTTCTCGTTAAGATAAAAGTTTCATCAATCTCTTTTTTTATTTCCATTTTCTCTTTTGTTCGAATAAGAATAGTCACTCCATCTTTATCAATTTCATATTTGGTGCCGGAATGATAAAATTTATCACTTAAGTTTTCGACAATATAATTTAAAAAATCTACTTGACTTTGATATTCCCAATTTGATTCTTCAATTGGTTTCACAAGTACATTTTTAGCATCTAACCATTTTACTTCGAACTGACGAGCATTAAAAAAGTTATGTGCAACAGTAATTTCCTCAATCAATTTAGAATCGTAAAAAACATATCTGTTTTCTGTTCTAACAAAATAGTCTTTGTGCGGGTTTAGTCCAGATTTAGTGTATGGAACTCCCATATTTTGCTTTCCAATTATAAAACGCCACTCTTCTTCATAACTCCATTTGTTTGATTTTACGTTTGTAACGTAGGCTAACGGAATAAACATTTGATCATAAGAGCTTATGTCAATTGGGATTAATTTTTCACAATAATTTATTGGATAAAACCCTAAGTATTGTTCTTCTTGAGTTAATTTATTTTCAATACTTTTTTCTAACTTCTGTGTATTGAGTTTGATTTGAAATCCTGATTCTTGAGTATAATGCGGCCACATTAGAATATTATTTTCTTTAGCAGTTGTCGATATTATACCAAATAGATTTGTAGATATATCGTAATGAGTAGTTATATACCAAGAACATAAATTTTCGTTGTTTATATCTTTGTTATATAATTCTGTTATCTCCTGTTTCGTCAAACTATCTTCAATTAGTCTTTCATAAAAGTCAATACCGAGTTTTTGAGAAGTATACATTAAAAACCTACTGCTATCTAATGAATCATTCAACTCTATTGGATGGGAAGCATAAAAATAACCTTTTAATAAGGCATCAACACTAAACTTATTTAGTGCATAAAATTTAAATATATGCTCTGGTTTTTCTTTATTATGTTCAATTGAAAAACCAGAATATTTATAATCTTTTACATACGTAAAACCGTTAAAATTATATTTTTCCATAATTGATATTATTTATTTTCGAATGTTTTGGACGAACGCTTATAACTGCAATAAAGTAGTGCCCATACATCCAAATATGGGTAGATTGTCGCTATAAAAGTTATTCCGCTAAAGTAAACAAAAAATAAATTTTCTTACAAAAAAAGCACAGCTTTCACTGTGCTTTTTAAAAATAAATCTAAAATAAACGTTTTAAGGCACCAATTTAATATTCGGTTTTGGAGCAGGTTTCATTCCAGTTCCCATATAAAAACTAGTATGTGGCGGTTGATTATAACCTACATTTTGCCAGGCAATGGCCAAACGGTATTGTGAATCGTGCATTAGAGTGTATTGTCTAATGGTTGTTGGAATTGTAGTGGAATAAATACGCAATTCGCTGTTGTCTTCACTTCTCAAAATCAATTCTTCTCTCCAATCGCCTAAAATATCAGCAGAAAGTCCAGGAGTGGATTTGGTTCCATTGTTAGAACGCGCACCTTCGGCAGTGAAAATTCTACCTTTACCGTATTTGTCAATATAATTCGAGTTCAGAATTTCCCTTGAAGCATCACCATCCCAGTAAATTAAAAAATTAGTTGATTTTGGAGCTTCGCCAATTTTATTTCCTTTGATGTCGTATAAACCATTAGAACCCGACCACCACATTTGGGCACCAACTCTGGTCGAATCAATGTTAGCGGCTACACCTCTTCCTACGTCTTCATCATCCATAGCCGTAAACAATACTTTTCCATCGGCAGCCGAAAACAAAGCTACTCCAGGACCTTTTGTGCCTTCTTCAATTTCGTGTACGCCAAAAACTTCCTGACCAGGGATTTCAGGATCTAAATCGCTTACATGCAATGCATCGCCGTGTCTAAAACCAGTGGTGTATAATCCTTTACCATCGTCGTCAACAACCATAGCGCCAAAGATAATTTCGTCTTTTCCGTCATCATCTACATCGGCAACAGAGAGTCCGTGATTTCCCATTCCTGAAAATGGATTACCACCATCTTTTGAATCAAAAACCCATTTTGAAGTTAATTTTTTATCTTTAAAATCCCAGGCAGCCATAACAATTCGACCATAATACCCTCGGCACATCACCACACTTGGGTGTATTCCATCCAAATAGGCAATACAAGCCGTAAAACGATCGACTCTGTTTCCAGTTCTATCATTTTTTCCGTTTCCGCCTTTTCCGCCCCATTTTCCAATGTCGCCTCTTTCAGGAATATAAGGAACCGTATTGACAATTTTTCCTGTTTTTCCATCAAATACAGTTAGGTATTCAGGGCCTTGTAGGATTTTTCCAAAAGTAGGCGATTTTGGATTCAAATCTCTCCAGTCTTTTGATGCATCTCCTACTACATTATTAGCACTATCGGTAGTTCCGTCGGCAGTTTTACAAACCAGTTCGGCAATGCCATCACCGTCTAAATCATAGACCATGAATTGGGTATAATGTGCGCCTTCGCGAATATTTTTGCCCAAATTAATTTCCCATAAAAATTTCCCGTCTAAAGTATAGGCTTGAAAAATAGGAGAGTCGGTTAGTCCTCTAAAAGAGTTGTCAGCTCCTTTTCCGGTCATGTGAACCACTAAATCATAACGTCCGTCTCCATCTAAATCTCCCGTCGAAAGATCATTGGGAGTATAGCCTAGTTTTGCTTTTAGAGGAATAGATAAATAGTTTTTATCGGGGCTATTGGCTGGAATAGTAAAACTTCCTTTTGCTTCTTTTTCGACACCGTCTACAACTGTTTTTACAAACCAGGTATTGTCTTCAGTTGGATTGGCTTTTTCATCAATTAGATTGGTTGCTGCTGTTATGGGTTTGTCATTTACGCGAATGGGAATGTTTTTTCCGCTTTTTCGATACAAGTTAAAAGCTAGATTGTCATCATCGGTGCCTAAAACTCTCCAGCCTACATAAAAATGGCCGTTTTCTTTTACTGCAATTAGTCCGCGATCAAGCGATTCCATTTGCCTTTGACTGAATAATAAAGTGCTAGACAGCTGAAAAGCCAGTAATGCTATCAGGTATTTTTTCATTTTTGGTGGTTAAATTGATTAATAGGGTTTTGATTAAATTGTCTTTTGGACTTTAAATAAGGCTTAAGGTTTAAATCATCTACAAATTTAATGTAGTTTATATCAGGTGTAAATGTCCTTAGCATCCGCAGTCGAGTGTCAAATGTTTGAAGAATACGTAAAAAGAAAATCTGTTTGAGCGCAGCGAGTTATTTTCTTTTAGTATTCGAAAACTAATTTGACCGACGAGGGTGCGAAGACTTGATTTTTTTGTTTCTTTTTTGATCAAGCAAAAAAGAAAATTATGATCATAACTTATAAGTTTAAACAAAAAATCCTGAGAATTTAAAAATCTCAGGATTTAACTTATTAAAACATCTTTTCAAGACCTTCCCATTTTACATTCCATTTACCATCTTTTGGAAAACCTGGATTTTTTTCGGTAGTACCATCCCAACCCGCGCACATCATGGCTACGGCAGTAAGTAAACCTCCATTTCCTGGTAAGTAAATTGGCAAACGACCTTCTTGATAATTGTGTCCGTTCGCCAAATAAGTGTTTGTTTGTACTTTCATAAATAAAGCATCAACCGCTTTATCGGGCATTTGTAAACGAGCCGCTGTCATAGCAGTCATTGGAAAATCCCATCCCCAGGTATCTTCCCAAGACCAAGTTTTCCAAATCAAATCGAAGGTATTCTTCATGATGTTTTTGTCTAACAAAGTAGTTTCTGGCAACATTCCGTAAGTTCCAAAAACAGATGGATGATCGGTTTTGTATTCTGGATTAGTATATGAATCTTTAGCACTTTCGGTAGCTAAATACACATTGTCCTGAACAGGCAGTTTAGATAATTGAGCAACAACAGCTGCCCATTTAGCTACTTCTGGCTCGCCTAAACGTTTCTTCCATTCTAAAGCCGTGTTTAAAGCCCAGTTCCAATAAGCCAATTCGTAGGTTGGATTGAAAGTTTCTACCGCTTTAAAACGTTCTTGCGCAGGAATCACTCCAGGACCCAGAATGTATCTTTTTTGAGCTTGATCATAATATGCAAAAGAAGCCATAAAATCAGCGGTAGCAAAAACACGTTTTTTGTATAAATCTAAAGTCGCTTTGTCTTTGTATTCGCGATACATTAATTCGGCATAAGTAATAAAGTGTGGCTGTTGCCAAAGTAACAATGCTCCAATAGAAGAAGGTGCTTCGTTACCATCCGGATCGGTCATTTTTTGCCATCTTACACCTTCAAAACCTTGTCTTTCGGCAATTTTTTTAGCATTGTCATACACTTTAGAATACCAAGGTAAACTTTTTTCTAACAAACCAGCTCTTCCCCATAACGGAAAATGAACACCATGCCACCAGTGCATTTCTAAGTGCGGTTTTCCGTACCAACTGTTGTAAGTCAGTCCTGTTTCCTGTGGCGGTTCGTTTCCTGTACATTGTAATTTAGTTAAGTATTGAGATAAAATCACTCTTCGTTCTAATTCAAATGCCCGAGCATCCGTACATGCTGAAAAATCGATTGCTCCACCACTTTTCCAGAATTTTTCCCATCCCGAAACACTACTAGATTGTACTGCTGCAACATCAGGAATATTTAATTTTCCTTGGTGAGCTGGTGCAAATTCGCAACTAAATTCAAATTGGTTGTTTTTAGAAGGAGTAAGTAGATAATAATGCGCTTCTTTTTGAGCAATAGCCGCATTTCCTTTCCATTTTAAACCAATATTATAGGTAATCGAATCCATTTTATGCGTAATAATGGCTTCGTTTTTTCCATTGTTCGAAAGGGTGCTTGTATAAGCAAAATCGGCTTTCCATAAATTTCCGTTATCACCCCATTTCATTGTTGGGAAAGGAATACGCATGCGAATTTTTAATTGCCCTTTTTTCATTAAATCAGAGGCTACTTTCACTCCAATAGCATCTTTTTCCTGATGAGAAGCTGTCCAGACTTTTACCGGAGTTCCTTCAAATGTAAAGCTACTTTCAATTTCTCCAGTCCAAACATTCAGTATTTGCTTGATGTTTTTAATGTCTGATGGTTGTCCTAAAGCACCATCTTTTTTGTACAATTCAAATCCTAAATTCCCCAGTTGCAAACGATGAGCATTGGCACGAAAATATTCTACCGCATTTTTTGCACGTTCAGGAGTTTTTGGTTGTACACCATAAGATACTTTTCTTCCATTTTGGTCAAAATCTCTCAGTGTTTCTTCAAATTTATAATTTTCATTATTAGGAACAGCATCCCATCCCCATTCGGATTGTGTACCTAACGGAACACCCGCCTGATAATAATCTGGAAAAGTTTGTAAACCTGTAGCATCAACGGTAAACGCAAAAGTTCCGTTTCCAACTGACAAAGAATTCAGTGTATCAATTTTTGTGATATTGACATTGTGCCTTGTTACCAATGCTTTTCGGTCAATTTTTTCTTGTGCTTTTGCTGTGGTTATTAACAAACACAAGGAGAGTGCGATGAATACTTTTTTCATAATTATAATTTAATTGATTTTAAAGATAAAGCCCGAAGCCGTTTCGTATTTTCCACCTTGTGAGGCAGTGAATAGATAGGTGGGTTTCCCTTTTTGAAATAATAGTTGTGGTCTTTCAACTCTTCCATAACGGTTTAAATGTTTTGGAGCAGGGGGTTGTGTCATATATTTACTAAGTTCCTGATAACCTATTTGTGGTTCTGACCAATGTTTACCATCTTTGGATTCCATATACAATCCTTTGTCAATTCCGTAAACGCCCATGTCTCGAGCCAGCATTTTAAATTTCTTGTCTTCGTACCAAACATAAGCATCTTCGCATTGCTGATTGTTTCCCATGTTGTGAAAATCAACAACTGGATTTCCTTCGTATTTGGTGTAAGGTTCTTCTAGTGATTTGGCTGTAGCCAAACCATATTTTCGATTCCCTTTGATTTCAAATTTTGGATGAACATAACCTTCAGTATCCAGCGATTTATAATACAACCAATATTCTCCATTAGGATGTTTTATAAATGAAGGATTAGTGGTCAATAAATCGTCCCATTCTCCTTCTTTTCCAGGTAACAATAAAGGTTCGTCCGGTCTTGTCCAAGGGCCGTAAAGCGAATCGGCTGTAGCCAAACCAATGCGTTTGGTATCCATTTTTCCATTCGAATTCCCTAAAAAGAACAGCGCATATTTCCCATCTACAAAATGAATACTTGGATTGTGGCAAGTAGTTGCGTCCCAATAACCAGCACCTCTTGGCGAAAGAACCGTACTTACATATTCGTATGGACCTTCGGGAGTATTGGCAACAGCATGAGCAATTTCAGAACTACTGATCCATCCTCCCATGCCTTTGGATTTTGGCCAACGAGAAAAAAACACGTGAATTTTACCATCAGATCCTTCAATAGGACTGTTGCACCAAACGTAATAATCTTCAAATTCTAAAGCACGTCCAACAGCAGTTAAACTTTTTTCGAAATCAGAAAGTTTGGGCTCTTTGTCTATAGTCAAAAAATCATGAGCATGCACAGGAAGCATGGCTGCTAATGAAGCCAGAAATGTGGTGCCTAAAAATTCTTTTCTATTCATACTTAGTTTCTGTTTAACGTTAAACTCATAATTCCAATAACTACTTCATTGGCAACGGCTTTAATTTCTATACTTTTCAGCGTTTTATTTTTGTTCAACGGTATATCAATAATTGTTCCAGCTCCGCCTTCTACACCAAAATCACTAAAACCCTTTATCGATTTAAAATGGTTGAAGTCTCTTGTAATCGTTCCTGTTTTTAGATAAACTCTTGGTGGTTTTTGAGCATTCGTCGTAAAAGCATAACCATCAGTATAATAATCTTGCTCTATTGGCCACCAGTTTTCTGGATTTTTTAGTTCTAATTTTTCGCTGCTTCCATCGCTGTAAGTCACTATAATTTCACCATTTGTAAATCGACTTTGCATTGGATTAGTTGTTCCTGCCATCATCAAATAAGCCTGAGATGCCGTTCCCGAAAGTGGAATTGAAAGCGAATTAGGGAAATTATCCCATTGCGAAACAAAAGCAATGTTTTTATCAGCAGTGTAAGAAGTGGTAAACGGAATTCCTTGTGGACTGATAATTTGATTATTCGTTCCTGCTTTGGCTCTTAATCCAGAGTCGTCAATTATTGGTTTTATAAAAGGATAACACCAGTTTCCTATTCCCTGCGTTGGGATTTGAAGACTTGGCGATTGTGCTCTTGGACTCATGTATTTGTTCTCGAAAATATTCGTGATTTTATCATTAAAAAACGCGTCTAGTTTTACAGCTTCCCATTTGGTTTTAGCATTGCTTGCAATATCCCAGTTGGTAAAACTCAATTTTGTTGTAGCTCCATCTTCAAAATTCATTTCAATTTGATTCGTTCCTGAAACCAATTGGCTTAACGAAATTTCGATACTGTTCTCTGAATTGGCTTGTAAACTAAATTTCGTTTTATTCATTTTTTGATTCGAAATAAGAAACCCATTTACCGATTTTTCAGTGTTATTTTTGATTACAACTACTGCATTTTCTCCTTTCACTGCATTTGAAACAATTTCAAGATTAGATTTGATATTGATATCAATGGCTTGCCACCATATCATTTCTTTTTGTTTCAGTTTGATAAAAAACGATTTGTTACCAACAGTATTCGCCAGCGCATTGATTTCATTAGTACTGACAACCGCATTTTTTAGTGCGTTTTGAGTATCTTTTATTTCTAAAATAGTTGCATTTTTTGTTGCAATACGAATATTTTCGCCTTCGCAAATGGACGAAATTGAAGCCAGTTGTTCTAAAGTTTCGTTACTCCAGACAATCTCAATTTTGTATGAATCTGCATACGGACTTTCGATGCTTATTTTTGGACTTCCAACAGTTCCGTCAATCATTTTCCATTTCACTTCTTTTCCATTAACAATTACTTTGCTAATGGTTGAATGAGTAGCGTTGACTACTAAATTTAAATTCATTTTTGTAGAAAAATGAGGTGTAATTTGGTAAACGTCCGTGTTTTTTGTTCTTTCGAAAGCAAAGGCTACATCGGGAACTTCAAGCGAAGCATGATCCCAGGATTTTGGTAATCCCGGCTGAATTGTTAAAGTGTTTTTAAGCGCATCAGGTAAAATTCCGAAAAGTCCTTCTACTAAAGTACGTCCTGCCATTCCTACCGGATCGGCAAAATCACGATACAATTCGCCACGAATTGCATCCTGAAATAATAATTGTTCAAATCCACCTGGACAGGCACCCAGATACATGCTTTCGATTAAACCACTTTCCCAAAGTTGGTATGCTTTTTCTGATTGTCCGCCTTGCCAATATGCCAATGCCGTGTGTAAAACTTCGGCAAGAGCCACATTATTGACAGACCAGGTGTAAGGTTGCCAGTTTGTGGTAGAAATTAATTCCAGATTGTCTTTGTCTAAACCTTCGGCAGCAACTGGAATATGAGGAATTTCATTATCGACATATTTTAAAGCTTGGTACGCCTGAAAAGGATTGGCAATTTCGCTATCTAAAGCATGGTAAACGGTCCAGATTCCTGGTGTATCATGTGTTAGTTGGTTGCCCAAAAGGTCTTTGTATTCTGCAAAAGTACCTTTGTTGTTTTTCCATAAATTTTGTTGAATGGCCTGATGAATTTTTGTTGCTTCTTTTGCATAAGAAGAGCCATCTTCGCCCACAATTGGAGCTAAATCGGCAGCCATTTTATTGGCATAATAATTATATGCCGAAGTGTAAGTCACACCACCTCCGCTGTAGCCCAATCCGTCGCTTGCCCAGATTGCTGCATAAGCATCATACAATCCGTCGCCATCTACATCATAATTTCTTTTTTCCCAAGCCAAATGTCTTTTGATGACAGGCCACATTTTTTTTAGGAAATCCACATCTCCAGTCCATTTAAAGTGACGCATTAATTGATCAATAAAAACCAAATTCATGTCATAATGATGCGCTACATCATTTCTGTTCGGATTGCGACTAATGTAACCACTACTAAACATGGAAGTCCCCATTTTTTCTAATTGGCGGGCATAATTTCGAACCGTATCAGGAACCACTGGAGCGGTTTCTGGTTCTGTAACCTGTGAATTTCCATAACTTTCAAAATGCGTTTTAGCTCTGTCGTGCCAACCTAATGGATCGGCAACATAAGCACCGCGCCAGGCATTTAAGTGCATGCGCCAGGCAATAGCGCCGTGTAAATAAGCAGGGTTTTCCCAGATAGCATCAGCAGCCATGGCTAGTGCTCCACCCAAAGTATTGATGTAAGGATCGGGCGTATTTACTTTAATTCGGTTAGCCATTTGTTCGCTTTGAGCAAGGGCTTTTTGGAATTTTTCGGCTATTGATTTTTGAGTTGTATTGTCAATTTTGGGTGTGTTTTCAAATAACCAATAATTTCCTTCTTTCGAAAATTGATTCAATTGGCCAATAATCATTGGAACCGAATCTACTTTTGAAGTATAATTTTCTAAAGGTGTTTTTAAGAAATTAGCACTAGACAAATGCGTTTTCGAATCTGGAAAAACAGCATTAATTAGCTGAGTATTTTCGGTTACTTTTTTATTGCTTTCGGAGCCATAAGAAAGTGTAAAACTGTTTTTATTGATCTGGTATTGATTGTTGATACAATATTCGGGATGTAAATAAAACACTGATTCTGGGTCACCACCAATGTCTCCGTTTCTTGAGAATTTCTTTCCACTAGCGCCACCATAAGCCCAAACAAGCGAAATGTTTTTAGGAACATTGTTGCCAATGACTTTTAAAATAAAACCATCGCTGTCTGCCAAAGCTACAATCTGAATCGTTAGAGTAGCATTCGAAAGTAAGGCATCATTGATTTGATATTCTACGATTCCAGGAGTGTATTTTGTATTTATTTTATCGGCTTCGGTAAGCCATTTGCTGTTTTTATCGTTGATAATTCCTAGCTTCAAATTACCACCCATTCCCGGCATGTAGGTAGCGAATTCCGGCAGATCTCCAGCTTCTACCCTAAAAGCGGTATTGTTACCGTATAAAGCACGATTGAATTTTCGAGTACCATTTTTTAAAATAAAACTTTTGCCTTCGGGTGCATAATGGATTTTTCGTGTTTCTCCATGCCATAAATTTTGACTTTGCGCCGTTAGATTGAGCACAGCAAAAGAGAGGCAGATCAGAGATATGGATATTTTAAATTTCATTATGATAGGATTGTTTTTTGCCACGAATTTTATTTTCAATTAGTGACCCGAGCGATAGCGAATAGACGAAGTAATTCGTGGCTCTGTTTTTATTATTTGCTGCTAGATTTTGAAAAATCTACATTCTTAGTATTTTCAATCTTTAAAGACGAATGATCTAATGAATTAATCGTTACATTGTCCAGAATCCAATTGCTGCTGTATTTTATGCTTCCAGCAGTTTCGGCTGTAATATGCACATCTTTTAGTGTTACATTTTCTACAATAGATTCTTCTAATCCTGCTACTGAAATCGCTTTTTTAGCTCCTTTGATGTCAATGTTTTTTAAATGAATGTTTCTAAAACTTGGAATTCCTTTGGATTCAGGTTCAACCTTTGTCAGCATTTTTTTCCAATGTGGAGGTAAAGTTTCTTCGGTATAACCAGCAGGAAGTTTGGAATAGCTGTAAGCTGGATTCCAGTTCATTGAAATGGTGATAAAAGTACCAACACTTTCCATTTTTATATTTTCCATATAAATATCTTCTACCGTTCCACCTCGATTAGTAGCTGATTTTATGTTTAATCCATTTTTAGTGCCGTATCCTTGAATATTAGAAACATAGACATGACGAATGCTTCCTGAAGTTTCACTGCCTAAAGTAAATAAACCAGCACCTTGACGGGCAATACAATCGCGAACTACGACATATTCAGTTGGGCGATTGACTCTCAATCCGTCCCAGTCACGTCCTGCTTTTAAACAGAAATTATCATCATTACAATCAATATCGCAGTTTTGAACTAATATCCATTTTGACGAATCAATATCGATTCCATCGGTGCTTGGTCCGTGTCCGCCAATGTTGTTTCTTATTTTAATTCCGTCAACGGTAATGTATTCCGAATACAAAACCTGAACGGTCCAAAATCCCGCTCTTTGAATGTTTAAATCTTTAAGAAATACATTTTTAGAATTCGTAATTAAGATAGTTCTGGGACGTTTGGCGTCATAATCTACAATCCATCGCAAATCTTTAGCTTCGTATTCTTTGCGTAAATTCCAATAGTAATCCCAATAGACTTTTCCCTGACCATCGATGGTTCCTTCGCCATCAAGTGTTACATTTTTTTGATCTAAAACATTGATTAAAGCCGCTGGCCATTTCATTTCGATTCCTGCCACTCGAGTATCAATTTCGAGATAATCGGCAATGTTTTCGCTTCCTAAAATAGTTACTCCTTTTGGAACATTAAAATGAACGCCTTCTTTGATAAATAAGGAACCCGTTAAGTAATTTCCGGGTTTGAAAGTAAGTGTTCCACCGCCATTTTTACTGCATTCGTCTATGGCTTTTTGAATGTTTTTAGTCGAAAGTGTTTTACCATCATTAATAGCTCCGTAATCATTTGCATAATAAATTTTAGAATTGAATTTGTTTTCTTTTGCACCAACTTTTTTGGTCCATTCAGGTTCAAAATTTGCAGAACTACTGCTAACTTGTGCCATTTCTTTGCATGAAAAAAGCAAAAAGAATAAGGAACTTAAAATGATGTGGTATTGTTTCATTATAATTAATTTTATTCCCGAAAATCATTATTTCAGATCAAAAAAGCATCCTGTACTTGCCTGATTTTAAATCGAAATTTAACAAATTGATAAAAATGGGATAGTTTTGGATAATTTATGTTTTGATTTTCGAATAAGTTAGAGCTGTTTTAATTTATATGACTGTTCGCTAAGCTGACTAAAAATTAAATAATGGCACATGGATGATACAGATTAGACAGATTTTCGCTGATTATAAAAATCTGTTTTTATCAGTTTAAATCCGTGTCATCCGTGTACCATTTTCAAAATTGGTACAAGTAACGGATTGTCATATTAATTTATTCTCCAGCTGAATTTACTTCTTTGGAATCCTTGGCAAATTGAATTTCTAAATCTTGTTTTAGCTTATTCGTAATGCTGGAATTTGTTAGCACTAGATTTTCTTTTTCTTCAGGATCTTTTTCGATGTTGAAAAGTTCAAAAACAGTCGGGGCGTTTGTATGTCTTGTTCGAATTAATTTCCAAGGTTTTTCAATAATACTTTCCTGTAAATGACCACGAATGTAGATGGCTTGATTTGGGATGGAATCTTTAGTAATAATCGAATTCCAAATATTTTGCCCTTCTACAGTTTTAGGAATAGATTTGGCTCCAGCCAAAGACAAAATAGTAGGCATTAAATCCGTTACCGAAATGTAATTATTGTTCAATGAACTATTTGTTTTGTTTTTCCAATAAATTATTGCGGGAACACGTATTGCGCCTTCATAGTTTGAAGTTTTCCAGTCTCGTAGAGGGAAATTGTTTCCCAAAACATCATTGGCTGCATGTCTTCCCTGGTATTGATTTCCAGGATTCCATTTGTCCATAGCGCCATTATCACTCATAAAAATAATGACTGTATTCTTGTCTAAATGCTGTTTTTTTAAGGTTTTTAATATTTGTCCAATACTATAATCTAAATGCGACATAGCGGCGGCATAATCTCTTCGGGAATTATTTTTAATGGTTTTTAAATAGGGCTTTTTCCATTTGTCTTCTTCTTGCAAAGGAAAATGCGGAGCGCTATAACTCAACTGAATGTAAAAGTTTTTAGAAGGATCTATTTTGGTTTTAAGCCATGTGATTGCTTCATTTTCGACCAAATCAGTAACGTGCCCTTTTTCGGTTATGAATTCGCCATTTCGATGCCAACTCGGATCTCCATTTTTGTATTCATGAGAATATTGGTCTATTTGTCCGTGTAAAAAACCATACGAATAATCAAAGCCATAGGCTTTTGGGCCACTGGATGGATTTAATCCCAGATGCCATTTTCCAAACAAAGCCGTTTGGTAATTTTGTTGGTGTAACGCCTGTGGTAAAGTGGTAACATCACTAGGGAGACTCAAATTGCTTTTGTCACTAATAGGCGCTACAATGCCCATGCGGCTGGAAGGTCTTCCTGTAAAAAAGCTAGCTCTGGATGGAGAACAAGTAGGAGCAGCGTACAAACGGTTTAGTTGTGCTCCATTTTTAGCTAACCAATCGATATTAGGAGTATGAATTTCGGAACCATTATAGCCCACATCATTCCAGCCTGCATCATCAGCAACAATAACTACAAAATTAGGTGTAGCAGGAGAATTGTTTTTTTCTTTTTTTGGTTGACCAAAAGATAAAAAGCAAGTTGATAATGCTACTATGCTGTTGATGATGAGGCTTTTCATGAATTGTATTTTAAAATTATTTACGTGCTTTTAATTGTAAGGAACTATCGTTGATTTCAAATTCGTTGTTTTTAAGCATCATAATGATTTCTGATCCCGCTAAAATTACTGGGCCATAACCATGCGCTGCAAAAACATTTATTGGACGATAGTAGTAAAAAGCAGGGTCAAATCCCATTCCAGTTCCTACACAGGTGCCTTCCACTTCTCCTTTATCGTTTACTTTTGTGGCAACGGCATTCCAAGCTAACAAGGCTGCTGGAGCATAAGCCGCCTTGTCAATATAACCTCTGTTGATAGCGCGAGTGATAGAAAAAGCATAAATGGCAGTTGCTGATGTTTCTAAGTAGGTGTCATTTCGATCAATCAATTGATGCCAAAAACCTGTACCATCCTGATAAGCAACCAAGCCTTTAATATGCGCTCTTAATTGATTTAAAACGGCATTGTATCCCGAATGATCTTTTGGTAAAACTTCTAATAACTCGACTAAGGTCATCACCGCCCAACCATTGGCGCGAGCCCAATGAAATTGTGGGTGTTCTTCCATTGATTGTACCCAGCCGTGCATGTATAAATTTTTCTGGCTGTTATACATTCGCTCTGAGAATTGTTTTACTTGCTTAACGGCATCATCATAGTACTTTACATCACCTGTTAATTTACCCATTTGTGCTAAAGCAGGAACCGACATGAACAAATCGTCTAGCCATAAAGTGTTGGGTTGAGGTCTGTTTCTGGCCAGCGTTCCATCGGTAAGACGAAATTCTTTAGTGCTGATGTAATTCATGAAATCATCAATTAATGGTCTCAAATCAGTTTTTAATCCCGCTCTTTGTGCTTTAATCATCGAGGCGGTGACAGCTCCGCCATCATCCAAAGCGTGTGGAGTTAAAAAACCGTGTATTGGCGATGGAAATTTTGGATTTTTTTGAAGTTGTTTTTTGTAATAAGGAGCGATATCAGCGATTAATTTTAATCGTTTGTTCGTATAATCAGCATATTTTTGATCTCCTGTAGCTTCTGTTGCTAAAAGCATCGCAGCATAAGTTACTCCCCATTCGTAACTGGTTAATCTAAAAGTTCCTGGAGAAAATATGGTATTTTCATCTAGTTTTTTTAGATCACTAATTTCCTGTTTCGTTTTATTGTTTATTAAACTGGCAGGAGTTGTTTTTTCTAAAAAATCATATATTTTATCTATAGTTGCTTTAATTTCCTGTGTTGATTTTGCTCCATAAGGCGTTGGATAATCGGCTTGCAAAAGGTGCAATGGTGCGGTAACATCATTAGCGGGTTGCTGTGCATTTGCAAATGTTGGGATTGCCATTATGGTTGCAGCAACGCCTATTTTAATTCCAATTGAGAATGGTTTGGTTTTCATTGTACTTAATTTTGGTGGTTAGTTCGATTTTTAATAGCTGTTATTTTACGGCCACATCCCAAACTTTTGATAGCTGAGAAGTGCCTTTTGGTCCTTTAATTTTTAAAATTACAACATATTTTCCCGCTTCTTTATATTGATGAATTGGATTTTGAGTGGTAGCGGTAGTTCCGTCGCCAAAATCCCAATCCCAGGAGTTAATTTCGCCTTCAGATTCATCGAAGAAAGCAACTTCTCTTTTGACCATATTCACTACTTTAAAAGACCATTTGGCTTCAATGTCCTTTTTGAATTGGTTTTCCAATGGCATGAGTTTAAAAGGGAGACTGTAAGAAGCATTTCCGTACATTTTATGCTCTTTTGAAAGGTTCCAGAAACCGTTATTTTCGATTTTATTAACATCATCATAATCGATTATTGCCCAACAAAGACCGATATTTTTGTTTTCTGTTAAGATGGATTCTACCGCTCTCGATGGATCGTTTCCAGCATAATCAAAAGGAGTAATCCAAAATTCCAATGTTAGTTTTCCTCCTTGACCTGGTTTAAAATCATAATGATAAGATGCATTTGCATAAGGTAAATTTTTAATCCAAGGCTGGCTTCCCCAAACCATTGTCCAGTCTTTTTCTACGGCAGGAGTAAAAATATGATAGTTTTGTGCATGAACTCCGTGGTAAGAAAAGTATGCATCCATTGTATTGGTTAGATTTGGATTGGGATGAAAACGATCAATAAATGGTCCGCCAGATTGGTCGGCATCGACTATTAATTCGAAAGTGTCATTATGTAATCCTGGCAGAGAAAAATCCCAATAATCATCATAAGCTTCATAAAGAAAATACAAGCGATTAAGTCCTTTTACCCAACCCACTTTTACGCTAACATCTAAGTTTTTTGGGTCAGCTTTGGGTTGTTTCCCACTATCATCCCACAGTTGATCCATTCCTACAACGTAATTTTTAGGAACTATTTTCCAATCTTCGCTGTTTCCGTCAATGGTTGGTATTTTATCAGCGGGAAATTGAAAAATCTGAAAACTTCTATTGTCTTGCGCATTAGTTTTGATACCAATGAATAGCAAAATTACTATAGATAATTTAAGATTGAAAAAGGAGCTGATTCTAAAAAGCATTGGGTATTTATTTAAGGTTTTTGGCTCTGAATGTGCTAAGTTAAAAAAGCCCCAACAAAAGTTAGGGCTTAAAACTAAAAACTCACTCTAAAACTAAACTAAAAACTAAATTATTATTGTCCTTTAATGGATTAAATTTCTTTTTCCTGTACCAAAATCATGTTTTGCTTTTTTTATACTATTTAAAAAATTAAGCAAAATTAATTTTGTTATTATTAATACATCAATATTAAAATTTTAATTTGATATTAGAATCCTGTACTGTCCTGCTTTTTAGATATTTAATAATAGTCTATAAAAAAACACCCAACAGCATAAAAAATCTTGCCGTTGGGTGTTTTAAATTATAAAAACTTATTTAAATTTTAAATTAGTTTTTTAGATGTATTGGTTGATTATGTTTTCAAAAAGCTCCTGTTTACCGCTTTGCAATTGTAATTCTCCGTTTTCTAAAGCAATTTTGTATAGATCTTCTAAACCTAATTTTCCGTTTTCGAAATCTTTACCTTTTCCAGCGTCAAAAGAGCTGTATCTTTCTGTTCTTAATTTGTCATAAGAAGAAGAAGTGATGATTTTATCAGCAGTTAGTAATGCTCTTGCAAAAGTATCTGCACCACCAATGTGAGCTAAAAATACATCTTCCATATCTGTTGAGTTTCTTCTGATTTTAGCATCAAAATTAACTCCACCACCTTGTAACCCACCTGCTTTTAAGAAAACCAACATTGCTTCAGTAGTTTCCTGAATGTTGTTAGGGAATTGGTCCGTATCCCATCCGTTTTGGTAATCTCCACGGTTAGCATCTAAGCTTCCAAGCATTCCAGCGTTAGCAGCTACTTCAATTTCGTGTTGGAAAGTGTGCTGTGCTAATGTTGCGTGATTTACTTCGATATTGATTTTGAAATCTTTCTCTAAACCGTATTTATGCAAGAAACCAATTGCTGTAGCCGAATCAAAATCATATTGATGTTTCATTGGTTCCATTGGTTTTGGCTCGATAAAGAAGTTTCCTTTAAAACCTTGTGCACGTGCATAATCTCTAGCTTTTACTAAAAATTGTCCCATGTGATCTAATTCACGTCCCATATCTGTATTCAATAAAGACATATAACCTTCACGACCTCCCCAGAAAACATAGTTTTCACCATCTAAAGCAATAGTTGCATCTAAGGCTAATTTTACTTGTCCACCTGCTCTGGCTAATACATTAAAATCAGGATTTGTTGCAGCACCATTCATGTAACGTGCATTTGAAAAACAGTTTGCCGTTCCCCAAAGTAATTTAATTCCTGATTCGGCTTTCTTTTGTTTTAGGTATTCCGTAATAGTTGCTAATCTGCTTTCTGATTCTGCAAATGTTGCTCCTTCCTGAATTAAATCGTAATCGTGGAAACAGAAATAATCAAATCCCATTTTGCTAATGAATTCAAATGCAGCATCTGCTTTGTCTTTTGCAGCTTGGATTGGGTCGTTTGACTGATCCCAAGCAAAGTTTTGTGTTCCAGGTCCAAATGGATCAGAACCTTGACCACAGAAGGTGTGCCAGTAAGCAATGGCGAATTTAAAATGCTCACGCATTGTTTTTCCAGCTACAATCTGGTCTGGATTGTAATATTTGAATGCTAACGGATTGTCAGATTCTTTTCCCTCAAATTTAATTTCGCCAATACCCTTAAAGTATTCTTTACTTCCTATTATTGCCATTTTTTTTGTTTTTAGTTTATTTGTTTATAATGAGTTCTAATTCTTTTTTCCAATTTTGATATGCTATTAAATAAGGTGTGCTGTTTTTTAATGGCATAAATGTCATTACGTGATCATTTTTGATGATATTGTCGCCAAAAGTTTCGTAATCTCCATCAATTAAACCGACAGCTCTTGCGGCTCCAACAGCTCCTGTAGTGTTGTAAATTTCTATTTCGTGACCAATTAATGTAGCTACAGTATTCGAAAAAATTTCCGAGCGAAACAAGTTGTCATTTCCTGCTCGAATGACGTTTATTTGAGCATTATCAGCTTTCATGATTTCCATTCCATACACAAAAGCAAAGGCAATTCCTTCCAGAGTAGCACGGTATAAATGCCCGTGTCCATGTTTGTTGAGGTTTAGATTCAAGAAATGACTACCAATGTTTTTATTGTTAAACATTCTTTCGGCTCCATTTCCAAAAGGAATCACAACCACACCGTCAGAACCTACCGAAACTTCTTCTGCTTTTACATTCATGTTTTCATAAGAATCCATTCCGCAATGGTTACGCAACCAGCGGTATTGAATTCCAGCACCATTAATACACAATAATTTACCTACTGTAGGTTTTTCATTGGTATAATTAACATGAACAAAACTGTTGATTCTGGAAGTCTCTTTCGATTTTAATTGGTCAGTTACAGCATAAATTACTCCCGATGTTCCACCTGTTGCAGCAACTTCTCCCGGTTTTAAAATATTTAGAGATAAAGCATTGTTGGGTTGGTCGCCAGCGCGATATACCACCGGAATACCAACAGGAAGACCCGATTCCTTAGCACCTTTTTCGTTCAGGAAACTTTGATTTGTAAAATTGTCTACAATTGTAGGAGTCAAAGACGGATCAATTCCGTAGTATTTCAACAACCATTCGGCAACTTCGTTTTCTTTGTAATCCCAAATCATGCCTTCGGATAAACCGTTTTTGGTAGTGTTGATTTCGCCAGTCAATTTATAAGCAATGAAATCGCCAGGCAACATGTATTTATCAATTTGGCTGTAAATTTCAGGTTCGTTTTCTTTAACCCAAGTCAATTTGGATGCGGTAAAATTCCCTGGAGAATTCAATAGGTGAGTAGCACATTGCTCTTCGCCTAAGTCTTCGAATGCTTTGTCTCCAATTTCCACTGCTCGGCTATCGCACCAAATAATAGAATTTCGCAATGATTTTCCATCTTTGTCTACTACAACTAATCCGTGCATTTGGTAAGAAATACCAACGCCAGTAATTTTTGACGCATCAATATTAGCTTCTTTGATGGCTCTTTTACTTGCTATGCAACAGTATTCCCACCACATTTCTGGATCTTGTTCAGCCCAGTCTTTATGGTAGGCTGTAATTGCCATTTCATCAGCTGGTTCGTTTAGCGTGATGATTTTTTTTCCAGTTGCAGCCTCTACTATGGCTACTTTTACAGAGGAACTTCCTATGTCATATCCTATATAATACATAATTTATAATGATTCTCTAATGGTTAGTTTTGTTGGTACGTAATATTGCATCGGCTCGTCTTTGGCTACAAATTCGGCAGCTTTGATCCCTAATTCATTGAAATCAGTGGTAACCACTGAAATTCCTTTGTAGATGAATTTTTTCATCGGAGTTTCATTATAAGATAAAAAACCAACGTCTTTTCCAGGCTCTAAATCTTTCTCTCGGCATTGTTCTAAGAACATTCCTAAAATTCGATCGCTTACACTGATGTAGGCAATGTCTTTTTCGATAATAAACTCTTTTGGATTGGTAATTACCTTATAATTAAGATTGAAATCGGTACAATATTTTTTGAAATGAGTAATTGTTTCCTTTGGGTGATTCGTAAACGTTGGGTAAACAAAAACAATTTCTTTGTATTTTTTAAAAAGAGATTCTCCTTGCTTTAAGGCTTCATAAAAAGCTTTTCCAAAGTCTTGAAAAACATAATTGTTTTTTGATTTTGAATGAATATTCCAGTCAATTAATAATAGTTTTTCGTTTGAAATTGACGAAAGAGTAGGAGCAATTTCTTTATTATCGAAATTCATTACTACATATTTGAAATACTTTCCTGCACTATTATTGATGATGGTTTTGAAATTCTCAATATTATAATGGTGGAATTGTACATCGACAATTATATTTTCGGCTAAATTATTGACAAAAGAATGGTAAAGTACTTCTTTGTAGGCTTTAAAGGTATCTAAAACCAATAGTACTTTTCTAGTTTCTCCAATTACGAAATAGCCTTTGTTTGGTACAGAATCAATTAGTTTTTGTTCTTTTAAAATAGAATAAGCTTTAAAAACAGTATCTCTTGATAATTGATTGTTTTTACAAATACTATTTACAGAAGGCAATTGTTCGCCTTTAGCTAAAATATTTTCCGAAATAGCATTGTTTATGGAATCAACCAGCTGCTGATATTTTGGAATATCGCTTTCGTGATTGATGTTAAGAGTGAAATTATTTTCCATATTTTAGTTATGCTGTTCTGTTCCGGTATGCAAATATAGATTTTATTTTTATACGAAAAAATATTTTGAGTTTTTTGCATAAAAAAATTCCATTTTGCATTGTGTTACAAAATGGAATTTTTACAAAAAGAGGAATATTATTTTTGAGCTAACTTGTATTTCAACCCAATTTCAAGACCTCTCAATTCTGCGAGTCCTTTCATTCTTCCTATTAAAGAGTAGCCGGGATATTGTTCTTTTCCTTCTTCTAATGAGTGTAAGAAACCGTGGTCGGGACGCATTGGCAAACTAATTTTTCTTTTATTCATCAATAAAATTAGTTTTTCCATAACTGCTTCCATTGGATTGTCTCCATTAAGATGCTCTGATTCTCTAAAAATATTTTCATCGCTGCGAATTACATTTCTTAGATGTAAAAAATGAATTCGGTCTCCAAAATCATCAATTATCTGAGTTAAATTGTTTTTTGGATCTGCGCCAAGCGAACCTGTACAATAGCAAAGACCGTTTGCATTTACAGGAACAGCTTCTGCGATTTTTTTAATATCATCGGCAGTGCAAACAACTCTTGGTAATCCCATCACAGGAAAAGGTGGATCATCAGGATGAATGGCCAATTTTAAACCTAATTCTTCTGCTAGAGGAGCTACTTCTGATAGAAAGTAAATTAGATTTTCTCTTAATTTATTATCATCAATATCTTTGTAATTGTCTAATAAAGATAAAATTTGTTCAGCAGTAAAGTTGATTTTACTTCCTGGCAATCCCAAAAGTACATTTTTAAATAAAAGCTCTTTTTCTTCGGTAGAAAGTGAAGCGCCAAATTCTATCGCTTGTTTTTTTTGTTCTGCTGTATATTCGTTTTCGGCATTTGGTCTTTTTAGCAAATGAATGTCAAAATACACAAAAGCAATATGATTGTATAATAATGCTTTTGTGCCATCAGGATTTTCAAAATTATGATTGGTACGAACCCAGTCTAAAATAGGCATGAAATTATACGTAATCACTTTGATGCCGCATTGAGCAATATTTCTCAAGCTGATTTTGTAATTTTCAATGTATTGTTTGAAATTACCACAGGCTCTTTTGATTTCTTCATGAACAGGTAAGCTTTCGATTACTGTCCATTCCATTCCTGCGGCTTTAATTAATTCCTGTCTTTCTTGTATGGCTTCAACAGTCCAGATTTCGCCAACAGGAATTTGATGTAAAGCGGTTACAATTCCAGAAACTCCACATTGTCTAATATCTTGTAATGCGATGGCATCGGTAGGGCCAAACCAGCGCATGGTATGTTGCATTGTTATCATAGTTCTAAAATATTAAAATCCGATGCTGTTTCCTCCATCAACTGGTAGAACAGTTCCTGTTACGTATTTAGATTCGGCGGTTGCATAAAAATAAACAGCGTCTCCAATATCATCTGGTTCACCTAAGAATCCCATTGGCGTTCTTCCTAAAACTTTGTTTTTTCTTTCTGGATCGCTGTCTAATGCTTTTGCAGACATTTTGGTTTTTATAAAACCTGGGGCAATGCAATTCACGCGAATTCCAAATGGAGCTAATTCCACAGCCATAGCACGAGTCATGGCTTCAATAGCACCTTTGCTGGCGCTATACGCAATTACTTTTGGAATACCGTATTGAGAAGCCATAGAGCTAATGTTAACAATACTTCCGTTTTTGTGCTCTTTCATGTTTTTTACCACTTCACGGCTTACCGCAAAAACACTTAAAAGGTTAGTGTGTATGATAGACAAGAAATCTTCGTCAGTAACATCAGCGAATTCTTTTTTTAAGTTGATACCTGCATTGTTTACTAAAATGTCTATTGGAGCTTCTTTAGTTAGTTCGGCAATCATTGCTGGAATTCCGTCTAGATTGTTTAAGTCAAAAATTATAGGAATAGCATTTGAGCCAATTTCAGCACAAGCTTCTTCTGTTTTTTCTTTAGAGCGTCCTATGATATAGGTCTTGATTCCGTTATTGCATAATTTTTTGGCTGTGGCAAAACCTAAGCCTGAATTTCCTCCAGTTACAATAGCTGTTTTAGTATTCATAATTTTTTTATTTGGTAGATTTTTTTTAGAAAGTCAAAAGTAATTGTTTTAACTTCTATCTTAATATATTATAGTAGAAAATAATTTTTAGTTGAATTGCTTTCGAGTAAATAATTGAAAGGAACGATTTCTTTACTGAAGCGAAATGGTTTTAACTTTAATCTTGAAGAATAATATTGTATTTCTCTTAACAAGCTTTTTTATTTAGTATCTTTAATTGCCTTTTTGAAAAAAAAAAATATTCTATAAAATAGTTTTTAAAGGCTAAATTTAATTGATGAAAAATCAAATTACTTTGGTCTGCTTTTTTTTAGAAAAGTAAATACACTCCATTTTCGACACAGAATGTTTAATCTTCAAAAAACAAAGTTGAAAATTCTTAACAAAACAGCAAGTTTAATTTTTAATAATTCTTAACAACTAGTAAATACTTCAATTTATTTTCTTTTTTAAAAAATTACAAAATATATGTTAAATTGATATACATGAGTTTTAGCCTTTGTGTTAAATTCTAGAGAACACGGCTTTTCTCACTAAATTCAACTACTTTTTATTGATATTTTATTAGTTAATAGAATGCAATATGTGTATTTAATTTAGACTTTTTTTTAAATATATATAAAAAAACAGGATACAACAGGATAGATGTATTAAGTTGAACATATAAATTTGAAAAGTTAAAAATTAACAAAAAGAGTTAAAAAAAACACAAATATTTATTCACCACTTTATAAGCTAACCAAACAATGAAGAGAAAATTTAACTACTATTTATTAATTCTACCTCTTCTGGCGTTATTTGCCAGTTGTAGTCGAGACGTATTTGATGAATACTATGCGCGTCCAGATTATTTGGAAGATCCTATTTATCAAAGATTGGAGGAGCTAGGTAATTTTAAGAACTTTACAACCTTAATTGAAAAAGCAGGATATAAGGATATTTTGAGTAAATCAGGATATTGGACTCTATTTGCTCCTAATGATGAAGCGTTTACTAAATTTTTCCAAGATAATGGCATATCTGATGTAAGTAAGATAGATGATGCTACTGCATCTAAAATTGTGAAATATGCGCTTGTATTTAATGCCTTCCGTACGGACCAGCTTTCAGATTATCAATCAGGAACCGGTTGGATAATTGATCAAGCTTTTAGAAGAAGAACGGCTTATTACGACGGATTTAAATATGATATGGGTTTTGATGGAGTTAGACGTTTAATAGTTGATGTTAATAGAAATGGTGGGCTGTTGAATGCAACTGTTAATGGCGTGCCTGTTATTGACAATAATAACAAGTATATTACTTATTTCGATAAAGAATATTTTGCTGCAAAAAAACTAAATGCTAGTGACTATAATTTTTTCTATCCAAATGCTACTTTTACTGATTTTAATGTATTGGGTGGTTTTATTAAAGAGGCCAATATTATAGCTGAAAATGGCGTGATACAGGAAGTGACTGAAGTTTCTCTTCCTTTAAATAGTATTGATGTGCATTTAAAATCAGATCCTAATTACAGTATCTTCTATGATATTTTACAAAAGAATTTTGTAACATATCCATTTAGCCCTTTAATGACAAACAATTACAGAAATTTTTCAGGGAATTCCGAAGATGTTTTTGTAAAGACTTACAATCCTAATTTAGTTTTTTCTCCTAATAATGAAAATTATCTTAAGGCAGTTGATAATGATGGTCAAAATGATGCCTATACTTTGTTAGCTCCTAATAATGACGCAATGCAGATTTTTATCAGAGATGTGCTAACTAAGCATTTTAAATATGAAGAGTTGCCACAATATGTATTTCAAGACTTAGTAAATGCACACATGGTTGCTGGAGCAGTTTGGCCTTCGTTAAAAGGTCAGTATCAAAACGGATTAAAAGAAGAATTGCGTTTTGACTTTGCTACTGATGTTGAAGATAAAAAAGTATTGAGTAATGGTTTCTTTATTGGTACAAATAAAGTACAAAAATCAAATATCTTTTATAGTGTCTATACATCGGCTTATTTGAATCCAAATTACTCATTAGCTGTAAGATTATTTAATGACGGGTCTGGTTACAGAGAAATTGTTAGTAACATAGATTCTAAGTTTACATTGTTTTTGCCAAGTGATTCAGTTCTTCAAGCTCTAGGGTACAGTTATAATACAATTCAGCTGCGTTGGGAATATTTGTCACCAAACGGAGCCATTTCAGAAACCGGAACAGCTGCAAGAAACCGGTTATTGCGACTTTTTTACAATTGTATTGTTCCAACACCAGACGGAGAATTGGATAATATTGCAACTACTTCAGGGGTTATCAGAACAGGTGATAACGAACTGTTTGGTGAATATATTCAATGGGACAATAATAAAATATACGCAGCTGGTACAATCGTGGCTGGAAATGCAGTAAATATTTTAGGTTCAGAAAGACAAGAAAATGGAATTACTTATTTTATCGATAAATTCCCTGAATTTTCAACAGAATTTCAAGGTTTAGCGATAAGTAGGTTGGCCACGCAAAACGCACAATACAGTAGTTTTTTTAATTATTTGCGTAATTCCAATATTTATAGAGCATCAGACGGAAAGATCGATGGTACTGATTTAGGAACTAGCTACACATTTATTGTACCAAATAATGCAGCAATAGCAAAAGCAGTTACTGATGGAGTTTTACCTGCATCACCAACAACTACTATTGCTGGTCAAAGGGATTTAATAGCTGATTTCATTAGATATCATATAATTGTAGCGAGAACAGCTTCAAATGATAATCTAACCAATGGGCTTTTTGAAACCTTAAGAAGAGATTCTAAAGGGGAAAAGACCTATGTAAATATTAACAGTGAAGCAAAAAATTTAAAATTTAGTGATAATTCAGGTACTACTGCTAATTTTATACCTGCAAGTAGCAACAATTTAGCTGACCGATCCTTAATTCATTTAGTTGACAACTACCTTAAACTTACGGAATAACATGATACAAAAATTTAATACTATATTTTCAAAAATAACCGTCGTTTTACTGTTTCTGTTAGCTATTCCAGCAATTTCACAAACTGTGAATGGAGAGCTAATTCGTGGTCAAGTTTTAGATTCAGGTGATAATCTTCCTATTCCAGGGGTTACAGTTGCTGAACGAGATAATGAAAACCGAACTGTTGGGGGTGTAATAACCGATTTAGATGGTGGTTTTGCCATAAAACTTAAAGATGCTAATCACAAATTGGTAATTTCTGCCATTGGTTACAAAACCAAAACGATTACCATTGGTGCGTCAAAAAACATTAAGGTAACATTGGTGTCCACTATAGAAGAATTAAAAAGTATAGTCGTTACAACCAAAAAGTCTACTGATAATGGTTTGATGAGAATAGCTGAAAGAGATCGTACCACCAGTTCCGTTACTATTAATGCCGCTGATTTGGCTCAAACTCAAGCCGCTTCAATTGACGAAGCATTGCAAGGACGTATGCCTGGTGTAGATATTGTTGCATCCAGTGGAGATCCAGGTGCAAGTATGCAGATTCGTATTCGTGGTACATCTTCTATTTCGGGATCCCAAGATCCTTTGATTGTTGTTGATGGTATGCCTTTTGAAACTCCCGTGCCTTCTGATTTTAATTTCGCTACCGCAGATGATCAAGGGTATGCTGCCTTGTTAAATGTTGCGCCAACCGATATTGAAACGATTACCATTCTAAAGGATGCAGCAGCAACTGCAATTTGGGGTGCAAGAGCCGCTAACGGTGTTTTATTAATTACTACCAAACGTGGATCTGTTTCTGCTCCCAAAATTTCATATACTTTTAGAGGTACTTTATCCAAAGTGCCAAAAGCAATTCCTATGCTTTCGGGGGATCAATATTCACAATTAATTCCCGAAGCTTTTATGAATTTTCGAGGAGTTCCGCTAAATACCTTAACAGTAAAGGAATTCCAGTACGATCCACAAGATGTGTATTATTTTAAAAATTATAGTAATAATACAGATTGGTTAGATGCTATCACCCAGACAGGTGTGTCCAATGAGCATAATTTATCCTTACAGGGTGGAGGGCAAAAAGCAAAATATTTTACTTCTGTTGGTTTCTTTGATCAAAAAGGGGTAACAGTAGGAACTGGATTTACAAGGGTTAATGCCCGTTTGAATTTGGATTATGAAGTTTCTGATAGAATTAGTTTCCGTGCAAACTTTGCTTATACTAATTCTACAACCAATAGAAATTCTGTTAATCCTTTCGGTACAAACGATGGCGATCGTCTGCGTGGAATTGCTTTTAGAAAAATGCCTAATATGAGTATTTATGAATACAACGAGGCAGGAGAGTTAACACCAAATTATTTTTTACCGTTAAATAATGTGCAACGCAGCCTTAATCCTGTTGCTATTGCTAATTTAGCTACTAACGAACAGGTTGAAAATAGAATTGTTCCCCATTTTAATGTTAGGGTTGATTTAGTGCCAAAATTGCTTATGTCGACATTTGATGTTCAATTTGACTTTAGTAACAGAAAGACTACAGTTATTGAACCTCAAAGCGCTACTGGTTTGTTGTTTACTTCGCCTAATGTGAATTCTACCTCTGAACTTACAGATGATTCAGCTGTTTTAAATACTAAAACAAATCTATTATTTACTCCTACAATAGGAAAAAACCAAACACTACAATCTGTTCTTTCTATTCAAACTAATGATAGCCGTGGTGGAAGTGTTTTCTTCCGTAACACGAATACAGCGTCCTCTTTATTTACAGACACATCCATACCTTCAAGAACTACCTCTGTTATTAGGAATGAAGGATATGGTGAAGGAAGAAGTGTTGGTGCTGTTTTAAATGCCCAATATGGATTGTTAGACCGTTATATTGTGAATGTCGCGATTCGTGGTGATGGAAATTCAAAACTAACAGGTAAAAATAGATATGGTTATTTTCCATCAGCTTCTGCGCGATGGAGGATTTCTGGAGAATCATTTATGCAAAAAGCAAACTTTGTTGATGATTTTAGTATGCGTTTAAGCTATGGTCATGCTGGTAATGCACCAAGAAACGATTATACTTTCTTTAACACCTACAGTGCATCCGCAAACCCATACATTGATTTAAATGGGGTTGTTCCAAACAACATGGAGTTAACTAATTTGCGTTGGGAAACCGTTATTGGAAGAAATTTAGGATTTAACCTTAATATGTTTAATAATCGTGTTATGTTAGATGTTGATGTCTATAGTAATTTAACAAAAGATTTGTTCTTTGCCAACTTACAAGTTCCATCCATTTCAGGATTCAATACTCTTTCAAACCAAAATGTAGGTACTTTACAGAATTCTGGTTGGGAGATAGGATTGATATCTACCCCATATAAATCGGGTCAATGGAAAATTGATTTTAACTTTAATATTTCCAGTAATCAAAATGTTATCAAGGAAATGTCTGAATTTGTACCTACTGAAAGCGGTTCCTCAATTGTGAATGGTTCTTTTAAGCGTTTTGTTCAAGTGGATAATCCTTTTGGTTCTTTTTACGGTTACCGATTTAAGGGAGTGTATAAAGATTTAGACGCTACTTTGGCTCGTGATGCAGGTGGAGATATAATTACAGGACCTAATGGTGAAACGGTATTTATGCGTTTTAACTATCCAGCGTCATCTTATGTTTTCCAGCCAGGTGATGCTATTTATGAGGATATTAACAAAGATGGTAATATTGATTCTCGAGACGTAGTGTATTTAGGAAATAGTAATCCTAAATTAGCTGGAGGTTTTGGAACAAATTTTTCTTGGAAAGATCAATTCAAATTATCATTTTTCTTTTCTTATCGTTTAGGGTTTGATATAGTTAATGGTACTGATATGACCACGACAAATATGCATAATTACGATAATCAAAGTACAGCTGTCCTTTCAAGATGGCGTAATCCTGGTGATGTGACTAATATGCCAAGAGCTGTTTTAGGTGGTGGTTTCAACTGGTTGGGTTCCGATCGTTATGTAGAAGATGGTTCCTTTGTTCGTTTGCGAACTGTAACATTCAATTACATTTTCAAAAAAGAATTTATCAACAAAATGGGGCTAGAGGCTCTTAATTTTTATGTTACAGCTGACAATTTGTTTACTCTCACTAATTATCGCGGACAAGATCCCGAAGTGGGAAGAGAAAGAGGTATTTTTGGAATTACTATAGACAATGCTGCAACTCCACCAACACAAAGATTTTCGTTTGGATTATCTACTCGTTTTTAATTATATATATATGAAAACTAAAATAAAACTATCTATCCTTGCTCTGTTCGCTTTACTAGCAACAACTTCATGTGATAATTATTTGGACTTACGCCCTCAAGACGGTATTGTTCGTGATGAATTTTGGAAAACCAAAGAAGATGTACAGGCTGCTGTTATAGGGATTTATACGTCCTTGTTAGACAGAAACTTAACTAATAAACTTTTTTACTATGGAGAGTTAAGAGGCGGTTTAGTATCGGAAGGGAATAACGCTAATGATGAGATTAGAGATATATTGAATACCAATGTATTACCAACGAATTCTATTGTCGATTGGGATATCTTTTATCGTTCTATCAATTATTGCAATACAGTGATTGAATTGGCTCCCAATGTCAAGAATTTAGATCCAACATTTTCTCAAACACAACTTAATAACTTTCTTTCAGAAGCATTGGCTATTAGAGCTTATTTGTATTTTACTCTTGCTAGATCTTTCAAGGATGTTCCTTTGAAATTAGACGCATCACTTTCTGATTCTCAAGATTATCAATTACCAACATCGCCACAGAGTGTTGTTTTTGATCAAGTGATCAAAGATTTGGAACTTGCAAAAACCTACGCTACAGAAGATTATGGTAATAATGCTTATAACAAAGGACGAATTACAGTTTATTCTGTCAATGCTTTATTAGCAGATGTCTATTTGTGGACGGAGCAGTACCAAAAGGCTTTTGATGCTACTGATGAAATTGTAAAATCAAATAAATTTGCTTTGATCAATACTGGGGGCAGTACTTGGTTTAATAGAGTTTTTGCTGTTGGTAATTCAACTGAAAGTATTTTTGAATTGCAATTCAGTCTTCTTGTTCAAAATCCATTAAACGATTTATTAAATGTGTTTCCTCAAGTGAGAGCCACTCCTCTAATTATGGAAAATGTTTATGGAATTGATTTTGATGTTCCATCTAACAGAGATTATAGAGGTGATCAAGCAGCAGTAATTGGTTCAACCGGTGCGATTTACAAATACACTGGTTTGAATAATACTGAATCTAAAGATAGAAATGAAAGCAACACACACTGGTTTGTATATCGTTATGCTGATGTTTTATTAATGAAGGCAGAGGCTGCTGCTAGACTTGAACAAGGTCAAATTGCTTTAGATATTATCTCCGAATTACGAACGAACCGTAGAGCGCTAGAAGCTACTGAACGAACTCCGGGTGCTTCTGAAGTTCCTGCTCTTATTGATTATATAATGGAAGAACGTGCACGAGAATTAGCTTTTGAGGGTAAACGTTGGTTTGACTTATTGCGTGTTGCAAAAGCCAATGGTTATGAGCGTAGACAGCTATTAATTGATGTTGCTACCGAGAATGCGCCACCTACAAGTATTCAGTCTATTGTGTCAAAACTACAAGACAATAACAGTCATTATTTCCCAATACATTTTTCTGAACTTCAGGTTAATAAGGCCCTTGTTCAAAACCCTTTTTACAAATAATAAACTAATCAAGCCATGGAAAAATTATCAAGATTACCTCGTTTGTTATCCGTTTTTTTCTTCTTTATCGCTTTTTTGCTTTTACAAAGCTGTACAGAACTTAAGTTTAAAGAAACTACTGACGAAACACAAAACGTTACTGAATTCCTGCGTGATAACGAAGAATATTCCTTGTTTTTGGAAATGTTAGATCTTACTAATTATGCTTCTTATATGAATACTTATGGTACATTTACTGTATTTATTCCCAATAATGATGCTGTAAACAATTATCTTAAAGATTTAGGTTTTACTTCTTTGACTCAAGTACCTATTGAAGACTTAAAAAAAGTAGTGAAATTACATATTATCGATACCAAATATACCACTGCTTCTTTTACAGATGGTAAATTATTTAACCCAACTTTATTGGGGCAATTTATTATTACAGGAAACACAGTGGTAAATGGTGAATCTTTTAGGACTTTAAATAAAGAAGCTAAAATTCTTACATCAAATTTAGAATTAGGTAACGCAGTAGTGCATATTACTGATAAAGTGTTAAGCGTTGCCAATAAAACATTGGCTCAAACAATTGAAGAAAATCCAGAATTATCTTTATTTACTGAAGTTCTTAAGGCTACTGGCTGGTTCGAAAAATTAAACCAACCTTTAACATTTGACGCTAATAAAGTGGGTAGCTTTTTAACCGTTTTAGCACAGTCTAATGAAGTTTACGATAACACTAAATGGACTAATCCTAAAACTAAGGTGGAATTAACACTTAATACACTCGACAATTTAAAAATACGTTACAGTCACCTTGGTGATCCAACCAATACAGCGGATAGTTTGAATTTATACGTTCAATATCACGTAATACCGAAATTGAACTATCTTGCAGATTTTGCTGTTACACCAGTATTTGAGACTAAAGCACCCTCTGAAGTTATTAGTTCAAAATTAATTGGTGGTGAAATTTTCCTTAACCGTGACACTTTTAATGGAGTTTTGGAACCTGGTTTTTCTGTCCTTAGGCCAACAAGTGATTTGACTTGTTCCAATGGTGTTTTACACACAGTTGATACTAATTTCACTATCATCAAGCGTTTTCCTTTGCCTGTATATTTTGATCTTTGTGACCAGCCTGAATTTGCTGCTAATGTAGCTAACTACAGAAAACCAGGAGGAGTTAAGTTTGGTTTTGGTCGCGGTAGTTTCAAAGATATTCAGTGGACAGGACATCCAACTTATCCGATCGAATGGGCTCCAGTTGCATCTTCTGTCAACGGTGATTTGTTGAATATTTTTCGTTTTCGAGTTACTAATTCAGGAGCGAATGATATAGAGGTTACTACACCTGTAATTATTAAAGGACGTTATAAAATTTGGGTTTCATATCGTCAGAGTCCAAGAGCATCAGCTACTACAAGACTTTGGTTCAATGGTAAAATTACTTCAAGGATAATAAATCAAAGAGAACTTCCAAACGATCCAAACAATACTACTTCGGGTATTCCTGATAATGTGTTAGAAACGCAAGGCTACAAAAGATACATATATCCGCATGTTCAAGGTGACAGGCTTTATTCAAGATTGGTAGGAATTGTTGATGTAGAAACAACAGGAAGACAAAAAATTAAATTTGTAACCGATAATTGTTCAGGTTGTGGTGGTGCTGATGCTGATAGTTTTGATTTGGTTGAATTCCGTCCGGTAGATATGGATCAGATTTGGCCAAAATTTAGAAAAGGTCTACCTGTTCCTGGACAAAGTAATTTAGTTCCAAAACCTAGCCCTGGAGAGCCAGAAAATTAATTTTCAAGTTTTATTTTATTAATTCAAATTTTCCTCAATGATTAAATTTCATTCTTTTTATAAAAATATTGCTGTAGCAGTATTAATGCTGATAGCTTTTTCTTGTTCCGATCCATGGAACGATAGGAATACCGCTAATGAAGCAAACATTGATAAAAGTTTAGTAGAAGCGATTAATAGCTCTAGTGAGTTTTCAGAATTTTCAAAAGTTTTGACAGCAACTGGATACGATAAGGTTTTGGCATCTTCTAAAAATTTCACAGTTTTTGTTCCTTCGAATGCAGCCATGAGTCAAGTACCTGTTTCAATCATAAATGATCCGGTTGCCCTAAAGCAATTTGTAGGCAATCATATTGCATTGACTTCTTATTCATCGGTTCGTGATAACGATGAAGTTCAAATAGAGATGCAGAGCAAGAAGTTTTTAATGCTCAAGGGTAGCTCTACTATTGATGATGCAACTATCATTAAAGCTGACATGTTAGCTTCTAACGGGATCTACCATGTTATTGATAAACCGCTTACGCCTAAGCTCAATATATGGCAATTTGTTGCGTCACAATCCGCAACATCTATGATGAGTGCTGATTTGCTTGCTTTGAAAGAGTTTAATATTTATCAAGCAGATTCTGTAAAAAAAGTATTGTCTGAATCTGTTGGTGCAGGTTATTTGTCCGATTCGTTGACGAATTCTTTTTTAACCAATGTGTATAATTTGAATAACGAAAAGAATTCTTACACGCTCTTTTTGATGGAAAATGATGGCTATACAGAAGAAACAGACAAAATGAAAGCCTATACTATTAAATCTACAACGGATTCAACTGCTACTTATGCGAAGTATTTTACGGTTCGTGATATGGTTTTCAACAAAAAATATGAACCGAGTCAATTACCAAGCACTTTAACCTCCCGCTTTGGCGTAGAATACGCTGTAGATAAAACTCAAATTGTTGGAGAACCAATTCGCTTGAGTAACGGTATTGTTTACATCATGAAAAAGGTGGATGTGCCAATGGACAAACGTTTAGTGCCAATTGTAATTCAAGGAGAGAGTTTTGATTTAAGGTTTAATATGAGTAATAGTATAGCATCTATTACTAGGGATTTTTTCTTACCCAGTGCTGAAAATATTAATGATGTTTTTGTTTTGAATCCTGGTTCTGCATTGCCAAGGCTTGTGTATCAAAACAGGTTAAAAGATCTATACAGCACTACCTATAGAGTACATTGGCGTGCCATAAATAATAAAACAACTGTTTTTAGTCAAACTATATCGATTGGAGGCAATTATGTCGTAACCGGTTCTACTTTTACATTTGTTAATCCCCTTAAAACATTAGCTTATACTCCTGTACCAATTAATGATTTTAACGAGGTTCTTGTTGGTGATTTTACACCTTTACAATCTGGCAACATATTAAATTTAACATTATTAGGTGCTAATACAGCTACTAATAATCAGAATTCTCTTGCTTTAGATTATTTAAAAATTGTTCCAGTAGTTAAATAAATATTATTATAAAAAAAATTGGTTATGCTAAAAATTATAAAATCGAGTGGCTTTGTTTACGCATGTATTGCATCTGTGTTTTTTGTGCAATTGCATGCTCAAGAAGCACAAGATTCTACTGCAACTTCAATACCTTCATCAAAATTAATTTTGAATGGATACACTATAAAAGGTACTGTGTTCAATGCTAAAAGTAAAAAGCCCTTGTCTGGAATTAGTGTCGCTGTAGAAAATTTTACTTCAACATTTACAGAAGATGATGGAAGTTTCACGATTGTTGTTCCTAATTATGACGCTGTTTTAAAAATTAGTGGACAGGAATTTCAGACTAAAGTGTTCCCTGTGAAGAACCGAAAGTTAGGTTTGGAAATCTTCATGAATGAGTCTAATTATTCACAAATTTATCAATTATCAAATTCGGCTAGTGGGCATATTATGCAATACAATACCACGCAAGCTGCTACTGTTGTCAATTTCAATCAAAATCAGTGGTCAAATCCTTCTCATGAAAACGTTGGTGCTTTTTTGCAAGGTAAAGTTTCTGGATTGAATGTTACTCGTAACTCTGGGACACCAGGAGCAGGTAATAATCTATCTCTACGTGGTTTTAGCTCTTTGTATGGTACTAATAAGCCTCTAATCGTAGTAGATGGAATGATATATGACGACGAGGACTATGGGTCAGGAATTATTTCAAACAATGTTTCTTCACCTTTTGCTAATATTGATGTTAAAGACATTGAGGATGTTACTGTTATTAAAGACGGTACCTCCCTCTACGGTAGCAAAGGCTCAAACGGTGTTATCAACATAACTACCAATCGTCCTACCGAGGTTACTACAAAAATTGATTTTGCAATGTATGCTGGTGTAAATGAACGTCCTGAAAATTATCCTTTATTGGATGCTAATGGTTTGCGTACACATTTTACAAGACTCACTAGTTCAGCAGGCTTGAGTCAGCAACAGGTAGCTAGTTTGCCTTTTTTAAATGATACGGCTGGTTCTCCAGGTTATTATTTATATCAAAACAATACCGATTGGCAAGATCAAGTACTGCAACAATCGATGAATCAAAACTATTATTTAAAGGTTCGTGGTGGTGATGAAATTGCAAAATACGGGCTTTCATTAAATTACCTTGATTCTGATGGTATTGTTGGAGGGACCAATACACAACGTTATGGAACTCGTTTAAATGCTTCATTAAAATTGACAAAAAAATTTAATGTTGATGCCAATTTATCTTTTATTAATAATATTCAAAAACAGTGGGCTCAAGGCGGTGAGAATTATGTCAGTCCGTTGTATTCTTCCTTAATCAAAGCACCTTTTTTGAGTACAAATGCAATAGACGATTTAGGTAATGTTTCTCCTATACTATCTGATGTTGATATTTTTAATCGTTCAAACCCGAACGCTATTTTAGCCAAAGGGATTGCCAATAATAATAATTACCGCTTTTTTGGTAACTTAAAATTTAGTTATCTTTTAAATAATTCATTGAATTTAAACAGTATTCTAGGCTTAACGCTTAACAAGGAGAGAGAAAATTTCTTTACACCAGATAGAGGTGTTACAGATCTACTATTGGGTGATTTTCTTGTAAAAAATCAGTCTGGAAGTGATGCGCAAAGCTATCAAAGTTATTTTGTTGATACCTATTTGAACTATTCCAAAAATTTAAGAAATGATCATAATATAGTAACTCGTCTTGGATTTAGAGCTCAATCTAGTAAATCTGAAAATGACTATGTTCGTTCCTTTAATTCTCCTACTGACGATTTTACTTTTATTGGAACTGGATCTCTTTCCAATCCTATCAGCGGAGGTTTGGCTGAAACGAATTGGTTAAATATTTATGCCAATGCCAATTATGACTTTAGAAATAAATATTTTTTAACAGCTTCTTATGCTGTGGATGGTTCTAGTCGCTTTGGTGACGGTATGAATGGTAAAGAAAGGTTGTCTTTAATGACAGCTATATCTGGAGCTTGGATGGTTTCATCCGAAAAATTCCTTAAAAATTCGGAGATTATCAATTATTTAAAGCTACGAGCTTCTGTAAGCGAGACTGGAAATGATGGCTTCAGTGATTATATTGCACAAAAGCAGTATGTTTCTCAAGGATTTTTGGGATTTCAAGGACTTGTTTTAGGTAATATTGGTAACCCTGATTTGAAGCCTGAGCGCCAACGTCAATATAATTTGGGTGCCGATTTTGGTTTGTTAAAAGAAAGGCTAAATTTTACAGTAGATTACTTTAGTAAGAGAACAAACAATATGACTACTTTTCAGAATATTAGTACTGTTTCTGGGTTTAATAGCATATTAGCAAATAATAGTGCTATGAAAACAACTGGAGCTGAAACTTCATTGAATACTAGGGTTATTTCATCTCCTGATTTTACTTTTGATTTTGGTTTAAACATTGCTACCTATCAAAATAAAATTCTAAACTTGCCAAATGGTGATATATTGAGCAATTTTGCAGGTGCAACTTATATCACTAGTACTGGTATGGATGCTAACTTATTTTATGGTTTGCAAACAAACGGTGTGTATAGTACAACACAAGAGGCTACAGCTGATGGATTGTCAAGAATAAGTGAAACGGGTGAATTAACGGCGTTCAAGGGTGGTGATATGCGTTTTGTTGATCAAAATGATGATAAGATTATTGATGATAAAGACCGTAAAGTTATAGGTAATCCAAACCCTGATTTCTTCGGTAGTTTCAATGGTAACTTTACTTATAAACGTTTTACCCTTAATGCTCAATTCAATTTTTCTGTTGGAAATGATTTGTACAACGGATTGCGTTACAATTTAGAAAAAATGAGTGGTTATGATAACCAAAGTATTGCTGTGGCAAATAGTTGGAGAGCAGAAGGTCAACAAACTAATATTCCAAGAGCTGCTTTTGGAGACCCAATGGGGAATTCAGAATTTTCAGATCGTTGGATTGAAGATGGTTCTTATTTGCGTTTAAAGACCTTGGTTGTTAGTTATGATTTTAATGTGGAAAAAATGAAGTATATTAAATACATTAAAATTTATACCACCGCTAATAATCTATTTGTTTTTACCAAGTATTTAGGGTTTGATCCAGAATTTAGTGCAACTTCTTCTTTATTTGGACAAGGTGTTGATATCGGAATGGCTCCTCAATTTCGAAGCATACAGCTAGGTTTGCGTCTAGGACTTTAATTTATTATTTATACAATTTTACAAATGATACAATCAATTATATTTCAATCCTCAAAGAGAGCTACACTTATTGCTTCTTTTGTTTTTATGCTATGTTTAAACTCTTGTCAAGATTATCTAGATGTAGAGCCAAAAACTAGTTTAATAGAAGAAAATGCGTATGAAACTGTGACAGATGCTGATGCTGCTGTTTTTGGTCTTTATGGTAAATTTGTTGGTTTGGCTGATAAGCATGTTATTTTAAACGAAATACGTGCCGATTTGATGACTACAACAAACAAATCATCTACTTTTTTAAAGCAACTTTCGGAACATAATGTAAGTCAAGATAATCCCTATATTAGTCCTAAACCTTTTTATGAGGTGATTAATAACTGCAATGATATCTTAAAGAACTTTGATATCATGCTTGCAGAAAAGCGTTTTACTCAAGATCAATACAATCAACGCTATGCTGATGTTGGCTGTATTCGCAGTTGGGTGTATCTTCAATTAGGAATTCATTTTGGTAGTGTACCTTATATCACTGAACCTATTTCTACATTAGAAGATGCTAAAAATGCTACTAAATATCCTCGAATTCCTTTTTCAGAACTATTGGATAAATTGATTGCTTTTTCAGAAGGTTTAGAGTACAAAAAACCATACAATGCACAAAGCACTATGGTAACCAATGTTGACGGATATTCTACAGCTAAATTTTTTATTAATAAAGAATGTTTGTTGGGAGATTTACATTTATGGAAAGCAAATTATACTACAGCGGCCTCATATTATAAAAATGTTATGGAAACTGCAAGTACTAGTAGTAACGATACGGAGCGTTATGAATCGTATCGTATCAGTATCTTTGGTGACGGGAACAATCCTAATAACAATTATTTTGTAAGGTATTCTCAAGCTGAGAATGCATCTAGTTTGATAACTGGCAATACATTTGGTTGGCGTTCGATGTTTAGTAGGACTAGAGATGCATTGTGGAATACAGAATGGATTTGGTCAATACCATTCACTAGTAATCTTTCATGGAATAATCCTTTTATTAAATTATTCTCTAAATCCAAAGGGGATTATTTGGCTAAACCCTCACAAGCATCCATAGATTTATGGAATAGTAACAAACAAGTAGCTATACCTTATGATGCAAGAGGTAGTAAATTAACCTATTTGATGGAAGGTAATGACCCTGTGATTATGAAATACCAATACAAAAGTGATGCAAATCTTACTGGTCCTGCAAATAATGGAGATTGGTTTTTGTATAGAACTGTTAAATTACATTTACGTTATGCCGAAGCAGCCAACCGTGATAACAAACATCGTATAGCAAGTGCCATACTTAATAATGGTTTTCAAGTTGAATACAATCGTGGAGGTGTGAGTAATACATCAGGAAATGTAACTAATATCATGCAAACAAAAGAGCCTTATCCTTACGATTTTGATGCACGTCAGGGTGATTTTCCAAGATTTAGAGCTAACTGGCATAGAAATGGTGGAATAAGAAGACGTGCTAATCTTCCTGCAGCACCAGTTGTTGGGGATAGTTTGATTTCTATTGAAAACAACCTGATTAATGAAGCTGCTCTTGATCTTGCTTATGAAGGAAATCGTTGGGAAGATTTAGTGCGTGTAGCCAGACGTAGAAATGATCCTTCTTTCTTAGCAGATAAAATTTTTGAAAAATTAAATGGAGAAGGAAATCCAGAAGCGGCTAATGTAAAAGCTAAATTAATGAATCCAAATAACTGGTATTTGCCATTTAATTGGTAATAAGTAGATTGAATAATTTATAGGAGAAAAGCCGTTTCAAAATTTTGAAATGGCTTTTTTTCGTTTAAGAATATTTTCCATAAATTAATTAAAAAGCAAAAGCCGCATCAAATTTTATATTTTGATGCGGCTTTTTTGATATGTTATAAAAAATATTTAAGTATTCTTCAAATTAATAATTTCTTGTTCCGTAAGTAATCTCCAATTTCCTCTTGGTAGGTTCTTTTTAGTCAAACCTGCAAAGGCAACACGGTCAATACGTAAGACATCATAATCAAAATGTTCAAAAATATTTCGAACTACTTTTACATTGGATGTTTTTAACTTTAATCCAATTTCGCTTTTTGCTTCTCCTTCAATATAACTTACTTCTTCTACAAAAACGCGGTGTCCGTCTAGTACTAATCCTTTGCTAATTTTTTCTAAATCTTCAAATTTTAAGTTTTTGTCTAAGGAAACTTGGTAAATTTTAGATGATTTTTGATTAGGCAGCGAAAACTTTCTAATCATATCGGTATCATTGGTAAACAATAAAAGACCGGTGGTGTTTTTATCCATTCTCCCTACAGCAGCAATTTTTGAAGTAGTTGAACCTTTTACTAATTCTAGTACATTTCTATATTCCTGACCTTCGTCAAGTGCAGTAGTAAAGTTTTTTGGCTTGTTTAATAGAATGTATACTTTTTTCTCTGGAGTCAATTTTACTCCATCAAAATTTACATCATCTCCTGGCTTTACTAAATAGCCCATTTCAGTTACAGGAATACCGTTTACTTTTACGTTTCCAGATTGAATGTAGATATCGGCATCACGACGGGAACACACCCCAGAGTTGGAAATATATTTGTTCAAACGAATTTCGTCTTTTGCTTTTGCTCTTTTAGGAGCTTGATTTGGCTTTTTCTCTATCTTTTTAGCAGCTTCTTCAGCCACTTTCGCGGTTACTTTTGCTTTTTTAGGCCCTTGTGCCCTTTTTTGCATCGCAGGTTTTGGCTTGTTAGAGCTTGGTCTTGAACCTCCTCTTTTATTGTTGCCTTCCTTATTATTCATAATAATCTATAATTTACTTCGTCAGTTAGGACTATCTAGTCCTCGAATTTGCAAAGATAGTATTTATATAGTTGCTAATTGAGAATTACGAATTATAAAACACTAACTGACTTGTGAATAAGTAAGTTCTGTGATTTTTAAATTATTTTAAAAAGATAAAAGCAGTTTTTTTCCATGCCACAATACGCTTGGATCGATGAGCACAATACAAAATACGCCAGCCACAATAAGAAATTTTAATACATTATGCAGCAATAAGAATTGTCCTTTTTTATTGGATTTCCATAAATAGAGCAGGAAGAAAATCAAGAATATCAAGCAGGCATAAAAGTAAATATCCATGTAGCCCACATCATAAATATCGATTAAAATATATACTGGAAGGATAGTTGCTATGGTTAATACTGTTATAAGCTGTTTGGAACGTCTTTCACCATAAATAATTGGAATTGTTCTGTAATTGTTGACCAAATCTCCTGTTATGTTTTCTAAATCCTTAATCATTTCCCGTACAAGCAATAATAAGAATAAAAAAGTGGCATGTGCCGAAATGACCATAAACTGATTTTTGTAATTTTCTATTTCGTATATCGGGAGTTTGGTGTAATAATATAATAAAATAGCAAAAAATGGGAGTACGGCTAGTAAAGCTGCCATTAAGTTTCCTATAAAAGGATATTTTTTGATTTTATGAGAGTAAAACCAAATCAGGAAAATATAAGCTGAAAAGAATAAAAAAGCCCGCCAGGATATAAAAGAAGCAATTAAGGCAACTGCCAAATTCAGTGAAAAATAAACCTTAAGTTTGGTACTTTGGCTCACTAATCGATCTAGCATAGATTTGTTAGGACGATTGATTAAGTCTTTTCGGCTATCATAAAAATTATTGATAATGTAACCTGAAGCTATGGTTATAGAAGAAGCAAAAACTATTAAAAACAAATTCAAATCGAGTAAAATATCTAATGCTCTTATCTCTGGTGCAAGAATAAATATAGCTGATAAGTATTGTGCCAGAATGATAACTGGAATGTTATAGCCTCTTACTACAGAGAACAAACTGATAATCTTTAACGCTAAAAGTTTGTTTTTTCTATTGAGCATTTAAATTTTCTCTGAATCTATTTTTACTGAAATTATTTTAAAATTGGTAAACTACTTCTAATTTGTAATCTTTCAAAGAAGCTTTAGCACGTTCTAAATCTTCTGTAAATCCTAAAATGTAACCACCTCCACCAGAACCACATAATTTTAAATAATAATCATTGGTTTCAATTCCTTTTTGCCAAATTTCATGAAACTGTTCCGGAATCATTGGTTTAAAATGATTTAAAACGACACGAGATAGCTTTTTAGTATTGGTAAACAAGGATTTCATATCTCCACCAAGGAAATTTTCTACACAAGCATCAGTGTGTTTTACAAATTGGTTTTTCAACATAGCACGGAATCCTTTGTCTTTAAGGTTTTCCATAAAAATATTAATCATAGGAGCAGTTTCGCCTATGATTCCAGAATCCAATAAGAAAACCGCAGCTTTTCCATCAAAACTTTGATTAGGAATTCCAGTTGCTTCAATATGATCTTTCGAATTAATTAAAATAGGAATACTTAAATAGCTATTTAAAGGATCGAGACCAGAACTTTTTCCGTGGAAAAAACTCTCCATTTGGGAAAAAATATTTTTTAATTGCAATAATTTTTCACGGGTCAAATTCTCAAGAATCGTGATTTTATTCTGAGCATATTTGTCATAAATAGCAGCTACTAATGCTCCGCTACTTCCTACGCCGTATCCTTGAGGAATGCTGGAATCAAAATACATTCCAGTATCTATATCATTTTTTAAAGACTTTAAATCAAAGGAAACTAAATTCGTTTGTTCGTTTTCTAAGGTTTCTAAATAATCGGCAAAACGTTTTAAACTGGCATTAGAAGCAATGGCTTGAGGAGAAGGGTTCTCTTCTTTTTTTAATGCGCCATTATAAAAATTATAAGGAATTGATAATCCTTTAGAATCACGAATAATTCCATATTCTCCAAAGAGTAATATTTTTGAGTAAAATAAAGGTCCTTTCATATTTTTATTTTAAGTCTTTCAATTTATTTGGGTTTTGTCTGGTGTCAAAAACAGACAGAATTTGAATTTCTGTAGAGTTAAATCGGTAAAAAATCGTAGTTTGTTTTGATAAAACACACTTATAAATATTTTTGTCAGATTTTGGAAATGCTTCTGGGTTTTTAGAAATTAAATCTACAGTTTTTATTATGTTGTCTTTAAATTTAATATAAAAACTCTTTCAGACCATTTAGAAATTAAGTAGAATTTTATTTCTCTTAAATTTTTAAGTGCAGTTTCTGAAAAAGTGAGCTGTCTAATTTTATAAATGATTTTTCATTACTTCATCGAACGAATAAAATCTTCCATTTTCATAATCTTCGATTCCTTTATTTATATCTGCTTTTTGTTCTTCTGATAAATCATCCCACCAATCTTTTTGCTTTGAATTAAAGATTTTTTTGATGGACGCAATAATAGACTCATCATTTGTGTCTGCCAATAACTTAATCAATTCTAACTTTTCTAATTGAATATTCATAATCTAAAATTTACTTTAAAGATACTAAATAAATTATTCTAATTGAGTAGCTCCGTTTCCAATTTCGTCACAAAGGTACTGCCCATTTTGACAATAGCCAACTAATTCGTCCTTAATAAATTGCAATACGCTTTCTTTATCCTTATTTGGATATAAAACATGCACATTTGCACCAGCATCGAGTGTAAAACAGACTGGAATTTGTGTTTCGGTTCTAAATTTCCAAATTCTATTGATGATTTCCAAGGTATTTGGTTTCATTAAGATAAAATAAGGCATCGATGTCATCATCATGGCGTGTAAAGTCAGTGCTTCGCTTTCGACTATTTTAATGAATTCTTCCAGATTCCCATTTTCAAAAATAGCAATTAGTTGGTCTAAATTTTCATGTGCTTGTGCAAATCGCCTTTCGGCAAAAGGATGGTTGTGCATTAATTCGTGTCCCACAGTACTCGAAACCTGCTTTTCTCCTTTGTCAACTAGTAAAATAGTATCTTGATAGTTTTTAAAATTTTCGTGAATAGTATATGGAAATTCGACACCAAATAAATCCGAACTTCCTTCAATATTAGCCTGATTTCCCCAAACTACAACTTGACCTTTTACACTTCGGCAAGCACTTCCTGAACCCAATCGGGCTAAAAGAGAAGCTTTTTGATAAAAGTAATCTTCGGTCATTGTGGGATTCAGCGCTTTTTCTAAACTCATTAAATTCATTGCTAAAGCTGCCATTCCAGAGGCCGAAGAAGCAATTCCTGAACTATGCGGAAAAGTATTTTGGGTATCAATAGTAAAATGATAGTCTTTCAAAAAAGGCAAATAGATTTCAATTCTTTCAAAGAATTTTTGAATTTTTGGTTTGAAATCTTCTTTTGGTTTTCCTTCAAAAAGCAAATCGAAAGAAAATTCATTTGTCACATCGAGCGCAGTCGATATGCTTTTTTTATCAAAAGCCAATTTGGTAATCGTTTTACAATTATTCAAAGTAAAACTCACCGATGGATTGGCTGGAATTTGATTGTCTTTTTTTCCCCAATATTTCACTAAGGCAATGTTGCTGGGAGCGCTCCATTGAAAATGACCGCTTTCTAAAGTTTGAGAATATTGAGACGGAATAAAATCGTTTGCTGTAAACATGAATGATAAAATTTGCGCAAAGATACTTTTTTTGATTTATTAGTTTAGATGCGAATTGGATTTTACCGCAAATTCGTAAATTTTTAAGTAATTTTGGTTTAACCATTTTTCTTAATGAATTGAATCACTATGAAAATAATTTTTATTAAGCTTTTTTCTAAATTCTCTTAATACCTTAACGGTTTATAAAAACTAAAAAATGAATAAAATTATCAAAATACTTGTTGCCGTTGTTATATGTCTTGCTATTGGTTATTTTTCTGGAATTGTTACTCGTTCGGCAATTTTAGATTGGTATCCAACATTGGAAAAACCAAGTTTTAATCCGCCCAATTGGATTTTTGCACCAGTTTGGACTGCGTTGTACATTATGATGGGAGTTGCTGCAGGATTGGTTTGGAATCGCATCAAAGACATAACCGAAGAAGTTAAAAAAGCATTGGTGTTTTTTATAATTCAATTGGCATTGAATGCTTTGTGGTCGTATTTGTTTTTTGGTTTACGCAACCCAATGTTAGCAGGAATAGAGATTATTGTTTTGTGGTTGATGATTTATGAAACTTATTTACAATTTTCTAAAATCAATAAAATAGCAGGATATTTGTTTATTCCTTATTTGGCGTGGGTAAGTTTTGCTGCTGTGTTGAATGCGAGTATTTGGTGGTTGAATAGATAGAGTTACAATATCAATTACAATTTCAAAAATCAATTTCAAAAATAGAAATGTTATTTTTCTAAAACTATTTGTTTTTTAAAAGTGATACTTTTTTCTAGTAAAAAATCCATAGTACTCAATACATTTTTTAAAGTTGCTATTGTTTTAGACTTAGGATCAGCATCGCAAAAATCAAGGAATAATTCTATTTCGTCTGGTTTTATTTTTAAGGTATTTATAAAGTACTTTTGATCGCAATTTGTTTTAGCAAGCTCTTTAAACGGGACTATTGGGTTTTCTTTTTTTGGAGGCTCTTTTTCTTTTTTAAATATTTTTGCAAGATCACTTCCCATGCGAATAAAATCCATTCCATTTGGAATTGTTCCCATATTCATACCTATGATTTTTGGAGTTTTTGCAGCTTTTTCTAAAGCATATTCGTCCAGTTTTTCTTGCTCGTAATTTGATTTCAAATTTAATTTAATCGAAGGGATATTTGCTATGACTACTTCTTTTAATTCTTCAGGTTTTAGAATTAATTCAATGATTAAATCTTTATCATTTATAATTAAAGGATTGATTACAATTTTTGCTAGTTCATAGTCTCTAGCTATAAAAACAAGAATGTCATTCGTTTTTGCATCAATTGAAAAACGCCCCTTAGCATCAGAAACAGTTAGTGTTCGAGAGTTCGAATTTATGACTTCTACATTTGGAATTGCATAATTATTAAATACAATTTTTCCTTTTACCGTTTGTGAAAAACTAAATTGAGAGGTGAAAAGAACGAAGGTGCTGAGTAGTTTTATTTTTATGATTTTAGGTCTAATAGCTTGAAAGTAAAATTATTAGATTCTTCTTAATGAAAACTTAGTGTTTATGTAAATTCTTGTTAATTATTTTTTGTTGTAGAAATTGTTTATGGATTATTAGTTAAATTCTACTCTTTTATGATTTTGTTTATCATAGTTGCTATTCGGTCTACTTTTGTTTGGTCTTTTTTTGCCGAATATATCCAATCAATATAGGCTTTTTGTGTTCCTTTTGTTAGCTTGATAAAGCCTTCATAAGCCAATGGTTCATCTTTTAAGCAAAATTCTAATTCATTCGGAATTTCGATTGAAGAATCGTCTTTGTATAAAATGACTTTAATGTAATCGCCAGCCTCTTTTTTTATTTTTTTTCTAACGGCAGCTTTCAGTGGAAGAAATAATTTACCATTTCCCATTGGCATTAGTTTGTAATTTTTTAATTCATAATCATCGATGCTTCCGCAAACGGTCACCCAACCAAAAGGTGTGTTCTTGTCTTGTAGTATTTCCGGAATCACCGCAAAAGTCCAACCTCCCTTTCCCGAGAATTTTTCTAGTAGGTATTCTTTGTTAACTAAAGGTTTTTCCATTTATTAATTTGGTGAGTGTAGCTGTTTTTATTTCTTGAATTTACCTTCGTTTTCTTTTACTCTAAATGCCACTATTTGTTGAATGAGTTCATAAGGAATAGGAGTATCGAGTGGAAATTGAACCGAACCTTTTCCTTGTTTGTATTTTGATAGTGCTGCTGAAAATTGTGCATGTCCAGAAGGTGTTGCATACAAGCCAATGTGATTTTTAAAGGCGGCAAAATAGACTAATGGTCTTCCAAAAGTTTTATAGGCAGGCATTCCATAAGAAATACTTTCATCACAATCTGGAGCTTCATTTTTAATGATGCTTCTAATTTTTTGTACTATTTTTTGAATTTCAACAGGAAGTGAACTAATGTATTCGTTTACGTTTTCCATTATTTTGAAATTAAGAATTAATCTGGAGCGTGTATTTTCTTGAATTCAATACTTTTTTTATAAAGAAAATCCATTAATATCAGATCATTTGAATTTTCGGATAAAGTGATTTTTGATTCAGGATCAAAATTACAAAAAGTAAGAAAGGGTTCTATTTCTTCTTTTTTTAATTGTAAAGTTTCGGTGTAAAATTTTTCATCAAAGCTAGTTTTAGCTACTTCTTTAAATTCTTCGGGATCAACCGCTTTTTCTTTTTTTCCTTTGAATAATCCTCCAAAAAGCATTTTTCCAATTTTCGCAAAATCCATTCCGTTCTCAATGGTACCATTATTGACACCTTGAACTTTTAAAGCATTTGCTCTTCTGCGAACTCCTGCTTCTTCACTTTTTTGTCTTTCCCATTTTTTATCTAATCCCCAATCAATATCCACCCGATGAATAATAACTTCTTTCAGTTCTTCGGGAGTTTTCTCAATTCTGACAATAATATTATTGGTTTCTAAATCTGCTAGACTTAATTTTATTCCTTTTAAAGTATAGTCTTTAACATAAAATAGAATACTATCGTTTACACTTGCCGAAAGTATAAATTCTCCTTTTTCATTGGTTCTAGTGCCTGTTTGTGTGTCTTTATTGATTACATCAACATTTTCGAGTACGAAGTTATCCGACATCACTTTTCCTCTAAGTAATTTATGGGTTTGAGAATAAAGGAACGGACTAGTACAAGCGAACAGAAGCAGGAGTAATTTTAGTTTCATCTAATTTTAAAATTTGTAAGTAAAATTACTTTTTTTTTGCTGAAGTATTTTGAGCGTTTTGGGTAAATTTATGTTAAATCGCATTTGCTAAAATAAATCCACTGGTCCAGGCATTTTGGAAATTAAATCCTCCTGTAATAGCATCAATATTTACAATTTCGCCAGCAAAATAAAGGTTTTCATGTAATTTACTTTCCATGGTTTTGAAATTGATTTCTTTTAAATCGATTCCGCCAGCAGTTACGAATTCGTCTTTAAAAGTACTTTTTCCATTAACCTGAAAAACAGCATGAGTTAATTGATTGGCTAAATTTTGAATTTGTGTTTTCGACAAATCAGCCCATTTGGTTTCTAAAGGAATATTCGAAGCCAGAACTAAGCTTTCCCAAAGTCTATTGTTTACTTCAAAAGGTGATTTTTTAGCCACTGTTTTTTTAGCGTGTTCTTGTTTTAAATCTTTCAAAAGTTGTTCGGCTTCTTCAGTATCGACATCATTGAGCCAATTCACAAAAATGGTGAACTGATAATTTTTATCATGCAAAATTCGAGCTCCCCAAGCTGATAATTTTAAAATAGCTGGTCCACTCATTCCCCAATGTGTAATTAATAAAGGGCCATTTGAAGTTAGTTTAGTATCTTTTACTTTTACCGAAACTGGTGTGGCAACTCCTGGTAATGCCGCAATTCGAGCATCTTTAATATTGAACGTAAATAAGGAAGGAACAGGATTTACAACTGCATGACCTTGCTGTTGTAGCATTTCCCAAATTTTCGGATTGCTACCTGTAGCCAAGATGAGTTTTCCAACTAGATAATTTTCGTTTTGAGTTTCTATTTTCCAATGGTTTTCTTTTTTAAAAATCGATTGCACTGCTTGTCCTGTTAGCACGCTTATGCCTAATTTTTGAGTTGCTTTTAGAAAACAATCAATAATAGTTTGAGACGAATTAGAAACAGGAAACATTCTGCCGTCTTCTTCAATTTTTAACTCTACTCCGTGTTTTTCAAACCATTCTATTGTATCCCCAGAACAAAATTGATGAAAAGGACCTCGTAATTCTTTTTCACCACGAGGATAAAATTTGACTAATTCGTTGGGTTCAAAACAAGCATGGGTTACATTGCAGCGACCACCGCCCGAAATGCGTACTTTTTGCAATACTTCGGCACCGCGTTCTAAAATAGCCACTTTTAGCTTCGGATTTTTTTCTACGATATTTATAGCAGTAAAAAATCCTGCTGCGCCACCGCCAACAATTATGATGTCAAAATTTTGGTTCATATTCTATCTGGAAAATCAGTGATGATTCCGTTTACGTTAAATGATTGTATTTTTTTTATATCGGCTGGTTCGTTCACCGTCCAAGGCAAAACTTCAAAGCCCTTTTCTTGAAGTTGAGCTGTATTTTCTTTACTCAATAATTGAAAGTCCGGATGAATGGATTTTGCCTTAATGATTTTGGCGAAAGCCAAAGCTTCGTCTAAATCTGTTTCGGTAAGTACGCCAATAGGAATTTTGGGATTTCTAAAATTCACATCCTGCAAAGCATTCCAGTCGAAGCTTGAAACGATAAAATCACTGTATTCCCAGTTTTTATCCTGAATGTATTTTTCGATTAAAGTAACCGTTTTTTCAGCCGCATCGAAACTCTTTAATTCGACATTAATAAAACAACGACGATTTACTAAATCAAAAACCTCTTCCAATGTTGGAATTTTATTATTGTCCTCAATCTTGAAGTTTTGTAATTCAGCTTTACTGAATGTATTGACTTCGCCTTTGCCATTTGTAGTTCGGTCGATCGTTTCGTCATGGATAACCATAAGTTCACCATCGAGACTCAAATGTACATCGAGTTCAATGCCGTCGACTTGCAAGTCCATTGCTTTTTGAAAACTAACTAAAGTATTCTCAGGTTCATATCCTCTAGCGCCACGATGACCTATTTTGAGCATAAAGTTTTTAACCGCAAAGTTCGCAAAGTTTTATGCAAGGTTCACAAAGTTTGGACTTTTTATTTTTTGAGTTATTAGTGGTGAGTTTTGGCACGCAGATTTTAACGGGTTTGTAAACTAGCACAGAGAATGTAATGTTTTTAATAAGCTTGGCGAACTTTGCGTAAAACTTTGCTGCCTCTGCGGTAAAATGTTTATTCTAATTCTAATATTAAAGCCGATTTTCCTTCGATAAAAATGGTTTGCGATAAATCAAAAATCAAATCAGCTAAGACTTCTTTTCCTGTTTTATAATTCCCGATATTTTCTTTAAATCGTGCGGTATGGATTTCCTGATTTTCAGGATTGTTGTTAATCAAGATCATCACAGCTTGATTAGTATTGTATCTAAAATAAACGTAAACATTGTTTTCTGGAATATAATGTGTGGTTTTTCCAAAATGCACAGCTGCATTAGTTTTTCGCCAATGGAATAATTTTGAAGTAAAATCAAAATATACTTTTTGGCATTCAGAGCGAGTTTCGGGATTAAAAGCATTGTTTTCGTCGTCCTCCCAGCCGCCGGGAAAATCTTTTCTAATATCAGCATCGCCTAAATGTTGATCGCCAGCCATTCCAATTTCAGAACCATAATACAATTGAGGAATTCCACGTAAAGTGGCAAGCATACACATTGCCATTTTGTATTTTCGAATATCATTATTGTAAATATGATTGAGTCTTTTGGTATCGTGATTTTCGCCAAAAATCAATAGATTATTCACATTTGGAAATAAAAAATCTTTCGAAAGCAAGTCGTACACTTTTGTAATTCCCTGATCCCAGTTGTCATCGTCTTCGTTAAAAACAATTTGCAAGGCATCGGATAAAGCAAAATCCATTACGCTCGGTAAATTGGAATTAAAATCTTGGATTTTAGCAATTGGACTGTCTTTTTGCCAATACGAAAGTAGCCCTTGATTGCGCAAGGTAATTTCGCCAACGAGATTGAAATTTGGATATTCGTCTGTTATAGCTTTGGTCCATTTAGAAATGTATTCAGGTTCAGAATAGTTGTATGTGTCGACTCTAAAACCATCCAAATTAGCATATTCAATCCACCAAATGGCATTTTGACAAAGGTAGGTGAGAACTAAAGGATTGGCAATATTTAAGTCGGGCATCGTAGGTACAAACCAACCGTTAAGGCAAATGGTTCGATCAATTTTTGAAGCATTGATGTCGCTGATGGTACTTCTTTTATGATTGGTTTGGGTATAATTTTCAAATTGATGAATCCAGTCTTTTGTTGGTGAATCGTTAACCATCCAATGCGATAATCCCCAATGATTAGTGACATAATCCATGATTAATTTTAATTTACGGCGGTGTACTTCTTCTGATAATCGAACATAATCTTCATTTGTTCCAAAACGGGGATCAATTTTGTAAACATCGGATTGACCGTAACTATGATAAGAGAATTCGGCTTCGTTGTCTTCGCAAAGTGGTGTACTCCAAATAGCAGTAATTCCAAGCGATTGTATGTAATCCAGATTTTGGATAATGCCTTCAATATCGCCTCCGTGTCTTCCTCCAGGCAATTCCCGATTGTATTTTTCGGTGGTATTACTGTCGTTATCGTTGTTTTTATTTCCGTTGGCAAAACGATCCGGCATTAAAAGATAAATAGTGTCCGAGGAATCAAAACTTTTGCGAAGTGATGAATTTTTCCTTCGTTCTCTTAACTCATATTTTTGGATGAAAGTGGATTTGTCCTTGAGTCTGAATATAAAATCAATTTCGTTGGTACTTATCTTTTGGGTATTGATCGTTACAAAAATAAAATTGGGATTTTCGGTGCGTTTTACATTGGTAATAGCGCTACTATTGTTAATTGTAATTTGGCATTGACTAATGTTACTTCCGTAAAAAAGAATTTGAAGCTCGGGATTTTGCATTCCGGAAAACCAAAAAGGAGGTTCTATTCTTTGTATTAATGTATCAGTATTCATAAAATAGGAAATTAAAACAGTTGCATAAAAACAAAGCTTAGGGTTGAAAATTAATTTGCTATTTCATAATAAATTAAGCTATCGATAGTTGATTCTTAGTTGACGAATGTAGCAAAAATAAACTGATTTTAGGTCGAATTTGCCTTGAATGTTTCTTTTATAAAAAACGAAAAGCTGCTCTAATTATTGAGCAGCTTTGGGCTTTATAAAATTTTAAATAATTAAGTATTATATTTTACCATTTTTAATTTCTTCTACAATTTCTGGATTTAATAATGTACTGGTATCTCCAAAATTAGAATAATCTCCTTCGGCAATCTTGCGAAGAATGCGACGCATGATTTTTCCAGAACGGGTTTTTGGTAGCCCAGATACAAACTGAATCTTATCTAATTTAGCAATTGGGCCAATGTGTGCTGAAATGTGTTGGTTAATTTCTTTAGCTAGGTTTTCTTTATCTCGTTTTTCTCCTGCTTCTTTAAGGATTACAAAGCCATATAGCGCATTTCCTTTAATGTCATGAGGGAAGCCTACAATGGCACTTTCGGCAACTGCCAAATGCTCGTTGATCGCGTCTTCAATTGGCGCTGTTCCTAGATTGTGTCCCGATACAATAACCACATCATCCACACGACCCGTAATTCGGTAATAACCTACTTCGTCACGCAAAGCACCGTCTCCACTAAAGTATTTTCCTGGGAAAGCGGAGAAATAAGTGTCTTTATAACGTTGGTGATCACCCCAAATAGTTCTGGCAATTCCAGGCCAAGGATATTTGATACACAAACTTCCTACTACTTGATTGTCTTCAATTTCATTGCGTTTTTCATCCATCAAAACGGCTTGAATACCCGGAAGTGGTAAGGTCGCATACGTTGGTTTTGTTGGTGTGATAAAAGGAAGCGGTGAGATAAGAATTCCTCCTGTTTCGGTTTGCCACCAGGTATCTACAACTGGACAACGTTTTCCACCTACGTGATCGTTGTACCAGTGCCAAGCTTCTTCGTTAATAGGTTCTCCTACTGAACCAATTACTTTTAACGAGCTCAACGGATATTTTTGAACATAATCAATACTTTCTTTAGCCAAAGCTCTAATGGCTGTTGGAGCAGTATAGAATTGATTTACTTTATGTTTTTCTATAATTTCCCAAAAACGACTGAAATCAGGATAAGAAGGAACACCTTCAAAAATAACTGTGGTAGCACCATTCAATAACGGGCCGTATAAAATATAGGAATGTCCGGTAATCCAACCGATATCAGCAGTACACCAGAAAATATCATTTTCTTCGTAGTTAAAAACATTTTGGAAAGTGTAAGCCGTATAAACCATATAACCAGCTGTGGTGTGCACCATTCCTTTTGGCTTTCCTGTTGAACCCGAAGTGTAAAGGATAAACAAAGGATCTTCGGCATCCATAATTTCGGCAGCATTGTTATCTGAAGCTTTTTCTAAAAGCGGCGCTAACCATTGGTCACGACTTTCTTTCATTTGAACGTCAGTTTGGGTTCTTTGAACAACCAAAACGTTTTCAATGGATGGGCAGTTCACTAATGCTTCGTCAACAATTCCTTTGAGATCAATGGTTTTATTTCCACGATATCCGCCGTCAGAAGTAATGACCATTTTACATTCGCTATCGTTGATTCGGGTAGCTAGTGCTGATGCTGAAAATCCTGCAAAAACAACAGAGTGAATAGCTCCAATACGGGCGCAAGCAAGCGTTGTGATGGCTAGTTCCGGAATCATAGGCAAATAAATGCATACGCGATCTCCTTTTTGAATGCCCTGGCTCAATAAAACATTTGCCATTTTACTTACACGCTGGTGCAATTCATTGTAAGTAATGGATTGTGAAGCTTCATCAGGATTATTTGGTTCAAAAATAATGGCTGCTTTGTCTCCTTTTTTAGCAAGATGGCGATCAATACAGTTTTTAGTAATGTTCACTTTTGCATCTACAAACCATTTTATTTCAGCTTCTCCCATATTGAAATCCACCACTTTGTCCCATTCTTGGTACCAGGTAAAGTTTTCTGAGGCAATTTTGTCCCAAAATTTCTTTGGGTCTTTGATTGATTTTTTGTACTCTTTAAAGTATTCTTCGAAATTACTTATTTTATAACGACTCATGATTTTTGGTATATTTAGTTTTGTTAGTTTATTAATTCCTGTACTTTTTCAACTAGTTTTTTTACTGAAAAAGGTTTGGTTATGTACAAATTTGCACCTAGTGATAGTCCTTTTTCAATGTCAGTCTCTTTATTTTTTGCCGAAAGAAAAATGACTTTGCAATTCTCTAATCGGTCGTCTTTTTTTATTTGTTCCAATGTGCTGTAGCCGTCAACCATTGGCATCATGACATCGAGAATGATAATGTCAGGAAGTTGATTTTTTAAAATGTCCAAAGCTTCTTGTCCATCGCGCGCAATAAATACTTCAAAATTGTTTTTTTTGAAAGTGTATTCGAGCGACATTACAATATTAGGTTCGTCATCTACAATTAATATTCTTTTCATTTTTCGCTAGTATTGTAATTGGGCAATGTAAAAGTAATAGTTGTTCCATTACTATTTGAACTTTCTGCCCAGATTTTTCCTTTATGATGTTCAATTATTTTTTTACAAATGGCTAAACCTAAGCCACTTCCAATAGGTTTTTTAATATTTTGATTTCTAGATTGATAGAATTTGTCAAAGACAGCTTCTAAGTCTTCAGGTTTGATTTCTTTTCCGTTATTGTGAATGCTTATTGCAATAAATTCGCGGTCTTCGTTAATTTCTATACTAATTTTTCCATCAATGTCGGGACAAAATTTAATAGCATTCGAAAACAAATTATGAAGCACCTGAACAATTCGTTCTTCATCATAAAAAGCTTTGATTTCGCTTGATTTTTTTTCGAATTCAATACTTATATTTTTGTTTAGTATTAATTGTTGTAACGAATCCAATGTGTTGTTGATTGTCCTGGAAATGTTGTTTTTAGAAAGATAAATTTTTTGTTTTCCAGTTTCAAATTTTTCCAAATCTAATATTTTATCAATCAAACGGTTCAGTCTGTCTGATTCGGAAATGATATTTTGTAGAAATTTTTGACGTACTTCTGCAGGAATATCTTCGTCATCATGCAGGATTTCAGTTGCTGCTCTAATCGCTGTTATTGGCGTTCTTAATTCATGAGTTACGGTGTCTAGAAATTCATCTTTTTGAATGTCTTTATTTATGAGTTTCTGATTGGCAACTTGAAGTTGCTCGGATATTTTTTTTAATTCATTCGAACTTTCAGTCAGTTTTTTATTGATGACAATATTTTCTTTGGATTCTTCCAGAATACGTAATACTTCAGGCAGACTTATTTTGTCTTCTTTGGCCACACTTGCAATTACTATTTTGGCAGAAGCCGTACCAATATGCCCTGTTAATAAATTTTCTGCAAATTTTATAAAACGAGCATCGGCAATCTTGTTGTCTTTGTCAATATTGTATTTTAAATTAAAGATGGTCAGCGCACGTTTTGTTCTTTCGATACCAAGAAAACGTTCCAGAATTTTTTCGATATCCGAAATATTAGCAGTTCCTTTCCACACATACGCATTTTCATGATTGGTGATGTATTTGTCAATATCTACAAACATTTCGGCGTAATTTCGCTCTCTGTAATTTCCGCTAAAACTTACCGAAACCGCAAGATAACTGAGTAAATTAACTAATAAACTCCAAAAAACCGCTTGTGGAATAGGGTCTAAATAATCCAATCCAAATAGCTGAAAAGGTTTTAATAATGCTATTCCAAAAGGACCTTCTTGTACAAAGGTACTTGCTGAATTTGTTGTTCCAAGAGCATAAGGAATTAATAAGGTGTAAAAACAAATTAAAAATCCAAGAATAATTCCTGTTACAGCTCCTTTTTTAGAGCCTCTTCGCCAAAACATTCCGCCAAAAAAAGCAGGAGCTAATTGGGCTATAATAACAAAAGACACCAAACCGATAGAAACTAAAGTGTAATCTAAAACAAACACCCGATAGATAATATAAGCTAATATTATCAATGAAAAAATTCCTATTTTACGACTAAGAACAATTCTTTTAGTGTTTTTTTCTTGAGAAATATTTTCTAATGAACCTATAAAACCATAAGGAATTAAAAGGTTGTTACTGAGCATGGTTGCTAATGTTATTGAAGAAACAATAATCATAGAAATGGCTGCCGAAAACCCTCCCAGAAACACTAATACGGTTAAGAAATTATTGTTGAAATGCTGTGGAATTAGTAGTGAATAAGTATCAGAATTTAAACCTTGATTTCCAAAAAGAATGTTTCCTCCCCAGGCTATTGGAAAAACAAAAATATTGAAAAGCAATAAGTAGAGTGGGAGCAGCCAAATGGCGGTTCGGATGTGTTTTTCCTGATTGTTTTCGACAATAGCAGTGTGAAATTGCCTTGGCAGAATAAAAATGGCAAACATAGAAATTAGACATAGGAAAAACCAATTGAGTCCGTTAGTCAAATTACCAATCGTGTTTTTTTTATCGAAATTTTCTAAGACGGACGCTTTGTTGTAAATGTCATCAAAACCATCGAAAACAAAGTAGGTTACATAAACACCAATGATTAAAAAGAAGACTAATTTTAAGATGGATTCAATAGCAATGGCAGTTACAATTCCGCGTCTTTTTTCAGATGCATCTACATATTTATTTCCGTAGTAAGAAGCAAATAAGGCTAAGGCAATACAGATGTAAGTGGTATTGTCCATAAAAATATTAGAACTGGCTTCTGTTTTAGATACAATATGAAAAGTATCCGAAATGGCTTTTAGCTGTAAAGCAATGTAAGGCACAATCCCAAAAATAGAGATTAAGGTAACTAAGGCTCCTAATGAACGGCTGTTGCCGTAACGCAACGAAATAAAATCGGCAATGCTGGTTATTTTATTAACTCTCGAAATTCTAATGATTCTTTTAAGAATAATAATCCAAGTTGGAATGATAATTATTGGCCCTAAATAAATAGGCAAATAATCTAATCCAGAATTTGCGGCTAACCCAATACTGCCGTAATACGTCCATGCAGTACAGTAAACAGCAAGTGAAAAAGAATAGATGTATGGATTATTTGTCCATTTAGAATGGCTTCTTTTTTCGGACCAATGTGCAATGTAAAATAGCATTACTACATAAATGGCTAAAATCAATAAAAGCCCAAGACTACTCATAATATTTTTTGATAATTAAGTAAGTTGTGCCAATTGAAAATAACCAAGCCGAGAATATATAGATATAAGTAATGGGGAAACCCAATAAGGCTTTTGAGCTATCAAATAATAAAATAAGCGGAATGTTCAATGCTAAAATCATCAGCATTGAAAGGATAATTAATTTTTGTTCATGTCTTTTTTTCATTGAAATGAAAAGCACAATAGCTTTAATTTCCTAAAGCTATTGTGTGTTTTATGATTTTTATTTTTTACAAAGGCAACACTTGTTTGCCCAGTTTTTCATTAATTACAATTGCGGCAGCTTCATAAAAAGCAAAAAAGCCACATAAAATCCCTTCGTAACCCGCAATGGTGTGAATTTCTTTGCTTCCAGTAAAACTAGCTGCAGACAATAGCCCAAATAGAATTACAAGTGAGCCAAAAATAAGTTTTCCAACAGTGTTTCCGTTCAATGTTCCTATGAATAAAGCCAGCGTGAATAATCCCCATAATGCTAAATAACATCCCATGGAAGCGCCATCGGGTTTTTCAACTCCCATTAAAGGAAGAAGCCATAAAGCAACAAGTGTTAACCAAAAGAAACCATAAGAAGTAAATGCTGCCGTAGCAAAACCATTTCCTTTTTTCCATTCCATAATTCCAGCAATAACCTGCTGGATTCCTCCAAAAAAGATTCCCATTCCCATAATCATTGCATTCAGCTCGAAGAATCCAGCATTATGAATATTTAATAAAATAGTGGTCATTCCGAAGCCAAAAAGTCCTAGTGGTGCTGGGTTGGCAGTAGTGTCTTTTAATATTTGTTCCATTTTGGTTTAAAAAATTTAAGGTTAATTTAGGTTTAATAGACTAGCAAATTCAGATTTTTTGTTTGTAAAACAAAATAGGATATATATACTTGTAAAGAGTATAGTTATTTTTTAAATCGCTCCCATTTTATGACCATAAATTTATCGCCAAGTTCAGTAATAATCATTCCAGCTCCTGATAGGGTTTCTTTATTTTTTATATATTCTACTAATTCTAAGTGGTTTAGTATTTTGTAAGTAGGATGGTAGTTTGTGTTTGCTGGTTTTTTTATATTGAATGATTTTATCCAATTACTAATACTTACGTGTGAAACGCCTATGATTCGTTCAATTTCTCTATAGCTCAATCCTTCAAGATAGAGTTGCAATGCTTTGGTAACATAATAATCGTCAATTTTTTTTCCAATCTTATTTACGGTAAAAAAGTAATTACAACTTTTACATAAGTACCTTTGTTTATTATTAATAATTCCGCTTTTTACTGTTTTTTCGTTCTGGCATTTTGGGCAGCTAATTACCTCCATGTATATAAAATTTGCATAAATATATTAAATTAGCAATTATGTTTTTAATATAATTTTTTATTTAATTCAAATTCACTTGAATAATGTAAGAAAAACGGTTTAAGATGTGAGGTAAGTAGAATGCAATTAAGATATTTTTATTTAAAGTGAAAAAAAAATTATAATTTAATGAGTATATAATAAAAAAAGTGTCCTTTATGTGTAAAAGATCTTTCTTGTACATGTGATTTGGTTAGTCATATTAGTTAGTAGTTGGAAAAGAGTTGTTATTTTGATAGCAACTCTTCTTTTCTTCTTTCTAAATTAGTAAATACAATTAAGAGTACTTCAATGAATAATGAAAAATAATAAATTTTGAGTTTGAAAAATCAAATTTTAAATAAGACTCTTCTTGATGATAATGAGTTGTGGATCGAATTAAAAGCGGGAGATGAAAAAGCATTTTCTACGCTTTTTAAAAGATACTATAGTTATTTAATTCAGTATGGAAATTCATTTTCACCATTTTCTGAAAAAATTCAAGATTGTGTTCAGGATGTTTTTACTGATATCTGGGTGTATCGAAATAGTCTTAGTGATACGGTGGTGGTAAAGGCATATTTGTTATCAAGTGTACGCAAACGTATTGTGCGTTTACAAGAACGTGACAGGGTTTTTAATAAGTCAAAGTCAGTAGATGCGATTGCTTTTTTGTTTGATTTTTCGATAGAACAACAATTAATTTCTGATGAATTAACTGCTGGAAAAGTAACACAATTAAATAAGGTATTGAATGTTTTGCCTGCCAGACAAAAAGAAGCTTTGTATTTAAGATACCATCACGGTTTAAATGTAGATGAAATAGCAGCCATATTGAGTGTTAATTATCAATCGGCTAATAACTTATTGCATCGAGCATTAGTGAATATTCGCAAGGAAAGGAAAGGAACTTTTATATTACTCATACCATTATTGACAAATTGGGTGTAATTAGAATAAGAAAAGTTGCGAATTAATGAGTATGTAATCTGGTGGCTGTCCTTTATGATAGCAGAAACACTTTTTAAAATGAAAAAACGAAATCAATATAGAGAAATAGAGGATTTTTTGGCAGACGAATCATTTCGATTGTGGATGAAATCAAAAAATGATATAGCGGGTTGGGAAGAATGGACTCTGGAACATCCTAAAAGAGCCAAACTGGTTCAGGAAGCTCGCTTGTGGTTATTAGCCATGAAAGTTCCTGAAGACAATTTATCTCAAGAACAAGTCGATGCTGCTTTGCAAAATACCTGGATGAAAATCGAACAAAAAGAGCAAGACCGAAAAATGGAACAAAAAATAATTCAATTGTGGAACGCCACTTGGTTTAGAAAAGTAGCTGCGATCTTAGTTTTTGGTTTGCTTTCAGTTTATGCTTACAATAATTATTTTGTTGATGATAAGAATTCTTATTACGAACAAACAGTTGCTAATACTGGCGAAGATGGTTTATTGGAACAAATTAATAATTCTAACAAACCTCAAATTATAACCTTATCTGACGGCAGTTCTGTTTTATTACAACCTAAAAGTAAGTTGAGTTATCCAAAAGTTTTTACAGGTAATGAACGAAAAGTGTACTTATCAGGAGAAGCCTTTTTCGAAATTAGCAAAAATACTGAAAAACCGTTTTTTGTTCATGCCAATGAAGTAGTTACTAAAGTAGTAGGAACGAGTTTTCGCATTAAAGCTTACGCGGATCAATCAGATGTGGAAGTTTTAGTGCGTACAGGAAAAGTAAAAGTAAATTCAGAAAAATTAAATTCTAAATCAACTCAAAAAGAAATAGTGTTGTTGCCCAATCAGGCACTTCGCTTTATACGTAAAAATCAAACTTTTAATAAAATTACCGATATTACTTTGGATAAATCCATTAGTAGCTCAGTTAGAAGTATTGAACAATTGAGTTTTGAGTTTACAGATATTCCTGTGTCTCAAATTTTTAAAACTATTGAACAAGCTTATTCGGTAGAAATAGATTTTCCAAAACAAGAATTGCTAAAATGTCATTTAACAACTTCTCTAAATGATCAGCCTTTGCCAGAAAAATTGAAAATCATTTGTAAAAGTATTGGGAATAATTCGAGTTATACAATGAACGGAAATCAAATCACCATTTTGTCTAAAGGATGTAATTAAATCAATTTGCCTATGAAATAAAAAAAGCGTCGATATGCTGTAACATAATCGACGCCTAAAGCTTCATTCTCACTCTGTAAAGTGGGTTTGAAATGTTTCTTAAATACCCTCAAAATAGTATTAATCAAAACAAACCAAAATTATGAAAAAAACCGTAGTAAAACAACGATTACTAATCCGACTCATGAAGATGACATTGTACCAATTTATATTAGCACTAATTTTTTCAACGGTTACCATGGCAAATAGCCTCGGACAAGGAAAATTAGATACCAAAGTGACTGTTTCTATAACAGATGTGGATTTAAATGAGGCTTTGGCACAGCTTGGAAAATCAGCCGATGTAAAGTTTTCATACAACTCTAGAATGGTTGCTTTTGATCAAAAAATAAGTGTAAAGGCTAATAATGAGGTTTTGTCTAATGTACTTTCCAGAATATTACAGCCATTTAATATTAAATATACGTTAGTTAGTAATCAAATTGTATTACAAAAAGGGAGTACAAATAACAATTTTTCTAATAACGTTTCCTTTTTAACAACTGAGCAACAGCAAAAAACACTTAGTGGAGTAGTAGTTGATGCCAATGGACTTTCGCTTCCTGGAGCAAGTGTTCTTGTAAAAGGAACAAATAATAATGTTTCTACAGATTTAGACGGAAAATTTAATATTAGGGTGGATGATGGAGCCAAGGTACTAGTGATTTCTTATATTGGGTTTGATACCATGGAAATTGCAATTGGTAATAAAACCGATTTTAAAGTGACACTGGAAGAATCCTCTCAAAGCTTAGAAGAAGTAGTTGTTATTGGATACGGAACTCAAAAAAAATCAGATTTAACAGGAGCTATATCTTCTGTTTCAGGAGAGGAATTAGCAACAGTTCCTGCAATGACTGCAGCGCAAGCTTTACAAGGAAGAGCTGCTGGTTTAAATATTGTTACAACTAGTGGAGCGCCTGGAGCAGGAACTAATATCACGATTCGTGGTGGAACTTCCATTACTCAAAGTACTAAACCACTTTACATTGTTGATGGTTTTCAAATGGATGATGCACTTAATGTAATCAATCCAAATGATATTAAAAGTATTGAAATTTTGAAAGATGCTTCGTCAACAGCTATTTATGGAGCTCGTGGTTCAAACGGAATTATTGTAATTACAACTAAATCAGGAAAAAAAGGGAAAACTTCAGTTTCTTACAACTCTTTCATTTCATTTGATAAACTTTCTAAAAAATTAGACATGATGTCTAATCCTGAAGATTTTGTAAAATACCAATACGAAATGGCTGTGTTACAAGGTAAACCTGCTGCATGGAGTAATGTTTTTGATAATAGTTTAGCAACAGATACGCCTAATTTTTATACAGGTGCTTTTGATCGTATAAATAGTCGTTATGCATCAGATTATGCTATTGATTGGCAAAAAAGAATGCTTGGTGGATCAGGTTATACTCAAAATCAGAATGTATCTGTATCAACTGGAAATGAAAATACACAAGCTTTTTTAAGCTACAATTATAATAATCAAGAAGGAATTTTAGCAAATCATAATGATACAAGAAATGCATTTCGTGCTAAGATTAATTCAGAGTTATATAAAGGATTGCGTCTTGATGTAAATACCATGTTTACAAATACATCTACAGATGGTGGTGGTGCTTATGGAGGAATGAAAGATATCCTTTTACAACCAATTAATGGAGGAACTTTGTTTAATCAAGACCAAACAATTAATACTCAAACTTTTGGTGATTTATCAGGTTTAGATTCTGCTTATGATACTGAAAACCCATTAATAGAAAATGAAGCTTCACAATCTAATAGACGCTCTCGCGTGTTTATGGTAAATGCAGGTGTAGAATTTGATATTTTAAAGAGTTTAACATGGCGTACTTCAGGTCAATATTCCTGGTCCAGCGGTAAATCAGTTGCTTTCTCAGATGAAAATTCTAGAGCAGCGCTAACTGACCCTGTTAATACAGGAATTAATGGTAGTATTGGAAATTCTGAATCTTTTAGTTACCAAATTACAAATACATTAAACTATAAAGAAACATTTGCTGAGAAACATGATGTGTCTGTTTTATTGGGACAAGAGGTTACTTATAATGAATCTGAAAGTAACAATTTAATTCTTAGACAATTTCCATTGCCAAACTTTGGATTAGATGATATTTCAAATGCAACTGTTTCAGATAAGTCCGTAGGGCATTCTCGTAACGGACTTGCTTCTTTCTTTTCACGTTTAAGTTATACATTTGATGATCGATATCTTTTAACAGCAACAATACGTACTGATGGTTCGTCAAAATTTGCTGAGGGAAATAAATGGGGAGTATTTCCATCTCTTTCAGGTGCATGGAGAATTTCAGAAGAAGGTTTCTGGAAAAATAATAACATTGGAAACATCATCAATAATTTTAAACTGCGTGCTGGTTACGGTATCACTGGTAATAATGGAATTGGTAACAACTTATATCTTACTACGGTAAGTCAAACGGATTATCCAATTAATAATACTCCAGGAAATCCTGCTTATGTGCCAAGTTCAACATTGGGCAATCAGGGTTTACAATGGGAAACTTTACATGCTACAAACCTTGGTTTAGATATTTCTTTATTTAATAGAAGAATTGATATTACTGCTGAATGGTATAACAATCAAATCAGTGACATGTTATTAAAAAGTATAATTCCTTCTTCAACTGGTTATGCAAGCCAATTCCAAAATGTAGGGACAATGCGTAATCGTGGTTGGGAATTTACTGTTAGCACAGTAAATGTAAAAACTTCTAACTTCAGTTGGACAACTGATTTTAATTTAGCATTTAATAAGTCTAAAGTTCTTTCTCTAGAGAAGGATCAAACTCAAAGAACTTTTAATGTAGGTAATAACCGATCTGGTTCTGTAACCTATTATGCAACAGTAGGAGATCAATTAGGGGATATGTATGGTTATGTATATCAAGGGCTTTATACAACTGATGATTTTACACAAAATTCTGACGGAACTTACGTTTTAAATCCTGGTGTTGTAAAACCATTTAGTGGAACTGCAAGTCCTGGTGATGTTAAATTTGCTGCTGATAACGAAGCAGGGGATCAATTTACCCGACAATTAGTTAAAATAGGTAATGGAGCTCCGGATTGTTTGGGAGGGATAACGAATACTTTTCGTTATAAAGGTTTTGATCTAAATACGTTTATGAAATTCAGTATTGGAAATGAAATTTATAATGCAACTAAGCACAGTACAAGCCCTTATGCTCTTTTTCAAAATGTACCTACAGAGTTTGGGGATAATTACTATCGCTTAGTAGATCCATTAACTGGACAAAAAGCTACTTCGCTTAGTCGTTTACAAGAATTAAACCCAGATGAAGCCTCTCGCACATCTGCTTTGAATCTTTTGAACTCTAGCTACATTACTTATCCTTCTTCTTATTTTGTTGAAGATGGTTCTTATTTACGTCTTGCACAAATAACACTGGGTTATACACTACCAAAAGCGTGGTCTGAAAGAGCTAAAATCTCTAATGCCCGTTTTTACTTTACAGCTAATAATATATTAACTGTTGCAGGTTATTCAGGTTTCGATCCTGAAGTTTCTGCGGGTGACAATGATTTAGTAGCAGTAACTCCCGGATATGATAGTTCTACTTATCCTCGTTCAAGAAGCTTTGTGCTTGGTTTAAACTTAACATTTTAATGCAAAATACATCATGAAAAAAATAACAATTAAATTTTTTGAGAAAAAAAAGGCATTAATAATGTCTGTTCTTATAGCGTCTCTAAGTATGACTTCATGTCAAGATTATTTAGATATGCCATCATACAATGCTGTGGATACTGAAACAGTATTTGCAAGTGAACTTACAGCCGATATGTTTGTACAAGGTTGTTATCGTGGTATAATTCATTCTGAATTGTTCTATCAATTAGGTGCAGGTGAAACGGTAACTCATTCTTGTGAAGACGGAACAACAAATAATTCAAAATACAATATTTGTAATTATTTTTACGATGCAACAACACCGTATACAGTTACAACAATTTTTAAAGAGCAATATCGTATTATTGAATCGACTAATATTGCAATTAGTCGATTGAATCAAATGCTTGAAACAGACAAGCGAAATGCATTAATAGGAGAAGCAAAAGCTATTCGTGCTTTTTGTTACTATAATTTAATTCGTGTGTATGGTGATGTTCCTGCTGTATGGACACCGTTGGAAGAACTTAATCCAGATGATGAAAATACATTTTACCCAAAACGTTCTTCGCGTGATGAAATTTATGACCGTATTATTGCTGATCTCCAGTCGGCTGTACAAGATATTCCTTGGAACTCTCAAAGCGGTTACCCTACTTATGAGCGTTTAACAAAACAAGGAACTTATGCGCTATTAGCTCGTGTGGCACTGCATGCTGGTGGATATTCATTGCGTTGGAATCTAGAAACAAATGCAGCTTCTTCATTAATGATGTCGCAGCGAAGTGACAACGCTCGTGTCCAGGAATTATATCAAATAGCAGATAATGCTTGTCAGGCAGTCATTTCTCAAAATGAAAATAGTTTAGTTCAGGCTCAAGGAAATAAAAGTGGTTTTGAATATTTATGGTATAATTTCTGCCAGCGTAATTTTTCAGCAACTAAACCTGAAATGCTTTGGGAAGTAGCTAATTTAGGCCCAAATACGAATTCTCCTTTCGGTGTTTATGCACATCCAGGAACTAGAGGAGGTGTATTTGGTTCAAGAAAAGCATTACAATTTATGTTACCAACTTATTATTTGTCTTTTAATGCAAATGATACTCGACGTGATGTTTCTTGCACGTCCTATAGTATTTATTTCCTCAACAATGGTTCAGCATCTGATAAATGGGTTGATGTAGGTACTACTTTCTCTTGTATTATGCCAGGTAAATTTCGTATGTCTTGGGGGATAGAACCACAAGGTGCAGCTCAGCGTAATATTAATATTCCTGTTTTGCGTTATGCTGATGTATTGTTGATGTATGCAGAAACTCAAAATTACCTTAATAATGGCCCAACAGCAGCAGCAAAAAATGCTTTACAAGAAGTAAGAGATCGTGCAGGAATTGGTTCTATAACTATGCCGTCTGATAGACAAGGGTTTGAAGATGCGATTGTTCAAGAACGTAAATGGGAATTTGCAGGTGAATTCAATCTTCGCACTGATTTGATTAGAATGAATCGTTTAGCAACTGAACTAGCTGCAACAAAACAAGATATGAAAGACCTTTCAGATAAAAAGAATGCTTACGCTAACACAGCTGTTTATCGTTTGTATAAATTCCATTTTGATGCTCAAGCATACGGAGATCCATTCTTAGGAGTAGAATACATTGATCTAACTGATCCTGTTGAAATTGCTTCAATTCAAACAATACCTACTACTTCTTCTCAGTATACTACTTTCCTAGAAACAACAGCTAGTGTTGCTCAAGCTCATGGTTATACTGTAGCAAGTGGAGACAAATGGTATCCAGTAAATATGTTTGAAGCTTATACAAGTTCGTATAATGGAAATTCACGTAAAGCAGTTGGATTTACAGGAGGTTTTAATACACTTCAAATTGGAAATATTATTTACACAAAGCCAACTGGTTCTGCCGAAAATGGTGGCCAGTATCCAAACTGGATTCAGGCACCAGATGGAAGTGATGGATTATATTATGGTTTTCAGGAAAACCGTTCAGAATTGCTTCCTTTTGCGAACAAATCTGCTGGGCATCCCATTATTGATAACCCAAATTTAACTCAACATCCTGGTTACCTACAATAATATAAGTAGATAATTATACCAATAAAAGAAAGATTCTCAGAGTAATGTTCCAGTTGCTTTGAGAATCTTTCTTTTTGTTTTTATAAATTATAATTCGAATTAATAAATGTTTTATTTACATTTGTTAATTCGGACTTCTTATTTTAAAAATAAGAGTTAATTAATTTTATAATTCCATTTTGGAAAGTAAATAGGGAGAATTCATTTTTCAAAATAAAATAAGAAAACAAGAAATTATGGTATTAAAAAATCTTAAGAACAATCTTTGGGCAGTTACTTTACTTACATTAACAGCGGCTGTTTATGGGCAGTCGGGACAATTGAAAAGTTTTCCTTTGTCGTCCGTTCGTTTGTTAGAAAGTCCTTTTTTAGAGGCACAACAAACGGATATGAAATATATTTTAGAACTCGATGCTGATAGATTACTGGCTCCTTATTTAAAAGAGGCTGGGATAACGCCTTTAAAAGACAATTATGGCAATTGGGAAAACACAGGATTGGATGGTCATATTGGCGGACATTATCTTTCGGCTTTGTCGGAGATGTATGCTGCAACTGGAAACCAACAAATAAAAGAACGTCTGGATTATATGTTAGATAATTTAGAAAAATGCCAGTTGAAAAATGGAGATGGATATATAGGTGGTGTTCCTGGAAGCAAGGCATTATGGGCTGATATCGCTAAAGGTAAGATTGACGCAGGTGGTTTTTCGTTAAACGGAAAATGGGTGCCTTGGTACAATGTTCATAAGGTTTACGCAGGTTTAGTTGATGCTTACACATTAACTGGGAATAAAAAAGCTAAAAAAATGCTAATCCAATTATCCGATTGGTGTTTAAAATTAGTTTCAAATCTTTCAGATGACCAAATCCAATTCATGCTAAAAAGTGAGCATGGCGGAATGAACGAAGTTTTTGCTGATGTAGCTGCAATTACGGGTGACAAAAAATATTTGGTCTTGGCTGAGAAATTTTCGCATAAGACTATTTTAGATCCTTTGTTAAAAGATGAAGATAAATTAAATGGACATCATGCTAATACGCAAATCCCTAAAATAATTGGCTTTATGCGTGTTGCCGAAGTAGGTGGCGATGCAAAATGGGCTGATGCAGCTAACTTTTTTTGGAATACAGTAGTCGAAAACAGAACCATTTCCATCGGAGGAAATAGCGTGAGAGAACATTTTAATCCTTCGAATGATTTTTCGTCCATGTTAGAATCCAGAGAAGGTCCGGAAACATGTAATAGTTACAATATGCTTAAATTGAGTAAGCATTTGTTTCTGGCGCATCCAGAGTCAAAATACATGGATTATTACGAACGTACCACTTACAATCATATTTTGTCATCGCAGCATCCTGATGGAGGATTTGTGTATTTTACACCTATTCGTCCACGTCATTACCGTGTGTATTCGGAGTCGCAGGAATCTTTTTGGTGTTGTGTGGGTTCTGGTTTAGAAAATCACGGAAAATATGGCGAAATGATTTACGCTCATGATAATGCTAATTTGTACGTGAATCTTTTTATTCCTTCTACTTTAGAATGGAAAGAAAAAGGATTGAAGCTAACGCAAAATACAAAGTTTCCTTTCGAAGAACAATCAGCTTTTACATTGGATTTGAAAAAAGCACAAAAGTTTGCTATCAAGTTTAGATATCCTTCTTGGATAACCGATGGAGAAATGAAAATTAAGGTAAATGGTAAAGAAGTAGCGATTGAAAAAGATGCAAATTCTTATGTTATAATTAATCGAAAATGGAAATCGGGAGATGTGATTTCTGTGATTCTGCCAATGCACAGTACCGCAGAACAACTTCCAGATAAATCAGCCTGGGTTTCTTTTTTACATGGACCAATAGTTTTGGCTGCGGTTACTGGCAAGACTGATTTAACAGGTTTAAGAGCCGATGGAAGTAGAATGGGGCATATTGCAAGCGGACCAATCTATCCTATTGAAGAAGCACCAATGTTGGTTTCAAATGCAACTAATTTAGCGCAGTCAATAACGGAAGTAAAAAACAAACCTTTTACGTATTCGATTTCGGATATTACCTATCAGGAGCAATTTAAGAATTTACAATTGGTGCCTTTTTTCCAAATTCACGATGCACGTTATATGCTGTATTGGCCTTATACCACAAAAGAAAAATTACCTGAATTGCAAGCGGCAATGAAAGAAAGAGAAGAGGCTAAAATGAAATTGGAAGTGGAAACAGTAGATTTAGTCACTGCTGGAGAACAACAACCAGAAAATGATCATAATTTTAAAGGAGAACAAACCGATACAGGAATTCATAAAGAACGTCATTACAGAAACGGAAAAGGCTTTTTTAGCTACGAATTGAAAAACCCAAAACTGGAAGCGCGTAAATTAAGATTTACTTATTTTGGTTCGGATAAAAACAAAAATTTTGATATTTATATGAATTCGGTTTTGATTGCTTCGATAGCCATGGATGGAAAAGAAGGCAATCAGTTTATTGATAAAATAATTGAAATTCCAGATGAGGTTTTAAAAGCGAATGCAAAATTACTGGAAGTGAAATTTCAGGCAAAACAGAATTCGTCTATCACAGGTATTTACGAAGTGCGCTTGATGAAATAGTTAAGAATAATAATTTGTAGAATAAACCTCTTGGAAACAGGAGGTTTTTTTGTTTTTGGGAAGTTTGGTTTTTTCAAAAAGGTATAAAAACAAAAAACCCGAATATTGCTATTCGGGTTTTGTGGTACCTCCAGGGATCGAACCAGGGACACATGGATTTTCAGTCCATTGCTCTACCATCTGAGCTAAGGTACCGTGCTTGTTGCGGGTGCAAATATAGAACCATTTTTAATATATCCAAAACATTTTTATGAAAAAATCTATTCGTACCTTCGCAACACCAAAAGTCAAAATATGATATTAACTGTTGATGTGGGGAATACCCGAATTAAAGCGGCTGTTTTTGAGGGTGATACCCATTTGGAAAGTTTTGTTTTTGATAAAATCGAGCTTGAAAAAAAGATTAAAAAAATTTTAGAAAAATTTGAAACAATAACTTATTTAGTCATTTCATCGGTTGGAGATGTCGAGAAGCAATCTTTTTTAGCATTCGAAAATCAGGTTAAAGTTCATTTTGTTTCTCATGAAGATGCTTTTCCATTTGTCAATAATTATGGAACTCCAAAAACTTTAGGAATCGATCGCATGGTGCTGGCGGCGGGAGCTACTTTGTTATATCCCAATCAAAACCGATTGGTAATTGATGCAGGCACTTGTATTACCTATGATTTTATTGATGAAAACAATGTGTATCAGGGTGGTGCTATTGCGCCAGGTTTCCGATTACGTTATGAATCCTTGCATCAGTTTACAGCAAAACTGCCGTTGTTGACTTTGCAAAGTCCGGAAAGCTATGTAGGAAAATCAACTTCAGAATCCATACATTCGGGTGTGGTAAACGGATTGGTCTATGAGATTGAGGGTTTTATAGATGAATATAAGGCAGGCTGTTCAAAAATTATCATAATTTTAACTGGTGGAGATGCAGATTTTTTGGCTAAACGATTAAAAAATACCATATTTGCCAATTCAAATTTCCTTTTGGAAAGTTTGAACCAAACATTTCAATATAAAATCAAAAATGATTAGAAAAATTATATCAAGCCTTTGCTTGCTTTTGTCTTTAGCGTCTTTTGCTCAAGAAGGGACTTCGTCACCTTATTCTTTTTACGGAATTGGAGATGTAAGGTTTAAAGGTACAATAGAAAGCCGTTCTATGGGTGGAGTTCAGGTGGAACAAGATAGTATTCATTTGAATTTAGATAATCCAGCTAGTTATTCTAATCTTAAATTAACCACATTTACTGTTGGTGGAACGTATAATTCAACCACTTTAAAAAACAGTTCAGCTTCTGAAAAAGCTACAAGAACTACTTTTGATTATTTGGCTGTAGGATTGCCTATGGGGAAATTAGGTGTTGGTTTTGGTTTGATTCCATATTCTTCTGTGGGGTATAAAGTTGAGGTTGTATCGAATGAAGTGGGAGGTCAAAATAGCCGTGACAATGCGACTGGTGGGATGAACAAAGCTTTTTTTGGTGCGTCTTATAAAATTCTTCCAAATTTTATTGTGGGAGCTAATGTAGATTATAATTTTGGTCGAATTGAAACCACTAATTTGCAATATGTAACTGGAGTAATAACAGGAAGTCGCGAAATCAATAGAGCTGATTTATCTGGTGCAAGTTTTAATTTTGGGGCTATGTACCAGACTAAATTGAATAAAAAACTAAGCTTATATAGCAGTTTGAGTTATAGATTAGAAGGGCAATTAGCATCTGAGAATACTAGAAATCTTGCAGCAGGAAATTTTAATTCAGATTTCCAATTTTCTTTAGTACAAAATTCCGATCAGGAAATGGATGAGAAAAACTTGACTTTACCAAGCGAATTGAAACTGGGTTTCGGAATTGGAGAGTCTAAAAAATGGTTAGTAGGAGCGCAAATTACTTCGGCTAGCCAAGGAGATTTAGCGAATACTTACAATACCGCTTCGAATGTTTCTTATGAAAAAGCAATGAAATACGGTCTTGGAGGTTATTTTATACCTGATTACAATTCGTTTACCAGTTATGCTAAAAGAATTGTTTACAGAGCTGGACTTAGATATGAGCAAACGGGATTAATAGTAAATTCTGAATCTATCAAAGACAGAGGAGTAAGTATTGGATTAGGATTGCCAGTTACTGGAAGTTTTTCTAATATTAATTTTGGTTTCGAATTTGGAAAAAGAGGAACTACTTCTGCAGGTTTAGTTGAAGAAAATTATGCTAAACTTAGTGTAGGTCTTTCATTAAACGACAGATGGTTTGTTAAGAGAAAATTCGATTAATAATCGCTCAGGAGTAATAATTCGTATATAGTACCATTTTGTCTATGTTTTTATTAAAAAAAGATAAACTATTTCTAGTAGTCATGGCTTGTGCCGTGACTCTGTTTTTTGGGTGCGAAAGTAATTTTAAAAAAGTTCAGCAGAATAATTTTACCGAATTTACTCCTTCAGGAGATGCTGATAATGTGAATTTAAAATATACCGATTCAGGATTTATAACGGCCGTATTGATTAGTTCTAAAATGCTGGATTACGCCGTAGTAGATTTTCCGTTTACGGAATTCCCAAAAGGGATTGATGTTACCTTGTATGACAAAAAAGCTAAGGAAACGCATGTGACTTCAAATTATGCCATTTCTTATAAGCAAACCAATATTATCGATTTACAAGGCAAAGTAAAAATTGTTTCGCAAGACGGACAAATGTTAGAAACCGAGCAATTGTATTACGATCAGAAAAACGACTGGTTTTTTACCGAGAAAAAGTTTAAATTTACTGACCTAAAAGGAGTTTCAAACGGTCAGGGAATCGATTTTAGCAAAGATTTTAAAGTAATTAATTCCCAAAGAATAACCGGCGAAGTATTAACAGCCGAATAATTTCAATTTTTATATTATGAGTTTTTTAAAATATACACCTTACGTTTATCTTATTTTAGCCGCTTTTTTTATTTACGATGCTATCGAAAAATGGAATGTTGAAAATGCAACTCCTATCTTAAGCCTTTTAATGGCGGGATTGGGAATTTTTATGTTTTTCTTTAGAAAAAGATTTGCAAAAAAAATGCAGGAACGTAACCGTAAATCCTAATTTATGGAAATTAGTATTATCATACTATGTCTAATACTATCTGCTTTTTTTTCAGGAATGGAAATAGCATTCGTTTCTTCAAATAAAATTTATCTTGAAATTGAAAAGAAACAAGATAGTTTTATTTCTGAAATTCTAACTAGACTTACCGAAAAACCGTCCAAATTTATTGCAGCCATGCTTATTGGTAACAATATAACCTTGGTTGTTTATGGTTTTTTTATGGGCGACCTTTTAATGGATTGGATACAATCATTTGGTTATTCTTTTTCTGATTTTTTGAATTTGTTTATCCAAACCGTTCTTTCTACTTTGATTGTTTTAATAACCGCAGAGTTTTTTCCAAAAGTATTTTTCCAAATTTATTCCAATGTTTTAATCAAGTTTTTTGCCGTTCCGGCTTATTGCTTTTACCTGCTTTTTTATTTTATTTCCACATTTATCATTTGGATTTCCGATTTTATTTTGAAGAAATTTTTTAGAACCGAAGGCGACCAGATTCAATTGTATTTTTCTAAAATAGAACTAGGAAATTACATAACTGAGCAAATGAGTACGGTTGAAGACAATGAAGAAGTCGATTCGGAAATCCAAATTTTTCAAAATGCACTGGAGTTTTCAGGAGTAAAAGCCAGAGATATTATGAGTCCTCGCACTGAAATTGTAGCAGTCGATTTGTATGATTCAGTAACCGAACTTAAAGAAATGTTTGTAGAAACAGGCTATTCTAAAATTATGGTTTACGAGAATTCATTGGACGAAATTATTGGTTATGTACATTCTTTTGATTTGTTTAAGAAACCAAAAAATATCAAATCAGTAGTTATTTCCGCCGAATTTGTTCCAGAAACTATTTACATCAAAGAAGTTATGGATTTGCTGATTAAAAAGCGAAAAAGCGTTGCGGTAGTTCTGGATGAATATGGAGGGACTTCGGGAATGATTACTATTGAAGATATTGTGGAGGAACTTTTTGGGGAAATTGAAGATGAACACGATTCAGATGAAGAATTAATTGAAAAAGAATTAGAAGAAGACGTGTATCTTTTTTCGGCTCGTTTTGATGTGGAGTATTTAAATGAAACTTATAAGTTAGAAATTCCAGAGAGCGATTCTTACGGAACTTTGGGTGGTTTTATTGTTGATTTTACAAAAGAAATCCCATTAAAAGGGGATGTAATTACCATTGGGAACTATCATTTTGTGATAGAAGAAGCAACAAATAAAAAAATTGAATTAGTGAAAATGACCGTAAAAGAGTGATTTTTTTAGAAAAGCAAAAAATCTTTTAAAATAAAACGTTACTTGTATTATTATTAACTAGATAATTGTATTTTCGCAAACTGAATATAAAATTAACAACAATAAAAATGGCAGTTTTATCAAAAATTAGACAGCGTTCCGCTTTAATGATTGCAGTTATAGCATTAGCTTTATTTGCATTTATCATTGGTGATTTATTTAAAAGTGGTGGCTTTAGTAGTACCTCACAAGATGTAGGAAGCATCAATGGAAAAGATATTTCATTTGAGAGTTTTAGACTAAAAGTAAGTGATGTTGAAAAAAGTGGTCAGGGAATCACTTCTACAGCAGCAGCAAATAGAGTTTGGGAACAAGAAGTTTCAGTAGCTTTATTATCTGATGAATTTGATAAATTAGGATTAAGAGTTGGCGAAAAGCACATTATAGAAATCTTAAAAGCAGATCAAAATATTGGTCAAAATCCAATGTTTTTAAATGCTGCCGGAATGTTTGATTTGGCTAAATTCAAAGCATACTTTAAAACAAATCCAGCGCAAGCTGAATATTTGAAACAAAGAGAAAAAGACGCTGAATTAAATGCAAAATACCAAATTTACAGTACTTTGATAAAATCAGCTTCTTATACTACTCAGGCTGAAGGTAAATTGAAATATGAAATGGAAGCCAATAAAGCTAACTTTTCATACGTTGGAGCTTTGTATTCTTCAATCAAAGACAGTGATGTAAAAGTGACTGATGCTGAGATTTTAGAGTATATGAAGAAAGACGAAAAGACATTCAAAGCTGAAGAATCTCGTGCTGTTGAATATGTTTTAATTGAAGACAAAGCATCAGCAGCTGATGTAGCTGAAGTTAAAACAAGAATCAATTCATTATTGTCAGGAAGTGTAGTTTACAATCAGGCAACTGGTAAAAATGATACTTTAGCAGGATTTAAAAACACAAATAATGTTGTTGAATTTGTTAACTCAAATTCAGATGTTCCTTATGATTCTACTTATGTAGCTAAGAAAGATTTGCCTGCTGTAGATGCAGATCAATTATTTAGCTTAGCTCCAGGTGAAGTGTACGGTCCTTATGTTTTTGGAGATTACTACTGTATTTCAAAATCTTTAGGTAAAAAATTAGGTGTAAATGCTAAGGCAAGTCACATTTTAATTAGTTATGAAGGAGCTCAGGTTCCAAATCAAAAAGAAAAAAGAACAAAAGAAGAAGCTAAGATTAAAGCAGAAGAAGTATTAGCTCAGGTTACTGCTAGTCCTGATAGTTTTATGATGTTGGCTTTCCAATATTCTGATGATTCATCTTCTCAACAAGGTGGTGATTTAGGTTACTTTGGTCCAAACCAAATGGTGAAGCCTTTTAATGATTTTGTATTCAATAACGGTATTGGAAAAATTGGTTTAGTAGAAACTCCTTTTGGATTCCATATTATTAAAATTACAGATAAGCAAGACGGAATCCGTTTGGCTACAGTGGCTCAAAAATTAGAAGCATCAGAAGTAACTTCAGATAAAATTTTTACTCAGGCAACTCAATTCGAAATGAAAGCGGCTGACGGTGATTTTAATAAAGTAGCTAAAGAAATGAAATTGACTGTTACTCCTGCAGTTTCAGTAAAAGCAATGGATGAGAATTTTGGTGCTTTAGGAAACCAAAGAGCTATTGTAAGATGGGCATTTGAAGGTGATACAAAAGTAGGATCAGTAAAACGTTTTGAAGTGGCTAATTTAGGTCACGTAATTGCAAAAGTTAAAGATGTTGACGATTCTGGATTTGCTCCATTAGATCAAGTAAGACCATATATTGAAACGAAATTGAAAAAAACTAAAAAAGCAGAAATGCTTAAAGCTAAAATGACAGCTGGTTCTCTAGAAGCGATTGCTAAAGCTACAGGAACTAAAGTAGAACAAGCAGCTAATGTCACTTTAGACAATCCAGTTTTAAACGGTGGAGTAGGTCAAGAGCCAAGAGTGGTAGGAACTGCATTCGCTTTAGCAGCTAATAAAACTTCAGCTCCTATTGAAGGAAATACAGGAGTTTATGTAGTTAAAACAACAAGTGTTGTTAAAGCTCCAGCAGTAAAAGATGTAAGTCCATATATCGCTAAATTAAAAGCACAATCAGCAGGAGATGTAAACAGAGTGTTGCCAGCTCTTAAAGATATCGCTGATATTAAAGACAATAGAAAACAATTCAATTACTAGTTTTATAGTATAAGATTAATTTTAATTTCATAAAAAAACCGTCTCGTTATTATTTTTAACGAGACGGTTTTTTTATGTCTTGTTTGAAAAATCCAATACTTTAGCTCCCTCTCCTTTGGAGAGAGTTGGGTGAGGTAAAATAAACGTTGTTCTATCTTTCCAATTGTTATTATTCCAATATCATATCCTTATAAGGAATGATTGTCTTATAACCTTTGGAAGAAAAATAAGTAACAGGACTTACTTCGGAAACTACCATAATAAAATCGCCGCCCCAAGCGCCTAGACTTTTTATTTCACCAATAAAATCAAAAAACAAATTTTCTTTTACGGTAGCAGTTTCTAAAATAGAACTCATAATCGCTTCATGCTTGCCTATTGCAACAGCCATTGTATTGCTGCTTTTGGCATGAATGATTTCCTGAGTTAATTTGTCTATTTTCGAAATGTTCTTTTCAGTATCGGTGGTTTTGTTTTTTTTGTAATTAGCTATCGCAGTTTTACTGCTCTGTTTTTTATTCAAATACACAAAGTAAATGCTATCGGTAAAATTTGGAGCGAAGAGTACAGCATCTATTTTTGGTTTTCCTTGTTTCAATTGGTAGGTGATAGGAGTGTTATTTTGTGCACAAGCAATGTCGTAACCGCTGCCACCAAAACTATTGTTCAATAATATATAAGCGTCAATTTCTAGCCATTGCGCAATATTATTAATAAGTGTAGAAGAAGTGCCCAATCCCCATTTTTTAGGGAAAGTCAGTTCTGTGGTGATGTTGTAACCTTTTGTCTGTTCAATAAAATCAGGATTTAAAAGATAAGCTTCGTGCAAAATCTTTACTAAGGTTTTCTTAGTAGATTCTTCTTCTGTTTCTATTGGGTTTTTAATTTCTGAAAAAGAGAGCGTATCTTCAAACCAAATACTTCCGTCAGCATCAAAGCTTTTCCAGATGATTTCAGGATGATTTGTTTCTTCTATAATTAAATTTTGACCAAATTTTGTTGGCAATGCAAAAGCCTTAGCGCCGTCTAAAACCAAATATTCAGCAGTGATTAATAATTTTCCGTTGCTGTAAAATGTTTGTTTTGTGTCCATTTCCAAATTGAATTAGAATTCGTTCTACTATAATTATTTCCTCAGACTTTCAATAAAGTTTACTACGCCACTGTGTGATACTACATTGTTTTTAAAGTGTTTTTGTATGGCATCACGTTCTTCGTTTGTAGCTTCATATTGGTTTAAAATATTATTCAAATGCATTTTCATATGTCCGTCCTGAATTCCTGTTGTGGTTAAGGAACGCAGGGCAGCAAAATTTTGTGCTAATCCTGCAACGGCAACAATTTCCATCAATTGGCTAGCGGATGGATTTTCGAGCATTTCTAACGAAAGTTTTACCAAAGGATGCAAACTTGTTAATCCGCCGACAGTTCCTAAAGCTAATGGAACTTCGAGCCAAAAACTAAAAATTCCGTTTTCTATTTTGGCATGAGACAAACTGCTGTATTGTCCATTTTTAGCCGCATAAGCATGGACTCCCGCTTCTACAGCTCTAAAATCATTTCCTGTAGCTAATATTACTGCGTCAATGCCGTTCATGATTCCTTTGTTGTGTGTTACAGCGCGAAAAGGTTCTACTTCGGCAATTTGTACCGCCTGAACAAAACGCTCTGCAAAAACCTGAGGATTCGGAATGTGTTTTTCTGCCAAATCTTCTATTGGACAGGAAACTTCGGCTCTCACGATACAATTTGGAACATAGTTCGAAAGAATACTCATAATCACTTCAATGTTTTTTTCTTCTTCTGTAAAAAGTAGTTCGCAAGCCTGAGCTTCCGTTTTTAAGATATTGGCAAATTGCTCTAAGCAAGAGTTGATAAAATTAGCACCCATGCTGTCTTTTGTTTCAAAAGTTGCATGAAGCTGAAAATAATTGGGCAATAAATGGGTTTTGTTTTCTAGTGTAATGTCTAGAATTCCGCCACCGCGTTGTTGCATATTTTTAGTAATATTTTCGGTTTCTGAGAAAAATTTAGCTTTGGTTTGAACAAAGAATAATTCCAGTTTAGAAATATCGCCTTTGAACAGAAAATGAACCTGACCAATTTTTTCAGTATTGATTACCGTAGTTTTAAAACCGCCACGACTTGCCCAAAATTTAGCCGATTTAGAAGCTGCAGCAACTACTGAGCTTTCCTCAATAGCCATTGGAATGGTGTGATACTTATCATTAATTAAAAAATTAGGAGCAACACCCAGTGGAATATAGAAATTACTAATGGTGTTTTCTATAAATTCGTCATGTAGTTTTTGAAGTTTTTCGTCACTATTCCAGTATTTTTTTAATAATTGAATGGCATTTTCCGGACTTGAAAAGTAAGTTGTGGCAATCCAGTTTATTTTTTCTTCTTTTGATAGTTTAGAGAATCCTGCTACGGCTTTATTCATTTTCAATTGATTATAAAGTAATGAGGCGCAAAGATACGTTTTAGGAGTTTTATTTTTCATTAAATTAGCATCAATAAATAAGATTATTGTTTTTTATTGGCTGAATTTTAATCAATAAAATAGCTGATATGTATCTTTTTTTTACTAAAATTGGGGCTTTCTATACAGATAATTTAAAATATGAATCACAAGTTGCTTTCCTTCGTTTTGTTTTTGTTGAATATTGTTGTTTTTGGACAACAAAAAATAACCGTCGAATCTATTTATAGCGGGATGTATCAAACTCAGGATATGGACGAATTGCATTCGTTAAAAAAGTCCAATCAATATACAGTCTTAAATTATAATCGTTCAGCTCTGACCACGCAGGTTGATTTGTTTGATTTTGCTACTTTGCAAAAAACATCCACAATTATCGATACTAAAGATCATATAGGTATGCCGATGATTGATAGTTATGCTTTTGATTCGAATGAAAAAATGTTGTTGCTGGCTTGTAATTCAAGCCAGATTTACCGTCATTCCTTTACTGCCAATTATTATTTGTATGATATTTCGAAAAAGGAATTGACTGAATTGTTCAACTTCCAAATTCAGGAACCTACTTTTTCTCCTGATGGAAACAAAATTGCTTTTGCCAGAGAAAACAATTTATATGTTTACGATATAGCATCAAAAATAACCATTCAAGTTACTACTGATGGAAAGAAAAATGCAATTATCAACGGAATTTGCGACTGGGTTTATGAAGAAGAATTTGCTTTTGTTCGTGCTTTTGATTGGTCAAGTGATAGCAAAAAAATAGCTTTTATCCGATTTGATGAGTCGGAAGTACCTGAGTTTTCAATGACGGTTTTCAATCAACAATTGTATCCTGAAGTAGAAACTTTTAAATACCCGAAAGCAGGCGAGAAAAATTCGCAGGTTTCATTACATATTTTTGATTTAGCGTCGAAAGATTCAAAAATGGTGGATTTGAGTAACTATTCTGATTTTTATATTGCCAGAATCAAATGGACCAATGATGCGAATGTGTTATCGGCTCAGGTCTTAAATCGCCATCAAAATAACTTAGACTTGCTTTTTATTGATGGAAGTTCAGCAGCTAAAAAAGTAGTTTTGAACGAAAAAGACAAAGCTTACATTGATGTTACCGATAATCTCACTTTTCTAAAAGACAATAGTTTTGTCTGGACAAGCGAAAAAGATGGGTTTAATCATATTTACTATTATGATAAAACGGGAAAACTAAAGAATCAGGTAACCAAAGGAAATTGGGAAATCACAAAGTTTTATGGACTCGACGAGAAAACCAATACGGCGTTTTATCAGTCAACCGAAAACGGTTCGATTAACAGAGGTGTTTATAAAACAGGATTGAATGGAAAAAATAAAGTGGTTTTGTCTAATGAAACAGGAACTAACGAAGCTACTTTTAGCCCTAATTTCGATTACTATATTCGTGCTTTTTCGAATGTGAATCAACCAACCACTTATACTTTGAATGAAGTAAAATCAGGTAAGGAATTGAAAGTTATTGAAGATAATGCTGCTTTGGCAAACCGATTAAAAGAATATAATTTGCCAACAAAAGAATTTTTTGTTTTAAAAACAGAGAAAGGAAACGAATTGAATATCTGGATTATCAAACCAAAAGATTTTGATTCGGCTAAAAAGTATCCTGTTTTTATGACGCAATATTCTGGGCCAGGTTCGCAACAAGTAGCTAATCAATGGAGTTCTCTGGATGATTACTGGTGTTTAATGCTTTCGCAACAAGGCTACATTGTGGTTTGTGTTGATGGGAGAGGAACGGGTTTTAAAGGTGCCGAATTTAAGAAAGTAACGCAATTGCAATTAGGAAAATATGAAGTAGAAGATCAAATTGATGCGGCAAAAGTAATCGGGAATTATCCGTATGTTGATAAATCCAGAATAGGAATTTTTGGTTGGTCTTATGGTGGATTTATGGCTTCGAATTGTATTTTGAAAGGAAATGACATTTTTAAAATGGCTATTGCAGTAGCTCCAGTTATTAATTGGCGATTTTATGATTCGGTTTATACGGAAAGATACATGCAAACACCGCAGGAAAATCCAAGCGGTTATGATGACAATTCCCCAATTAATTTTGCCAGTAAATTAAAAGGAAAATACCTTTTGATTCATGGTACTGCTGATGATAATGTACATGTTCAAAATTCGATGGAAATGATGAATGCATTGATTAAAGCGAACAAGCAGTTTGATTCCCAAATTTATCCTGACTGCAACCATGGCATTTACGGTGGAATGACCCGAATTCAATTGTTTAATAAGATGACTAATTTTATAAAAGAAAATTTATAATTCAAATTAAGAAGTTAGATTTTAGAACTATATTTGGAATAGATTTTTTAATATCCCCAAAGAAACACAGACTTACCAATAATTAATACTCCATTTATGAATCAAGATGCTCAAGATAATTTTTTTAAAAGCCCTGTTTTAGGGCATCCAGCAGGATTGTTTGTGCTGTTTTTTACTGAAATGTGGGAACGTTTTTCATTCTACGGAATGAGAGTATTATTGATTTTGTTTTTGACTGCTCCAATTACAGGAATAAATCCGGGTTGGGGATGGAATGCTGAAAATGCAGGAGCTCTATATGGAACTTATGCTTTGTTATTGTATATCACACCCATTTTTGGTGGAATTATAGCCGATAGATACATTGGATACAGCTGGGCCGTTGTTGTGGGTTCGATTATTATGACGCTCGGCCATATTGCTATGTTTCTGGATACTCCTTTTATGTTGTATTTAGGTTTGGGATTATTGGTAATTGGGACAGGCTTTTTTAAGCCCAATATGACTTCGATATTATCTGAAATGTACAAAGGTTTTCCAGAGAAAAAAGATAGTGCTTATACCATTTTTTATATGGGAGTAAATGCAGGAGCTTTTTTCGGAATGATGCTTTGCGGTTATCTGGCTTCTAATCTAGGCTGGCGCTGGGGATTTGGTTTAGCGGGTGTTTTTATGTTGTTAGGTACCTTACAGTTTTGGATGGCAAAACCCTTATTTGGCACTGCTGGCGATGTTCCTTCAAAAGAAAAAAGAGAGGCAGCTATCGCAAAATCGAGACTCTCAAATGATCCTGAAGACAAACCGAATCCTTTTACAGTTGTTGATTATGCTTTAATAGTAATTTCAACTACAATAGGCTTGTTGTATGCTTTTAATGACCCACTTTCTAAAATTGGTGGCATCAATTTATTTGATTTTAAAGTAAATGGACTTGACGGTTCTATTTTTATGATATTGCTTGGATTAGTACTCTTCTTATATTTGGTTATTTCCCGTTTACTGCGTTATACTACTATAGTGAGAGATAGAATGATTGCTGTTATTGTTTTTGCGTTTTTTACTATTTTCTTCTGGATGTCTTTTGAACAAGGAGCTTCATCGTTAATTCTTTTTGCAAGAGACAATGTGGACAGAAGTTTAGAAGGAACTTCTTTGAAAATTTTTAATACTATTAATACTTTATTGACCGTAGTTCCTTTGATTATCATTTCGTGGGTTTTGTTTTTGTTAGCTAAACAAACCTGGAAAAAAATAACCGTATCTAATATTGTACTAGCAATTACTTTTTTAATGGTATGGGGAATTTCGATATGGATGTTAAATAATGAATTTAGTAAAAAAGCTTCAGAAATTGATCCAAGTTGGTTCTCCATTTTGAATTCCTTTTTTATTATTGCTTTGGCATCCAGCGTTTCAAAAATCTGGGATAGTAAATACAATCCGCCTGCTGCAGCCAAATATGGTTTAGGATTAATTATCATGGCAATTGGTTTTGGTTTATTGGCTTACGGTTCTTATGGAGTAACTGAAGGATTTAAAGTTTCGATGGTTTGGTTGGTTTTAGCTTATTTGTTTCATACACTCGGAGAATTGTTTTTATCACCAGTGGGACTTTCTTATGTGTCCAAATTGGTTCCAGCGCGAATGATTGCTTTCATGTTTGGAATGTGGTATTTGGCTATTGCAATTGGTAGTAAATTAGCGGCTGTACTTGGTGGTCAAATCGAGAATATTACCAATACATATTCGTTATCGACTTTCTTTTTAATTTTTACTGTTGTTCCTGCTGCTGCTGGTGTAATAGTAATTATTTTAAATCCTCTTATGAAAAAGTTAATGCACGGGGTAAAATAAAATTTAGGTATTATATTTGTGCTTATTCGTAAAAAAAATAAAATGAAAAAAATATATTTAATTGCTGTTTTCTGTATCGGTATTGTTTCTGCTCAGGCTCAAAAAGAAGAATTAAAATGGCATACTGATGTTAAGGAAGCTATGGCAATTGGAACTAAAGAAAACAAACCTTTGATGCTTTTTTTTACAGGAAGTGACTGGTGCGGATGGTGTATTCGTTTACAAAAAGAAGTGTTTCTAACACCAGAATTTACTAAATGGGCACAAGAAAAAGTAATATTAGTTGAATTAGATTTCCCTAGAAGCGTTCCGCAATCAGATGAATTGAGAATGCAAAATAAAGGATTGGAACAAGCATTTCAAGTACCAGGATACCCAACAGTTTGGTTTGCTACTGCTCAATTGAAAGAAGGAAAACCAGCTTTTGGCGGTTTAGGAAAAACAGGATATGTTCCAGGTGGTTCAGTTGCTTGGTTAGAAGTGGCTAATGGAATTTTAGAGCAAAAATAAGATTTAGTTTAATTTATAGAATCCCTTTTCGGCAGTAGCGTGAAAAGGGATTTTTTGTTTTTTACAACTCGTTTCCCATTGTTTTAAAATGTATTTGTAATTGGAGCCATCCGCAATTACTATTTTTGGTTTTAAGTCCAAAAGCATTCGGTCTATATTTATTCTAGGCGATTGGGTTAGCAGTATAATATCTGGTTTTATGTTTTTTGGAAAAATACCTAGACTGTCCAAAATAAGGATTTTATTTCCTTTAAAATATGCCGTGTGCTGTAATGGTTTTTGATTTCTTGTTTTGCTGAAATTTCCAAGTAAATAAGAGTTAAGCATTTTACTTTTTGTAGCAACACTATCATTCGAGTATAGAGAAACTTTACCTCCCTGACGCTGTACAATCAATGTGGTTCTTTTTACATTAAAAACAATCCATTCTTCTTGATTTTGAGTTTGCCAATGGATTGTCAATAACGTTAATTGGAATGTAATAATCGCAATCAAAGCAATTAATAGTCTGTTGAAATAGGGTTTTTTGAACCAAACAATTAGTGCAATAATTAAAATATAACTAGAAGCCAGTAAGCTAAAATTGAACGGAATGTCTTTGATGATGAATTGTTCAAAAGAAGCAATGGTATTGATGATTTTGTTGAGTAAAATAATGCTCCATTCTAAAGGTTTGTTTAACCAAAGTGCTGTGAATCCAAAAGCAGCAAATCCCATAACTACAATTCCGATAAACATGATGATACTAACCAGCGGAATTACCGCTAAATTAGTAATGAAAAACAATCCCGGAAATTGATGGAAATAATACAAACTTAAAGGCAAAGTGCCTATTTGTGCTGCGAATGAAACCGTGAGAATGTCCCAACTGTATTTTAGTATTTTGTTTTTTGGTGTCCAAAGTTTGGATAAAATAGGTTGAAACCAAACAATAAAAAATACTGCCAAATAACTGAGTTGAAAACCAACATCAAATAAAAAGTAAGCCTGAAAAAGCAATATTAATAACATGGATACTACCAAAGTGTGGTAAATATTAACGCTTCTTCGGATATAATATCCAATTGTAACAAAAGAAAACATGGTGACCGAACGAACAATAGAAGGAGACAATCCGGCGATTAAAGCAAATAGGAATAAGCTAATTAGTATGATGCTTAGTTTGATGAAAGCTCCTTTTCTGGTATTCGAAATGGGTTTTAAAATAAAATTTAGGAATAGGAAAATAAATCCAACATGCAAACCTGAAACTGACAAAATGTGTACGGCGCCAGCATATTGATAATCTTGAACGATTTCAGGGGCAATGTCTTGTCGTTGACCTAAAATTAAAGCGGTTGCAACGGCAAGTGCTGTTTTATTAAATTCTGACTTTTCTAAATTATGGGTAATTCTTGTGGTGATTTTAGCACTGTAGTACCAAATGTCTTTATGAGGTTCAAGACTTCGTTCAATATTTCCCGAATTAGCATAAAGCTGAGCATAAATTTGTTTTTGCTTGAGATAGTTGCCATAATCAAATTGGTTAGGATTGTCTGGCTTTTTGTTTTTAATTAAAGCGCCTTGAATGCGTAAAATTGTTCCCACTTCAAATGGAGTGGTGATACTTTTTTTAGGAATGTTGAGTAAAACTCTTCCGCTGTAGTTTTTGTTATTTATCGTTTGGACTAAAGCAATGTAGCGCTTATTGTAGCTGGTATTTTTTAATTTTTCCCGAATGATTAATGTAATCGAAATTTCTTTTTCAAAAATACTATTGTCATTACTGTAGTTGTTTTTTTCTAAGGAATTGGTTTGGACAATTAAACTACTGATTCCAATTAAAAAAGAAATGGAGTAGGTAAGTATTCCAAAATAAAATGGAGTGTTCTTCGTTCTTTTCGTTCCAAAAAACAAAAGAATTAGTAATGCTAACAAAACAAAAAGAAATCCAAACACTAGATTTGGATTCGGATGAAAATAGAAAGCGGTTAGGATTCCCAGTAGGAAACCTATAGTGATTCTTGCCAAAGGAAATTGTAGTACTTTCATGATTCTAAAGTACGAATTTTCGACAATGTTTTATTTTTTTAAGGCAAAATTCTATTGATTTGCGTAAAAGTTCTTTCGTAGTAAGCTTCTTTAGTAGAGGAAATTATCACTCCTCTAGAAGTAGAGGAATGAATAAATTCAATTTCGTCGTTTTTGGCTTTGGTGACAATCCCAACGTGATTAATTTTACTGCGATTATTGGTTTTAAAAAAGATTAAGTCTCCTCTTTGCGCTTTCGAAATGTTTTTACCTAAATCAATCCCTACTTTAGCTTGATCAGCTGAACTTCTAGGAAGTTTGATGTCAAATTGATTAAAGGTCGAAAAAACCAATCCCGAACAATCAAAACCAGATTTGGTTGTTCCAGCATATTTGTATGGAGCACCAAGATTTTCGGATGCCGAATGGATTATTTTTTCAACAAGAATATTGTTGTTCTTTTTGTCTGATTTGCTGGTGGCAACGGCTGTAGATTTACAAGAAGTAAAAATAATGGCAATCAGGATTAGGAAAAATAACGGTTTTAAAAGACTTATTCTACGCATTCAAATCGGCAATAATTAATTGAGCTGTTTTTTCGCTAGCACCTGTTCCGCCTAACTTTTGTTCTAAAGTATCGTATTGAACCAAAAGATTTTTTCGGTATTCAGAATCTAGTATTTTATTTAACTCCTTTTTTATATTTTTAGTATTGCAATCTTCCTGAATTAATTCGGTTACCACTTCTTCATCCATAATTAGATTGACTAATGAAATGTATTTCAGGGTAATAATGCGTTTTGCAATTTGGTAAGAAATCCAGCTTCCTTTGTAGCAAACAACTTCTGGAACTTTAAAAAGTGCCGTTTCTAAGGTGGCTGTTCCCGAAGTAACTAAGGCTGCGTGAGCAATTTTCAATAAATCGTAAGTTTTATTAGAAATGAATTTGATATTCTTTTTGGTAATGAAATTTTCGTAAAAAGAAAATTCCTGACTTGGAGCACCTGCAATTACAAATTGGTAATCTGGAAAATCATCCACTACGCTAAGCATTACCGAAAGCATTTTGGTAATTTCTTGTTTTCTACTTCCAGGAAGTAACGCAATAATCGGTTTTTCGTTTAAATTATTTTCAGCTCTAAAAGTAGCGGCTTCAATTTGTTTTTGATTCTGAATCGCATCAATAAGCGGATGTCCCACAAATTCAACTGGATAATGATGTTTATCTTCGTAGAAGTTTTTTTCGAAAGGCAAAATCACATACATTTTGTCTACGTCTCTTTTAATCGCGTTTATTCTGTTTTCTTTCCAAGCCCAAATTTGTGGCGAAATGTAATAATGGGTTTTGATTCCAATTTCTTTAGCCCACTTGGCAATACGCATGTTAAAACCCGGATAATCAATAAAAATGATTACATCAGGTTGGAACTGAATAATATCTTCTTTGCAAATTTTAATATTGTTTAAAATGGTTTTTAAGTTAAACAGCACTTCTACAAAACCCATAAATGCTAATTCGCGGTAATGTTTGACCAAATTCCCACCAACAGCCTGCATTAAATCGCCGCCCCAAAAACGGATATCAGCATTAGAATCTTGCTCCAAAAGCGATTTCATTAAATTAGAACCATGTAAGTCACCTGATGCCTCTCCGGCTATAATGTAGTATTTCATTGTATGCTGCTTAATTTAAAATCAAACCAAAATTAACCATTCCATCATCAGGAATCAAATAAAGCTAATTTTTAAATGTAATTATTCATTCCAATTCCAAGTATTGAGTTGTTGGGTGGCATGATAAGCAGTCAAATCGAATTGAACCGGAACTATGGAAATGTAGCCGTGATTCAAAGCCCATTCGTCAGTATCTTCGCCCTGATCCTGATTTATAAATTCGCCAGACAACCAGTAATAATCACGTCCTTGAGGAGTTTTTCTTTTATGAAATTTTTCTTGCCAGAATGCTTTTGCCTGACGGCAGATTTTAATTCCTTTGATTTCTTCTTGTTTTAATTTTGGGAAGTTAACATTCAGAATAACATCTTTAGGTAGTTTGTTTTCTAATGCTTCTAAAGTTATTTTTTTTATGAAAGGTTTGATTTCTTCAAAATTGGCATTCCATTCAAAGTCTAAAAGTGAAAAACCTATAGCAGGAATTCCTTCAATTCCAGCTTCAATAGCAGCACTCATCGTTCCTGAATAAATAACGTTTATAGAAGAATTCGAACCGTGGTTAACACCCGAAACACACAAATCGGGTTTTCTTTTCAGGACTTCGTTAACCGCTATTTTTACACAATCGGAAGGTGTTCCTGAACAGCTATAAATGGTAATAGGATCATTTTCTAATGAAATTTTATTCAAATATAAAGTTTCATTAGTAGTAATAGCGTGTCCCATTCCGCTTTGTGGTTTGTCTGGAGCGACGACTACAATTTCTCCGATTTTAGACATCACGTCAATTAAAGCATTGATTCCCGGAGCTGTAACGCCGTCGTCATTTGTGATTAAAATAAGGGGTTTATTAGTGTTCATGAGTAGCTTATAATGAGTAAGAAATGTTTTTTTTAACAAAGTAAGTAATTTTTATTTAGTTGCATGATTATTGCTATTGTAAAAAAAACAATTTTATATCTTTAACAAAAAATTATGGAGACCTTATCATTGTTGACTTGGTTTTTCACTTAACTTAGTTTAAAAATTTGGATGAATACTATTATTAGTCTTATGAGGAGAAATTATAAATTACTTATTGCGGTTGCCGTTTTGTCGGTGACATTGTTTGCTTTTAAAATAAAATCGGCGTCTGAAGCTGATCCTGATAAAGATAAATTACTTTTAGAATTATTGACTTTTGTTATTGAAAAAGGACATTATGAACCAGCAACTATTGATGATGCTTTTTCTAAAGGAGTTTACAAGGATTACATTCAGGCACTAGATCCGTCTAAGCGATTTTTTTTACAATCGGATATTGATGAATTTTCAAAGTACGAACTAGAGTTAGATGATGAGTTGAGAAATAAAGATTTGACGTTCTTTACCTTAACTTACGATCGTTTGATGACAAGAATGAAGGAAAGTCAGGCTTTTTACAAAGAAATTTTAAAAACTCCTTTTGATTATACTGTTGACGAAAGTTTTAATACAGATTATGAGAAAGCACCTTATTCTAAAACGGATGCAGAATTAAAAGAAAGATGGAGAAAACAATTGAAATTAACCACACTTTCTTCTTTAACGGATCGTTTGAAAATGCAAGAAAATAAAGGGAAACCTTCTAAAGATGAAGCGGCTTTGCTTGCTAATCCTTTAGAAAATCCTGATGATCATACTGGAGCTGAAAAGCCTAAAAAAGAAGTTTCGGCTGAGGACAGTAAACCTAAATCTTTTGAAGAATTAGAAAAAGAAACTCGTGAGAGTACTTCAAAATCTTTGGATGAGTATTTTGGTTTTATGAAAGATTTAGATCGTAACGACTGGTTTTCGGTTTATATCAATTCTATTACCGCTCGTTTTGATCCGCATACAAACTATTTTGCACCAGAAGAAAAAGAACGTTTTGATGTAAGCATCAGTGGAACATTAGAAGGGATTGGTGCTCGTTTACAAAAGAAAAACGATTACACTGAGATTTCAGAATTGATTTCTGGTGGACCAGCTTGGAGAGGAAAACAATTAGAAGCTGGAGATATTGTAATGAAAGTGGCTCAAGGAGACGGTCAGCCAGTAGATGTAGTAGGAATGCGTCTGGATGATGTGGTTAAGAAAATTAAAGGACCAAAAGGTACCGAAGTACGTTTGACTATTAAAAAAGTAGACGGAACCATTAAAGTAATTTCAATCATTAGAGACATTGTTGAAATTGAAGAAACTTATGCTAAATCAAGTATCGTTAACAAAAACGGATTGAAATACGGAGTAATATATTTGCCTAAATTCTATATCAATTTCGAAAATAAAGATGGTAGAGATGCAGGAAAAGATATTGCTCAGGAAGTAGCACGATTAAAAGAAGCTCAGGTTGACGGAATTGTTTTGGATGTTCGTGATGATGGTGGAGGATCTTTGTCTACGGTTGTTGATATTGCTGGATTGTTTATTGAACAAGGTCCAATTGTCCAAATTAAATCGGCAGGCAGAAAGAAAGAAGTGTTGTATGACCGAGATAAGAAAATAGAATGGGATGGACCGTTAGTAATTATGGTCAACAGTTTTTCGGCTTCGGCTTCAGAAATTTTGGCGGCAGCTATTCAAGATTACAAACGTGGAGTTATCATTGGTAGTAAACAAACCTATGGAAAGGGAACGGTTCAAAATGTAATCGATTTGAATCAATTTGTACGTAGTAGTGAATTAGGCGATTTAGGTGCGCTTAAAACAACTACTCAGAAATTTTATAGAATCAATGGTGGTTCTACACAATTAGAAGGAGTGAGAAGTGATGTGGTAATGCCAGACCGTTATGCTTACTTAAAAATGGGAGAACGCGATGTAGAAAATGCAATGCCTTGGGACAAGATTGATCCAGCAGATTATACCGTTTGGGACAATAATGCTAATTTTGGTAAAGCAGTTTTGCATAGTAAAGAACGTATTGCAAACAATCCACAATTTAAATTGATTGAGGAAAATGCAAAATGGATTGATACCAGAAGCGAAGAAAATGAATATAGCTTAAATATTGATAAATTCAGAAAAGCGCAAAATGCGATTGAAGAAAAAGCTAAGAAATTCAAACCTATTTTTGATTATAAAAACGATTTAAAATTTACTTCACTGCCTTATGAAATAGAGCAAATGAGTAAAGACAATATTTTGAAAGAAAAGCGGGATCGTTGGCACGAAAGTTTAGCCAAAGACATTTATGTTGAAGAAGCATTGAATGTTTTGGATGACTTACAAACTAAATTAAATTTGAAAAAAGCGCCGGTTTCAGTTAATAAATCTAAAAAAGAGAAGTTAGCTAAAACAAATTAATAAAAAAAAGTAATAAAGAATCCGCTCTGGAAATTAGTTTAATTTTCAGAGCGTTTTTGTTTAAAACAGATAATATGAATTTTAGGTTTTTTTTGGGGATTATGGTTATTGGTTTTTCTTTTTTGGCTTATAATCAATTTGATGAGCCAATAGTAGAGAAAGTAAATTCAAATGAATTGAATTCCACAACATCAACTCAAACGAATCGGGATTTGAATTTTTATTTGCCTACTTCGACTACTTCACAAATTGTAAAACACAATTATTATACTTTGTCTTATAATGAAAAAGCAGAACAAGCAGAATGGGTAGCTTATGAATTAAAGAAAAATTATGTAAAGAATAGTAACTTTAAACGGCCGTATTTTATTGAGGATCCTAAGGTAACAACTCAATCGGCTCATTGGAAAAATTATAAAAAGTCAGGATATGATAAAGGGCATTTGTGTCCAGCTGCCGACATGGAATTTGATATCAATGCGTATAACGATACTTTTTTTACTTCGAACATAAGTCCGCAAAATCATGAGTTTAATAGCGGTATCTGGAATCGATTGGAACAAAAGATTCGCTTTTGGGCAGTTAAAAACGATGGATTAATTGTGGTTACAGGTGGTGTTTTAAAAGGAAATTTAAAAACGATTGGAACAGAAAAGGTAATGGTGCCAAAATATTTTTATAAAATTGCCTTCGCTCATTCCAAAGAAAATTATAAAATGATTGCTTTTTTAATTCCGAATGAAAAAAGCAGTAAACCTATTTTTGATTATGTAGTTTCGGTAGATAAAATAGAATCAATTACGGGAATTGATTTTTTTCCTAAATTAGAAAACAGCATCGAAAATAGTTTAGAAAAAAATGTAGATTTGAGTTCCTGGCTTGCGAAATAATCTTTCTAAAACCAAGAATATTACCATTCATTTACTTTATTGGCATCCATTTTAAGGAATATAAAAAGTAAAATGGTAAATCCCCACAAGCCCGATCCTCCATAAGAGAAGAAAGGCAATGGTACTCCAATGGTAGGAAAAACACCAATAACCATAGCAATGTTTACAAAGAAATGGATGAATAATATGGATGCGGTGCAATAGCCATACACTCTACTAAATTTGGTTTTTTGTCTTTCGGCTAAGTAAACAATTCTTAGTAATAAGGTTACAAATAATGCTACAACTACTAATGAACCCACAAATCCCCATTCTTCGCCTACAGTGGTAAAAATGTAATCAGTATGTTGCTCAGGAACAAAACCGCCTTTGGTTTGTGTGCCTTCGAGAAAACCTTTTCCGAATAATCCGCCAGAACCAATGGCAATTTCAGATTGATTGGTATTATAGCCAATTCCCTTTAAATCTACTGTCTTACCTAATAAAATATTGAAACGGTCTCTGTGGTGTTGTTTGAATACATTGTCAAAAACATAATCTACAGATAACACAAAGCCTGATATTAAAACTAATATTATGCTGCTTGCTACAATGTTTCTATCGGCTAAACGGGATTTGAAATAAACAATAATTATAGCTAATAAAGAAAGTAAAATAACATATTGAGGCTCTAAAATTAGTGTCAATACAAATAATAAAATGGCTATAAATCCTGTCCAAATGTACCAAGCGGGTAATCCTTCTCGATACAAAACGATTATAAGAAAGCAGTAGATTAAGGCACTTCCTGGGTCATGAAAAACAATCAGTAAAATAGGAAGTCCTAATATGCTAAGTACTTGTAATTGTCTATTAGTATCTTTTAAATTTATTTGGGTATCACTTAAATATTTAGCCAATGCTAAAGCGGTGGCTGATTTAACAAACTCAGAGGGTTGAATACCAAAAGAACCGAAAGAATACCAATTGGCTTGTCCTTTAATTGTTTTTCCCAATACAAATAAACCGGCTAATGATATTAGACCTATGATATAGATTACGCTAGCGTATTTTTCGTAAAACTTACCATCAACAAAGAGTAAAATAAAAATCAAAGGAATTGTTAGAATGATAAACATCAATTGTTTATTTGATGTCTCTTCCATAGAAGCCAATGATGATGAATAGATGTTTAACCATCCCATTATCACTAAAAGGCTATATATGATAATACATATCCAGTCAATATTTTTCTTTACACTTTGATTTTTCATTCGTAAAAGAATCTCTTAATTAGTTTTTTTTGTGGTATCTATTACCGAATTTGTCTTAACCTCGTTGTATTTACGTATCGTGTCTTTAGGAGTACTTTCAATTGCACTAGCTTCTTTCATTCCACCGAGTTTTGCATATTGATCTCTTAGACTAATTCCGAGAACGCGTTTTTCTAAATCTACTCTAGTGATTTTTTTCCTAAGGTATTTTTCAATCATCAAACTGGCTATTGGTCCTGCAATTCTAGATCCAAATCCCCCATTTTCAACCATAATAGCAATAGCAATTTTCGGGTTGTCTTTTGGAGCAAACGCAACAAAGATCGAGTGATCCTGTAACTGAACTCTTTTGCCTCCAATTTTAGCAAAGTTCTCAGCAGTTCCTGTTTTGCCACAGATATCAATTCCATCTACTCTCAACGAACTTGCCGTTCCAAAATTATATACATCAAACAAACCACTTATTATAGGTTTGAAATATTTTTTGTCAATAGAAGTAGTGTGTTTTTCCTTGAATTTTGCGTCAATTTTATCACCTTTGATTTTTTTAATAATGTGAGGAGTATAATAATGTCCTTCATTGGCAACAGCAGCCATCATATTCGCTAATTGTATTGGTGTCATTAACACTTCGCCTTGCCCAATAGAATTAGATATAATTGTTTTACCACTCCAACCCCAATTTGGATATATACTTTTGTAAGTTTTTGAAGTAGGAACCTTTCCTCTTTTCCCAGTTGGTAAATCGTAACCCATGAACTGTCCGAGTCCAAAACTTTTAACATGATCGCTCCAAACATCTACTGCATAAGGAGCACTAGAATATTTACCAATTATCCTCAAATATACATTTGCAAAATAAGTGTTACATGAATTGTAAATTCCATTGTGCAATTGATGAGGGCCTGAACCGTGACACTTCATAAATCGTCCTGGTGCATAACTAAAACCATGATGGCAGATGTAGGTAGTTTGTTCATTGATTACGTCTTCCTGAAGGCCAACTAATCCAGTTAATATTTTGAATGGAGAACCGGGAGGATATTCGGCTAATAATCCTCGGTCGTATAATGGTTTTGCAATGGAATCATGATACAATAAAGTATAGTTTTTAGAACGTTGTCTGCCCACTAAAATACCTGGATCGTAAGATGGAGCCGTAACTAAAGCAAGAATTTCTCCGGTTTTAGGTTCGATAGCAACAATTCCTCCTCTTTTGTTAATCATCAATTGTTCGCCATAACGTTGAATTTCAGCATCAATAGTTAAATTAATGTCTTCTCCTTGTACGGCAATAGTATCGTATTTCCCTTCTTTATAAGAGCCTATTAGTCGATTGTATTTGTCTTTTTGAAAATACTTAACTCCTTTTACTCCTCGTAAAATTTCTTCGTAATATTCTTCAACACCTTGTTTTCCTATTAAATCGCCACTTTTATAATAGGGTTGCTTTTCAATTATTCTTTCATTTACTTGGGTGATAAAACCAAATATATTGGCACCAAAATCTACTTCGTAATCACGAAGCGAACGTTTTTGAAAATAGAAACCTTCAAATTTTCTAATTTTTTCCTGAAAAGCAGCAAATTCGCTTTTGTTTAATTGTGGTAAAAAAACTGAAGGTAGGCGTGGACTGTAGATTTTAGCTTTGGCTATTTTTTCTAAAAAATCTTCTTTGGTAACATCTAATAATTGGCAAAATTCTAAGGTGTCTAAGTTTTTAATTTCCCTTGGAATAACCATAATATCATAAGAAGCCTGATTAGCCACTAAGAGTTTTCCATTTCGATCATAAATGTAGCCTCGTTCTGGATATTCGTATTGTATTTTAATAGCATTGTTTTCCGACTTTAATTTGAAAGTATCATTGATGACTTGCAAATAAAAAATCCGAATTAGTAGCAAAATTGCTGCAATGATAATGATAGATGGCAGCAGAAGTTTTCTCATCGTTTGTTTGGCTTAATAAGGTATATTATTATAATACAACTAATGATTGTGAATATGGTACTTAATAAAGTTCTAATTAAAATATCTAAAATAAAACTAACTTGAAAAGCTTCTAATATAAATATCGAAAAATGATGTATTACTACTGCAAGAAGGATAAATGAAAATCGTTCAGGAGTTAGTGCTTCGTTTAATTTAATGGTCTGATATTCGTAACTTACACCAAATGCAAACTTAAAAAGATAGGGTCTGTAATAAGCTAGAATTACACAAGCTGTGGCGTGAGTCCCGCCAGAATTTGAGAATAAATCCATTGTTAATCCAAGTAAAAAACTACTAACCAATAATGCAGATTTGTTAGAATTTACTGGATATAAAATAATAAAAAGGATGTAAGGTAAAGGCATTATAAAGCCTAAAAAAGTCATGTTGTTGAATATGACAATTTGAACGGCTAATAATAAAATGAACCTTAAAATATTGACTAACAAAGTGCTATTCATCTTTCTTACTCGTTTTTTCTAAATTATTAACTTCATCTCTGTCTTTGCTTTTAATAATGTATACATGGCCTAAATTAGTCATGTCATTAAATAGTTTAACAGTTATTGTATAATAATGTGTTTGATCATCAAATTCAAGTTTGTGAATTGTTCCAATGTTGATATTTTCAGGAAAAATAACCGATTGTCCTCCAGTTACAATTGTGTCTCCTTTTCTAATAGATGCTAGTCTAGGAACATCGGTTAATTGAACAAAGCCAGTACTTTTTCCATTCCAACTTAATGAACCAAAATGATTGGATTTTTTGACCTTAGCATTTATTCGAGATTTAGTATTTAAGATACTAACCACCGTTGAGTAATTAGGCGAAGTTTTGTCTATAATCCCTATAATTCCTAAACTATTGATTACACCCATATCTGACTTAACCCCTTCTTTAGAACCTGAATTCAATGTTAGGAAGTTTTCATGAGTGTTATAAGAGTTGTGAATTACTTTTGATACTACAATATCTTCAGGAGTTACACCTATAAGGTTTTCAGGTTTTTTTATATTTGTACTATCTTTAGTATTGAAGATAATGCTTTTAAGTCTGGCGTTTTCAAGTGCCAAAGCATCATTTTCAGTTTTAAGATTCAAATATTCAGTTACGTTGTTTATTTTTTCATAGACGCCACCAGTTACAAAATTAGCCGAACTGATGACTCTGCTTTTATGGTAAGAATGAGACTGTATCGTAAGCAAAAGCGAAACGCATAATAACAGCAAAAACAGTAATCGACTACTGTTTTTGAATAAAAAGTTAAATATTTGCTGCATTCTCTATTTGATTATTAATTTCAGGAAATGCTAATGTATTTGTAATTTTACTTATAAAAACACTTTCCAGAAAACAGTTTATTTTATTAAGATGCTCTTAAATTTCCCAATGTTTTTCAGTGCCATTCCAGTTCCTCTAACTACAGCTCTTAACGGATCTTCTGCAATGTAAACAGGTAAATCTGTTTTTTGAGAAATACGTTTGTCTAAACCTCTAAGCATAGATCCTCCACCTGCAAGGTAGATTCCTGTGTTGTAAATATCGGCAGCTAATTCTGGAGGAGTTTGAGACAAAGTTTCCATTACAGCATCTTCAATTCGTTGGATTGATTTGTCTAAAGCTTTGGCAATTTCTCTATAAGAAACGTCCACTTGCTTTGGTTTTCCAGTTAATAAATCTCGACCTTGTACAGACATGTCTTCTGGAGGAGTTTCTAGATCTTCAATGGCGGCACCAATTTGGATTTTTATTTTCTCAGCAGTACTTTCTCCAACAAACAAGTTGTGTTGAGTACGCATATAATATACAATATCATTTGTGAAAACGTCACCGGCAATTTTTACTGATTTATCACATACAATTCCGCCTAATGCAATTACAGCAATTTCAGTTGTACCACCTCCAATATCAACAATCATGTTTCCTTTAGGTTGCATGATGTCAATTCCAATACCAATTGCAGCTGCCATTGGCTCATGAATCAAGTATACTTCTTTTCCGTTTACTCTTTCACAAGATTCTTTTACGGCTCTCATCTCTACTTCAGTAATTCCAGAAGGAATACAAACCACCATTCTTAAAGCAGGTGTAAACATTCTCTTTTTTAATGCAGGAATACTGTTGATAAACATTTTTATCATTTGTTCTGATGCATCAAAATCAGCAATTACACCGTCTTTTAAAGGCCTTATGGTTTTAATGTTTTCATGCGTTTTACCTTGCATTAGGTTAGCTTCTTTACCTACAGCGATAATTTTTCCTGTTATGCGGTTTCTGGCAACTATTGAAGGACTATCAATGACAACTTTATCATTATGTATGATTAGTGTATTAGCGGTACCAAGGTCTATCGCAATATCCTCGGTCATGAAATCAAAAAATCCCATACGATTTTTAGGGGTTTAAAAGTTAAAAATTAGGAGCAAACAAAGTTAGTCAAATTAATGTTTAAAATGACGTGTCCCTGTAAATACCATTGCCAAATTATTTTCGTTACAGTAGTCGATACTTAATTGATCCTTAATTGATCCTCCTGGTTGAATTACGGCTGTAATTCCAGCTTCTTTTGCAAGAGCTACACAGTCAGGGAAAGGGAAAAAAGCGTCGCTAGCCATAGACGCTCCAGTTAAATCAAATCCAAAGTGTTTTGCTTTTTCAACAGCTTGTTGTAGTGCATCTACTCTTGATGTTTGACCTGTTCCAGATGAAATCAAGGTTCCGTTTTTAGCGAAAACAATCGTATTTGATTTGGTGTTTTTACAAATTTTAGAAGCAAAAATTAAATCTTCAATTTCCTGTTCTGTTGGACTTGTAGTTGTAACGGTAGTTAAATCTTTTTTATTGTCTGTAATGTTGTTTCTTTCTTGAATTAACAATCCGTTTAGACAAGTACGAACTTGTTTTTGCGGTAACTCAACATTATTTTGAACTAAAATAATTCTGTTCTTTTTTTCTTGTAAAATAGTGGCAGCTTCGGTATCATATTCTGGAGCAATTACTACTTCGCAGAATAATTTGTTGATTTCTGTTGCTGTAGCTACATCAATTTTAGTATTCGAAATTAATACTCCTCCAAAAGCTGATGTTGGATCGCAAGCTAATGCAGCTAAATAAGCTTCGCTAATTGTTTTTCTAGAAGCTAATCCGCAAGCGTTGTTGTGTTTTAATATCGCAAATGTTGGTCCGTCAGTTTTGAATTCGTTGATCAAATTCACCGCAGCATCAACATCTAATAAATTGTTGTATGATAATTCTTTTCCGTGTAATTTTTTGAACATGGCGTCAAAATCTCCAAAGAAAAATCCTTTTTGGTGTGGATTTTCTCCGTAACGCAATATTTGACCATCGGCGATACTTGTTTTGAAGATAGTCTCGTCAGTATTAAAATAACCAAAAATAGCTCCGTCGTAATGAGATGATACGTGGAATGCTTTTGTAGCTAATAATTTTCTGTCTTCAAGAGTGGTTGCTCCATTTTGTTTTGTAATCATATCTAAGAACAAGCTGTACTCGTTCATGGAAGCTACAATTACAGTGTCTTTGAAGTTTTTTGCAGCAGCACGAATTAATGAAATTCCACCAATATCAATTTTTTCAATAATATCAGCTTCACTAGCTCCTGAAGCAACTGTTTTTTCGAATGGATATAAATCAACTATAACTAAATCAATTTGTGGAATGTTGAATTCCTCCATTTGTTGCACATCACTTGCATTGTCTTGACGGTTTAAAATTCCTCCAAAAACTTTTGGGTGTAATGTTTTTACTCTTCCTCCAAGGATGGATGGGTAAGAAGTAACTTCTTCAACTGGTACTACAGGAATGCCTAAATTTTTTATAAAGTCTTCTGTTCCTCCTGTTGAATAAAGAGTAACATTTTGACTGTGTAATAATTTAACAATAGGCTCAAGACCTTCTTTCGAAAAAACCGAAATTAATGCAGATTGAATTGTTTTAGATGTGCTCATGTATAGTTTTAATTATAAAATGCAAAAATAGTTTTTTAATGTGAAAATTAGCTATCTAGAAATGAGATAATTTAGAATTAATTAACTTTTTTTTTATCTGAATAAAATAGCTGTATTTTATTGTGTTAAAAGAGGTTTATATTAGGATTTTGAATAATATTTGTAGAATTTTACCTTGTTAAAAATAGTTTTTATGTTGTTATATCTTCGATTGTTGAAAGAAAGTTTTGCTTTTGCCATCAATGCACTACGAAATAATAAATTAAGGACCTTGCTTTCTCTGCTTGGTGTAACAATTGGAATTTTTTCCATCATTGCTGTATTGGCAGCAGTGGATTCATTAGACAGAAAAATTACTAATGATTTAAGCGGTTTAGATAAGAATACGATTTATTTGATGAAGTTTTCTTTTGGACCCTCGGATATTCCAAAATGGAAAAGAGAACAGTTTCCTAATGTTAAATATGATGAATATGTTTATTTGAAAGGAACGATGAATAATACTGCTCAGTTAGGATATCAGATTTTTACCAAATCAGAGAATATTAAATACGATTCTAAGGCGGTGAGCGATGTAAATATTGTTCCTGTTTCGGCTGAGTTTTCTGATATTGAAGCACTGGATTTTGAAAGAGGACGATTTTATAATGAATCGGAAGCAAATTCGGGAGCAAAAGTTATTGTAATTGGAAATGAAATTGCGACTTCTTTATTTGATGGAGCTGATCCTGTAGGGAAAGATGTGAGATTGTATGGACAGCGTTTTACTGTAATAGGTGTGCTTACTAAAAAAGGTGCAGGGCTTTTTGGAGATAGCAATGATTCATCAGTTTATATTCCAGTTAATTTTATCCGACAAAAATTTGGAGATAATAATACTTCGTTAACCAATGTTATTGTTTTTAAACCGGTAGAAGGTGTGGATATGGAAGCCTATAAAGCAGAGATTTCGCAAAAATTACGAGCCTATCGCGGAATTAAAGCGGGAGAAATTGACAATTTTTTTATTAATGTGTTTTCTGGATTTACTGATTTGATTGACGGAATTATAGGGAGTATGAAGTTAGGAGGCTGGGTAATCAGTGGTTTTTCTCTTTTGGTTGGAGGTTTCGGAATTGCAAATATTATGTTTGTTTCGGTAAAAGAACGAACGCATTTAATTGGAATTCAAAAATCATTAGGAGCTAAAAATAGATTTATCTTGTTTCAGTTTTTGTTTGAAGCCATTATTTTATCGGTTATTGGTGGACTAATAGGTTTGTTATTGGTTTGGGGAATTGCAGTTGGTTTAACCAAAGCCTTAGATTTTGAATTTGTTCTAGAATTGGATAATGTTCTTTTAGGAACTGGATTAGCTGGAATAATAGGATTGATTTCGGGAATTTTGCCTGCCATTTCAGCTTCTAAATTAGATCCTGTGGAAGCGATTAGAACGGGAATGTAGTTTTAGATTGCAGAATTTAGAATTTTTCGTAAAGTCATTGCGAGGAACGAAGCAATCTCATGATTTAATTTCGTCCTGTTTCGAGAAATTTGTAAGTTGGCATGGAGTGTTTTTTATTTATAAAATTTGATTTTAGTTTTATCCCATTTGATGCTATCTGAAAAATAATATTCATTGTTTTTCTTATATTTTAGAACAGTATCTTCTTCTTGTGTTGTTCTCCTTATTTTAAAAGCGTCTATTTTACTTGATAGGGAATTGTTTAAAAATGTTAATATTTTATTGAAATTCTTATTGTTAATAGTGTCTTTTTCAGATGCAATAATGATTTGTCTTTGACGTTCCGTCTTGTTGGAAATGTTTAGTTTAATAAAGTCTATGCAGCTATTATTAGGTATTTTAATGATTTCAATGGGTTTAAGATTAATGAAGTCAGGAATTGTGTCTGTTTCTGATTCGATACAGTGCCATGGAACAGCTTCCTTTTGATAAAAATAGAAATCACCATTTTTATCTATAATTATCTGATTGTGAAAATAAAATTCAGGCGGCGGTGGAGGTATGTTTTGTTTTTTTAAATGAGTTAAAATTTTTTTGTCTTTTTGAGAAATTATATAAGGAGAGTGTGCTTTTTTGTTTTCTTCTTTTTTAGCACAATTCCCAAAAAGCAAACAAATCATAAAGCCTAAAATTATTCTTTTCATAATCTAACATTTGAAATAAAGATATAAAAAAATCCCATTTGCAATTTATTTAGCAAATGGGATTTTGTATTTATAGTGAATCAGAAATTATCTAATTTCATTATTCTGAATCAAATCAATATACAAGTTAATCTTGTCTTTTAATTCTTTTCTGGCGGTTATAAAGTCTAAGAAACCGTGCTCTAAAAGAAATTCAGCTGTTTGAAAGCCTTCAGGTAAATCTTTACCAGTAGTGTCTTTTACAACACGTGGTCCGGCAAATCCAATTAAGGCTCCAGGCTCAGCAATGTTGATGTCTCCTAGCATAGCGTAAGATGCAGTTGTTCCTCCAGTTGTTGGATCGGTACACAATGAAATGTAAGGCAATTTTGCTTCTGAAAGTTGGGCTAATTTTACTGATGTTTTGGCTAATTGCATTAAAGAATAAGCGGCTTCCATCATTCTGGCTCCTCCTGATTTAGAAATCATTACAAAAGGCAATTGGTTTTTGATAGCATGATCAATTCCTCTGGCAATTTTTTCACCTACAACAGCTCCCATAGAACCTCCGATGAATGCAAAATCCATACAACAGATTACTACGTCTTTACCTTTAGATTTTCCAACTCCAGTACGCACAGCGTCTTTTAGTTTGGTTTTTTCCATAACGTCTTTCAAACGATCTGCATATTTCTTTGTATCCACAAAGTTCAAAGGATCTTTTGAAGTGATGTTAGGATCTAATTCGGTAAATTTATTGTTATCGAATAAGATCTCAAAATAAGTAGCACTACCTATTCTTACGTGGAAACCATCTTCAGGGCTTACAAATAAGTTGCGTTCTAGTTCATCGGCATCAATAATTTTTCCAGTAGGAGATTTGTACCAAAGTCCTTTTGGAACGTCCATTTTCTGTTCGGTAGGAGTTGTGATCCCTTTTTCTTGTCTTTTAAACCAAGCCATAATTAAGTTAGAAGTTAGAAGTTAGAAGTTGGAAGTAAAATCCGTTTCTAACTTCTTATTAATATTTTTATTTTACTTCGTACTTCGTATATTGTATTTCGTACTTTATAGAGTATTTACGTTATTCAAGTCAGCAAAAGCTTGTTCCAGTCTTGTGTTGAAAGTAACTTCTCCTTCACGCAACCATTTTCTTGGATCGTAGTATTTTTTGTTTGGAGCATCAGCACCAGTTGGGTTACCAATTTGAGTTTTCAAATAATCGATGTTGTCTACCATGAAATCACGAATTCCTTCAGTGAAAGCAAATTGTAAATCAGTATCAATATTCATTTTGATAACTCCGTAGCTAATTCCTTCTCTAATTTCTTCAAGTGTAGAACCTGATCCACCGTGGAAAACAAAATCAACTGGATTGTGTCCTGTGTTGAATTTAGTTTGAACGAAATCCTGAGAGTTTTTCAAGATTTTTGGAGTTAATTTTACGTTTCCTGGCTTGTAAACACCGTGAACGTTTCCAAAAGCAGCAGCAATAGTAAATTTTGGACTTACTTTAGAAAGTTCTTCGTAAGCATAAGCTACTTCTTCTGGTTGTGTGTATAATTTTGAACTATCAACATCAGAATTGTCAACACCATCTTCTTCACCACCTGTAATTCCAAGTTCGATTTCTAATGTCATTCCTATTTTGCTCATTCTTTCTAGGTAAGTTTTGCAAATTTCGATGTTTTCTTCAATAGGTTCTTCAGATAAGTCAATCATGTGAGAACTGAATAATGATTTTCCAGTAGCTGCAAAATGCTCTTCTGAAGCGTCTAATAAACCGTCAATCCAAGGCAATAATTTTTTAGCGCAGTGATCAGTATGCAAAATTACAGTTGCTCCGTAAGCTTCTGCTAAAGCGTGAATGCTTTTTGCTCCTGCAATTGCTCCTGCAATTGCCGCTTTTTCTCCCGCATTAGAAAGTCCTTTTCCCGCATTAAATTGTGCTCCTCCATTTGAGAATTGGATAATAACTGGAGCGTTTAATTTTGCAGCTGTTTCAAGAACACCATTAATAGTATTCGATCCTGTAACGTTTACAGCAGGAAGTGCAAAACCTTTTTCTTTAGCGTAGTTAAAGATTTCTTGTACTTGATCTCCCGTTGCTACACCTGCTTTTATGTTGTGTGCCATCTTGTTTTTTGTTTTTAGTGTTAGATTTTTGTTTTTAGTTTAAGTTCGCAAAAATAAGAATTTATTAGCATTAGAACGGATAATTTATACCAAAATTTAAAACACTGTGTCCAAAATTATAATCTCTAAACCATTTTTTACCCGATTCATCAGCAGGATTATAGGTTTTGAAACCAAAATCAAATCGGACAACAAAGAAGTTTAAATCGTATCTAAGACCAAATCCTGAACCTAAAGCGGTATCTTCTAAGCTTGCTAAATTGTTAAAAGTTGCTTTTTCGTCGATTACGTTGTCAAAAACATTCCAGATATTTCCAGCATCAGCAAATATAGCTCCTTTTAAATCACCCAAAATTTTAAATCTAAATTCGGCACTTGCAGCAATTTTCATATTGGCTTCATTAAAATCATTTGTAGCACCGCTACGTCCTGGTCCAAGACTATAAGGTTGCCAGGCACGGTTGTCATTTGAACCTCCTGAGAAATAACTTCGAGAAAACGGAATGTAATTAGAATTTCCAAAAGGAATAGCAATACCAAAAAAGGTGCGAACTGCCAGTACTTTTTCATGGCTTAGATCCCAATGTTTAATGAAATCAAATTCGGTTTTGATGTATTCTGAATATTCTAAATTAAATATTTCGCGATTTCCATTTTGATTTGTTTTTAGGTTTGTAGCATTTCCAAATAATGATAATAAAGAACCTGCTGATTCTATTTTGGTTTTAAAAAGATAGAAATCATTATCAGCTAAATCCGTTTTTGTTGTTTTGCTAAACGAAAAATTGGTAGCAAGAATAAAATCGTTTTCAGTTAATCGGACTCTTCTTTCTTCAATGCTTCTTACTTCTCTTAAATCATTGTTAGAAGGTGTGAAATCTTGGTTTCCTTCCAGAACATCTCTGGTAAAACCTCTTGTTCCTGATTCAATTTTTAAATTGCCATCTTCAAAATATTCTGTGTTTACAGGATAATTTTTTGCAATTTCGTTTAACGCATTGTAAGAGGAACCGTAAACATTAAAGTAATTTGGAGCATTTAAGTTACGTACAAATTGAATGTTTAAAAGGTCAAAACGAGCAGTGTTGTATCTTTTAGGATTCCAATTGTAAGTAAAAGTTCCCGTGAAATTTTCTTTGTCTAATCCAATGTTCTTTTGCGTAGCATAACCTACACCAATTAGAGTTGATGGAATCATACTTTTTGGGATGATTTTTTCAGTAGAAAACGGCATGAATATTCTAGGGAAATTCAGTTTGAAATCGATTCCGTATTCAGAAACATTAAAAAATTGGTTGTTAGGATTGGCTAAATCTCTGGAAGAACCAATATTTGCTCTGGTAGAGATTTCTAGTGTTTCGGCTCCATTAAAAATATTTCTAATGCTTAGCGATGGACTAAACGAAATTCCAATATCCTGAATATTAGAATGGGTAAGGTCAAATGAAGCTTGAAGACTATACTTTTTTCTTGGTGTTAAATAAATTTTTGCAATAAGCGAATTATGAAGCGTATCTTTTTTATCTACTTCATATTGAATACTTGGTGGATTAAATATTTTAAGATTCGTTAAATACCTGGACGTTAATACAGTTTTGTAATCGGCAAATTCATTTCCCTTAGTAATAAAAATAGCATCAGTTATAGCATAGGGTTTGTACTTTAATTTTTCACGACTGTACAAGTTGAAATTTTGATAAGAAATACTGTCTGTAATATTCTGTTTGCTTGTATTGGGCAAATAATCAGTGTAGATGTTTACGCTGCTAATTTTGTATAATTTAAAATCTTCTGTTTTTGTAGAATCATTGTCTTGATAGCTGTAATCACTAATGTTTATATTAACATTGGCTTTGTTTTTTTTACCAATTGTATCAATGTCGAAAACAATTGAAGTAGGCTGAAAATAATAAGCACCGTGATTTCTAAAATAAGTAGTGAGACGGTTTTTTTCTTCTGAAAAATCAACGGTTTTGTATTGTTTTCCTGATTCAATTAAGGTGTTTTCCTTTGTAATTGTGTACAAAGAATCTAATTCAGGAGAGCTAATGTTTGTTCTTATAGAATCTAAAACATAGGCGTTGTTAGTTGTAATTTCGTATTTAACTCTTCCTCTTTTTAGACTCAGCGTATCTTGTTCTGAGCTGACTTTAACATCAAAATGACCATTGTTAAAGTAATAATATCTTAGTCTCGAAAGTGATTTTCGAGTTCTTGATGAGTCAATAATAACAGGTGGTTCTCCTGTTTTCTTTAAAAATTCATGAATTCCATTGTATAAAAAAGATTTTCCCAATCGATCAACTTGTTTTGCCGATAACCATTTTGCTTTACGCTCGTATTTTCCAGGATTATTGGTAAATTTTGCTTGATAAGTAGAATCTGGATTTAAATTGGCTAAATTATATAAATTCAATCGCAAACGATAGCCTAATAAGGTACTATTTGGTTTTTGGTACAATTGATTATGAACGTCTTCGTCATTGACTTTTTTGCCATTTACTAAAATTTGATTCTTTACAAGGAGTTGTTTTCCTTCCGGAACTCTTTTTTCGGCGTTACAGGCAGATATAATTATTCCTATTAGAATAAATAGTGATATTTTTGTTGAAATTTTTTTCAAGAGGTTTAAAATAATTTAATTCAAAAGTACATATTTTTATGGTTAGTAGAAACCAAATAAAACTTATAACTAGTTTACAGCAAAAAAAGTATAGAATAATTAATCAATTATTTTTTGCTGAAGGAGTAAAAGTCATTCAGGAGCTTTTACGGTCTAATTTTGAATTAGAACATTTGTACACTACGCAGTATGATTTTGAAGCAGTTTTAGAAAATAAAAAATCATTAATCCATGAGAATGATTTAAAAAAAATCAGTGCTTTAACAACTCCTAATAGTTGTTTGGCCGTTTTTAAAATCCCAGAAGAAAAACCAATTTTAGAGTCAGGATTAATCATAGCATTAGATGATGTAAGAGATCCAGGGAATATAGGAACCATTTTGAGATTGTGCGATTGGTTTGGAATCAAACAAGTAATTTGTTCTAAAGAAACAGTTGATATTTACAATCCTAAAGTAGTTCAGGCCACCATGGGTTCTATTACCAGAGTGAATGTTAGTTATGTTGATTTGATCGAATATATTTCTCAAACTAAATTGCCTGTTTTTGGTACTTTTATGGATGGCGATAATATTTACAAAAAGACTTTACCTCAAGAAGCAATTATTGTTATGGGGAACGAAGCTAATGGTATTTCAGAAGGCATTGAAGAAATAATTCAAAGCCGACTTTCAATTCCTCGTTTTGGAGATTTACAACAAGCAGAAAGTCTCAACGTAGCTACTGCAACAGGAATTATTCTGAGTGAATTTAAACGAAATTTAGCCTGATTTTAATGAAACGTAAAGTTAATTAGAATTGCTCTATTTTTTAGAGACTCTATGTTTCCTGTCCAGGGACTGTTAGGATCATTGTCTCTAATAAGTTCGTCTTTAAGACCAAAACAGCCTCGGATAGACGGAGAAAATATAAAATATTCAGAGAAAAAATCGATTCCAAAGCCTATTTCATAATTAGAAGTCCATGATTTTACTCTGAATCTTTGTTGCACATTATCATCAATTGATTTTGCATTTGAGGATAAATTTAATGTAGATGAAACACCTCCCAAAAGATAAGGACGAATGTTCCCTGTACGCACTGATGAAAATTTTAACAGCAGCGGAAAATGAATATAGGTACTATTTACATCTCGGATTGCATCTACTTCACGAGTTAAATCAGGATAATGTAGTGTTCTTTTAGTGTAATACAAACCGGGTTCAAAACGAAGATTAATGTATTCTTGTAATTTTAAATCAGTAACAACGCCTACATTAAAACCCGTTGTTTTTTCTACCTGTATGTCTTGTCCTACGGTTTTATAATCAATTTTAAAATCAAAAGAGTTAAAGCCTAAGTAATATCCAAAATACACTCGTTGTTTATGGAAATTTTCTAAATGGATAATTGGGTCTTTACTAAACATACCTTTAGACTGTGAATGTCCCATGAAAGAAAGTAAGAATAAGATAAAGACAATAATGTTTTTCATTTTAAGGAGAACTTTGGTTATTTTTTAGATGCTACATAAATAGTGGCTACGCCAAAAGTTTGTGGCATTGCTTTTACATCTATAAACCCAGTTTTTCTCAAAATATTGTTCAGCGCTTCGCCATAAGGGAATGCAGCAGCAGATTCGGATAAGTACCCATAAGCAACGTTGTCTTTTGAGAATAATTTTCCAATAATAGGAAGGATGTTTTTACTGTAAAAGTTATAACCTTGTTTGTAAGGTGTTTTTTCAGGAACCGAAGTTTCTAAAATTACAAAAGTGCCATTAGGTTTTAGAACGCGTAATATTTCGCTTAAACCTTTTTCTAAATTTTCAAAATTTCGAACTCCAAAAGCAACTGTAATGGCATCAAAATAATTCTCTGCAAAAGGAATGTTTTCCGAATCGCCTAAAATCATTTCGATAGTGTTAGATAAATTTTTATCAGCAATTTTTTTCACGCCTACTTCCAACATTCCTGCCGAGATGTCTAAACCAGTTATTTTTTTAGCTTTGGTTTCTGCCATCAAAATAGCAAGATCTCCAGTTCCTGTAGCAATATCTAATATGGTTTCTGGATTAGTATCGGCAACAATTTTCAAGACTTTTTTTCTCCATTTTACGTCTATTCCAAAAGAAATAACACGATTCAAATTGTCATAATTTCCTGAAATAGTATCAAACATTTTAGCAACCTGTTCTTTTTTGCCTAATTCAGAGTTTTTATATGGGGTGATGTTTTTAGCCATTTTTTAAATTTTGACAAATATACTATAATGCCTTTTAAGTTGGTATTCAAATTGACTTTCAATTCAACGATAAATACTTTTTATTTGTTTTTTTAAATTTTTTGAAATATCACTAAAAGTGGGTATTGTATGACAGATTAAGAATCTCGAAATTTACCAAATGAATTTATTTGCAATAACTAATAAAGAATTAGTAGTTCAACTCAAATGGTTATTTTTTGCGTTGATGATTTCATTTGTTCCTGTAATTTATTTTGACGGTGCTGCTTTAGTTCGAAGCCGTGCTTTAATAGAAACGCAAAATACGTTCTTAGGATTGAATTTATTTTTGGAAATTTTAATTTTCTTTGCCTTTACTACCTTCGTGGTATTTGGTATTAAAGGTTTTTTTGAGATGTTTTCTCAAAAAATGTCAAATAGTATTATTTTCGTTTCGGGAATGGGTTTACTATTTGTAAATTTAGTATTGTTGGGTCAAATTATTTTACAAGGTTAGAACCTTTTTCTAAATTATTATTGCGCAATTTGAGTTTTAGAGAAAACACCTCTTTTATTGAGGTGTTTTTTGTTTTCTAATATAAGTTTTAAAACTATAATCATAAAGATGTTTTTCATCTTTAGTTTGAAAATCGCTATTTACTAGTTCCCAATCGTCTAATTTTATTTCAGGAAAAAAAGCATCTGCTTCAAAAGAATGATGAACTACGGTGAGTTCTATTTTGTCTGAAAAGGGTAGGGCTAATTGATAAATTTCGCCTCCGCCAATGATAAAAGCTTCTTCGTTTTTAGGACATTTTTCAATTGCTCTTTCAATGCTATCAACTACTATGCAACCTTCGGCTTGATAATCAGCTTGTCGTGTAATAATTATATGAGTACGATTTGGCAATGGTTTTGGGAAACTTTCAAAAGTTTTTCTTCCCATTATTATATGATGAGCTGTAGTTAAATTTTTAAATCTTTTAAAATCATTAGGCAAATGCCAAACTAATTGGTTGTTTTTTCCAAGCGCCCTGTTTTCGGCAGCTGCCGCAATCATTGTAATCATTAGTACTTATTTAGTAGGAGGTTCTTCGTTTATTTGGTTGCTTAATTCGGCAATTTTCTTTTCTTGCAAGGCAACTAATCGGTCAATTTGTTCTCTTTCCCAATTTTTATTCATAAAACGATCTGTAATAAAAACTTTGATAAAATGTAAAATAAATACAAATAACCAAGCTGTAATTAACCAAATATGCCAATTTGCACCTTGGTTAAAGTTGAAAACTTTAGTAGAAACAAATAGAAACAAAGCCACTAAAAACAATAAAACAAAATGAAAATAAACTATTCTTTTTTGTTTTATACGTTTTCGGGCATATTCGTATAACTCATGTTGTTCAGATTTCATAGCATATTTTTTTTGTTTATAAAGATAAAATTTAATTTGGAAATCTTTAATGATGCCAGTTAAATTTTAGGATTAAGTCTTTGGAATTTTGTTTTTTTAAAATATAATCCTTTTAAATTTGATAAATTGGTTTGTTTTTAACATTTTATTAAGCATTATCCTAAAACTTACATAGGGGTATTTAAACTTCAATTAAATTGATTTACTTTGCCTCATAATTCTAAAAATGAAACAGTTATGTCGATTAAAAAACAATTCATAAAGTCAAAGCCAGTTTGTAAAGTTACATTTTCTATTGAGGCAAAAGAAGCGGCTCAGGTTGCGGTTGTTGGTGATTTTAATAATTGGAATCCAGAAGAAGGTGCTTTAAGTAAATTAAAAAACGGTACTTTTAAAGGTGCTTTTGATTTAAGTAAAGATGCAGCTTACGAATTCAAATACTTAGTTGACGGAGAATATATCAACGAAAGTGAAGCAGATTCTTTTAAGTGGAATGAATTTGCAGGAACAGAAAATAGCGTTTTAGAGGTTTAATCTAAAACGCTTTTTTTTATAGTTTAAACAGCTACGTTTCCTTTTATCGTCTCGTGAGGTTCATAACCTACAAGAGTAAAATCGCTGTAATCAAAATCGAAGATGTTTTTTATCTCTGGGTTTAAGATCATTTTTGGTAATGGTCTTGGTTCACGTGATAATTGTAATTCTAGTTGTTCAAAATGATTGTTGTAAATGTGTGCGTCACCAAAAGTGTGGATGAAATCTCCAGCTTCTAAGTCGCATACTTGTGCAATCATCATAGTCAGAAGTGCATAAGAAGCAATATTGAAAGGAACACCTAAAAAGATGTCGGCACTTCTTTGATAAAGTTGGCAAGACAATTTTCCGTCAGCAACATAAAATTGAAAGAAAGCATGACATGGAGGTAATGCAGCTTTGTTATTGGCTACATTTTCTTCAAATGACTTTTTTGTATCTGGTAAAACCGAAGGATTCCATGCTGAAACCAGCATTCTTCGGCTATTAGGATTAGTTTTTAATTCTTGGATTAAATCAGAAATCTGGTCGATTTCTTCACTATTCCAGTTGCGCCATTGATGACCATAAACGGGGCCTAAATCGCCATTTTCATCTGCCCAGGCATCCCAAATTTTTACTCCATTTTCTTTTAGATAACTAATATTAGTTTCTCCTTTTAAAAACCAAAGCAATTCGTAAATAATAGATTTAAGATGTAATTTTTTAGTGGTAACCATTGGAAAACCTTCACTTAAATCAAAACGCATTTGGTAACCAAAAACACTTTTAGTTCCAGTTCCAGTTCGGTCGCCTTTTTGGCAGCCGTTTTCCATAACGTGTTTTACTAAATCTAGATATTGCCTCATAACTGTTTATTCGGTTATTCGGTTATTCGGTAAATTGTTAAATCGATTAATCGAATAAACAAATCTACGATTAACCCATTTACGATTCTCTTTTTGAAATTTCGTCTCTTATGTTTGCAGCCTTTTCATAGTCTTCCTGTTCCACAGCCTGAATTAATAAATCGTTTAATTCCTGAAGACTAAATTTGATGTAAGCCCGACCGCTATTTTCAGATTCTGCGGTAAAAGATTCTGGATTGGAAATAATGTCATCCATTTGCTGGTTTTCTTTATCGCCGTCTGAAGGATTTGTTTTTAGGTAAATACCCGCTTTGTCCAGGATGTTTTTATAAGTAAAAATTGGAGCGCTAAAACGTAATGCCAATGCAATAGCATCAGAAGTTCTGGCGTCTATTATTTCTTCAATTTTATCTCTTTCGCAAATAATACTAGAGTAAAATACGCCATCAACCAGTTTGTGAATAATTACTTGTTTGACCACGATATCAAATCGTTCAGCAAAATTTTTAAACAAATCATGAGTTAGTGGACGCGGTGGTTTTATTTCTTTTTCTAAAGCAATGGCAATAGATTGGGCTTCAAAAGCACCTATTACAATAGGCAGTTTTCTTTCGCCGTCTACTTCATTCAAAATCAAAGCGTAGGCTCCATTTTGTGTTTGGCTGTATGAAATTCCTTTTATGGATAATTTGACTAAGCTCATAATTGTTGAAATGAAAAATCTAGGTTTTTTTAATTCTGAATTCTTTTGGGCAAATTTAGGTTGCAATATTAATTAAAAAATCTGCCAATAAGCAAAGATACGATTATCTTATTTTATTGGACAGAATTATTTTAATGAGCCGCTACATTATGCGTTTTGCGCCTTGTATTCTTTTAGTTTTTCTATTAATCTTGGAACAACATCAAAAGCATCGCCTACAATTCCGTAGTCAGCTACTTTAAAGAAAGGAGCTTCAGCATCACTATTGATAACCACTTTTACTTTAGAAGCATTGATTCCGGCGATGTGTTGAATGGCTCCAGAAATTCCAACTGCAATGTATAAATTGGTCGCAACAGGTTTTCCTGTTTGCCCTACGTGTTCAGCGTGAGGTCTCCATCCTAAGTCCGAAACTGGTTTAGAACAAGCTGTTGCAGCTCCTAAAACAGCGGCTAGATCTTCGATTAAGTTCCAGTTTTCCGGACCTTTTAATCCGCGTCCACCCGATACTACAATATCAGCATCGGCAATAGATACTTTTCCTGATGCTTTTTCAACTGATTCTACTTTTATTCCAAAATCATGGTCTCCAATGCTTGGGCTGAAAATTTCTTCGGATAAAGTAGATGCGTTTTCGAAAATACCATAAGAGTTTTTAGCTAAGCCAATTACTTTTATATCCGTATTGATTTCGGTTATGTTGAATGCTTTACTAGAAAAAGCGTTTCTTTTTACTTGAAAAGGAGCCGTGTTGATTGGTAATCCTACTACGTTTGATGCAAAACCTGCTTCTAGACTTACTGCAAGTAGCGAAGAGAGGTAAATACTGTTTGTACTGGAAGATAGAATAACTAGTTTTGTGTTTTCTTGTTGAGCTGCTTGTTTGATAACGTCAGCATAAGCTTTAGCGTTAAATTCAGCTAGCTTATCGTTGTTTATTTTTAATACTTTATCGACTCCGTATTTAGATAATTCAGAAACGTTTTCGATATTCACCGTTAAGGCAGTTACAGTAGTTCCTAGAGATTCGGCTACTTTTTTTGCATAAGAAGCGATTTCAAAAGCTACTTTTTTAAATTTTCCTTCGGCTGATTCGGCATATATTAATATTGACATGATGATTTTAGATTTTAGATTAACGATTTTAGATTTCAGATTTTTTGAACTGAATACTAAAAACTAATTACGGAATACTAGATAACCTTTGCTTCGTTGTGCAACAAATTAATTAATTCGTCTAAGTTGTCAGGAGCAATCATTTTTACTGCTGATTTTGGAGCAGGTTTTTCGAATTTTACTGCTTTTGTGTTGATGGCAACGTCAATTGGTTCTACAACATTTAGCACTTTTGTTCTGGCCGTCATAATTCCTCTCATATTTGGAATACGCAAATCTTTTTCTTCAACAATGCCTTTTTGACCACCAATAATTAATGGTAATGAAGTAGAAATACTTTCTTTTCCACCGTCAATTTCGCGAACTGCTTTTACATTTGTTCCGTCAACAGTAATGTTGATACAAGAATTTAGGAAATTGTAATCTAAAATACCAGCAACCATTCCAGGAACCATTCCTCCATTATAATCTAAAGATTCTTTTCCTGCAATTACTAAATCGTAAGCGCCTGATTTTATTACTTCGGCTAATTGTTTGGCAACAAAAAATCCGTCTGTAGGTGTTGCATTGATACGAATGGCTTCGTTAGCTCCAATGGCTAAAGCTTTTCTTAATGTAGGTTCTGTTTCTGGACCGCCCACGTTTACTACAGTTACCGTAGCTCCTTGTTGTTCTTGAAACCAAATGGCACGAGTTAATCCAAATTCATCATTAGGATTGATTACATATTGAACGCCGTTCGTATCAAATTCGGTATCGCCGTTAGTAAAGTTGATTTTTGAGGTAGTATCAGGAACATGACTGATGCAAACTAGTATTTTCATGTTTGGATATTTTATAAATTTCGTAGATTGAGTTACAAAATTAGAACAATATTTCGAATAATTTGGTATCAAAAACTACTTACCATTGCCGCAATATTGTTTTTATTTGTTTGATTCCTGTAAAATAACAGAATAAATGCGAGATATTCACATACCTAATATAAGATGTTAGAATTTAGAACGGATTATTTAAGTTAAATTGTGCTTTAAATGGTTTAAAATATTTATTTTTGCTCTTCAGAAAATTCAACATACAATATAAATATGAGAACAATACAATTTAGAGAGGCCATTTGCGAAGCGATGAGCGAAGAAATGCGTCACGATGAATCCATATATTTAATGGGCGAAGAAGTTGCAGAATACAACGGAGCATACAAAGCTTCAAAAGGAATGCTTGCTGAATTTGGCGAAAAAAGAGTAATCGATACTCCAATTGCTGAGCTTGGTTTTACAGGAATTGCCGTAGGTTCAGCAATGAATGGTTGTAGACCAATTGTAGAATATATGACTTTCAACTTTTGTTTAGTTGGTATTGATCAAATTATAAATAACGCTGCTAAAATGCGTCAAATGACAGGAGGACAGTTTAATGTGCCGATTGTTTTTCGTGGGCCAACTGCTTCTGCAGGACAATTAGGAGCAACTCACTCTCAGGCTTTAGAAAACTGGTTTGCTAATACTCCAGGTTTAAAAGTAATTGTTCCTTCAAATCCTTATGATGCCAAAGGACTTTTAAAATCAGCTATTCGTGATAATGATCCTGTAATTTTTATGGAATCAGAGCAAATGTATGGTGACAAAGGAGAAGTTCCTGAAGGTGAATATACTATTCCAATAGGTGTTGCTGATATTAAAAGAGAAGGAACTGATGTAACTATTGTTTCTTTTGGAAAAATCATTAAAGAAGCTTTTATTGCTGCTGATCAATTAGCTAAAGAAGGAATTTCTTGTGAAGTTATTGATTTAAGAACCGTTCGTCCAATGGATAACGAAGCAATTTTAAAATCAGTTAAAAAAACAAATCGTTTAGTGATTCTTGAAGAAGCTTGGCCATTTGCAAGTATTTCTTCTGAAATTACTTATATTGTTCAAGAGCAAGCATTTGATTTCTTAGATGCACCAATTCAAAGAATCACAACTGCAGATGCACCAGCACCTTATTCTCCAGTATTGTTGAAAGACTGGTTGCCAAACGCAGCTGATGTTGTTAAGGCAGTAAAAAAAGTAATGTATAAATAAATACATAATCAAATACTATTAAGGCTTCATCTTACGTTTGTTTGATGAAGCTTTTTTGTTAATTCTACTATATGGATAAGAAGTACCTGTTTTTTGTTCTATTTTTTATATTGTCTGTATTTTCAACACTTTTTGCTCAAACTAAAGTGAGCGGAATGGTGGTAGATAAATCAAATCAACCTGTTCCTTTTGCCAATGTTGTTTTAAAAGGATCAAATTTAGGTGTAATGTCTAATGAAGATGGGCGTTTTTATATAGAATCACCTACCACTTTTACAACTTTAAAAGTGACTTCAGTAGGTTTTTCCGATAGAGAAATTACATTAGAAAAAGCGATAAATTACAATTTTATAGTGCAGCTAAATGATGTTGAAGAGCTAAAAGAAGTTGTTATATATACTGGAAAAACATCTAAAAAGAACAATCCAGCATTGGATATTCTGAGAAAAATTTGGGAAAGAAAACGAAAAAACGGATTGTATCAGTTTGATCAGTACCAAATGGAGAAGTACGAAAAAGTAGAATTCGACATGAATACTATTGATAGTGCTTTTATGAAAAGTAAGGTTTTCAAAGGAATGGAATTTGTTTTCAAACATGTGGATACATCCAGAGTTACTGGAAAAACCTACTTACCTATTTTTATCAACGAATCTTTATCAGACGTTTATGGTAGTAATAAACTAAAGAAAGTAAAAGAGAAATTAAAAGCCAATAAAAATTCCGGATTTAGCGATAATCAACAAATTTTATCTTTTGTAAAAGACTTGTATTCGGATTATGATATTTACAACAATCACTTAACTTTTTTTGATAAAAGTTTTACTAGTCCATTGTCAAAAACAGGAATTGATGTCTATAATTATGTGTTGACGGATAGTGCTTTTATTGATAAAAAATGGTGTTACAATATATTATTTTATCCAAGACGTAAAAATGAGTTGACTTTTAAAGGAGACTTTTGGGTGAACGATACCACTTTTGCTATCAAAAAAATTAATATGGCAGTAACTAAAAGTGCTAATATTAACTGGGTAAAAGATATTTATATCGAACAAGAATTTGAGGTGCAAAATGACTCTGTTTTCTTGTTGACTCGTGATCACATGATGTCGGATTTTGCTTTAAATAAGAAAGAAGAATCTAAAGGTGTTTATGGAAAGCGAACTACTTTGTACCAAAATCATAAGTTCAATATCGAACAACCTGCTTCTTTTTACAGAGATGAGGTAAATTATATTGACAATGAAGTATACAATAAGTCCGACAGGTATTGGGATGAAAACCGTTTCGAAAACTTGAACAAAGACGAAAGAGGCGTTTATAAAATGCTGGATACTTTGCAAACAGTCAAGAAATTCAAGCAGTTGTATAATTTGGTTTCTATTTTAGGAAGTGGTTATGTTCAGTTTGGTCACATTGATTTTGGACCTATATTTTCGACGTTTGGTTTTAATGAGGTGGAAGGAATTAGACTGCGAGCAGGAGGAAGAACATATTTTGGTCCTAATGATGTCTGGCGTTTGCAAGGATATACTGCTTATGGATTTGACGACAATAAATTCAAATATGGGATTTCTGGAAAATGGATGGTCGATAAGAAAAATCGATTGATCATTTCAGGAGGAAATAGAAGAGATGTTGAGCAAATTGGAGCCAGTTTGACCACTACAAATGATGTTTTGGGTAGAAGTTTTGCATCCTCGGCATTGTTTTCTACAGGAAACAACGGTAAACTTACCAATATAAATTTGACAAATGTAGCTGTCGAAATTGAACCCGTTAAAAACTTAACTTTTCAAACAGGATTTTCGTATCGAACTTTAGAATCAGCTTCAAATACATTTAGTTTAGATTATTACACCGATGCATCACAAACTACTACAAACAGCGAGGTAAAACAATCAGAAGTTAATTTTCAGGTAGAGTTTTCGCCGAATAGAAAAACCATTGGTTATGGAGTAGAAAGAGATAATGTAGATAGTCCTTTCAGTCGTTTTTATGTCAATTTTAGTCATGGTTTTAAAGGTTTACTGGATAGTGATTTTAAATATGAAAAAATCCAATTGTATTACAAACAACCTATTATCATTGGTCCTTTAGGAAGGTCAAATGTAATTATGGAATTTGGAAAAACTTTTGGAACAGTGCCATTAGGTTTGTTGAGTGTTATTCCAGGAAATCAATCGTATTTTTCGATTGAAAACACCTTTAATAATTTGAATTTTTACGAATTTGTAAGTGATCAATACGCTACGTTGCAATGGGAACATAACTTTGGAGGGCGAATATTTTCAAGAATTCCTTTCATGAGGAAATTAAACTGGAGAGAAATTATTGGAGTAAGAACAGTCTATGGAACCATATCAGAAGCTAATAGAGCCATCAATGCTTCGGGACTGGTTTACAAAGCTCCAGAGAATGCTTACTGGGAATACAGTGCCGGAATTGGGAATATTTTCAAAGTCTTGCGTATCGATTTTACGTGGAGAGGAAATTATTTGAACGTTCCTGATGCCCAGCGTTTTTCAGTAAAAGGTTCCTTTGGCTTTTACTTCTAAAATAAAAGAAAAACAAATCAAATGTTTTGAGTGTCTTTTAGATAGAAATGTTTTGCTATAAATAAGGAATTAAATTACTTTTGTGCCCAAATAGAAAATCAATTTAAGATAATAAATAAAATGACTGCAGACAAAATAAACACTTTCGATGTTCTTATCGAAATTCCAAGAGGAAGTAGAAATAAGTATGAATATGATTTCGAAATCAAAAGAATGCGTTTTGATAGAATGTTATTCTCTTCAATGATGTATCCAGCTGATTACGGATTTATTCCAGAAACATTAGCTTTAGACGGAGATCCATTAGATGTATTGGTATTAATCAATGAGCCAACTTTTCCTGGATGTGTTATAGAAGTAAAACCTATTGGAGTTTTCCACATGGCAGATGATAAAGGACCGGACGAAAAAATTATTTGTGTACCCGTTTCTGATCCAATTTGGAATTCATTAAATGATTTATCAGATATCAACCCGCACTTATTAAAAGAAATTGAGCATTTCTTCCAGGTTTATAAAGATCTTGAAAACAAAAAAGTAGATGTTGAAGGATGGGGAAATTTAGATGAAGCTAAAGCTATCATTAAAGAATGTACGGATCGTTTCAATGCAATTGAAAATAAAGCAGAAGGATTATTTAGTATTAAATAATTTTTAGACCATAAATTTGTAAAAAAAGCAATATTCCTCCGGAGTATTGCTTTTTTTGTTTAAATTCGTTTGTATACTGTTGATTATTAACCTTAACCAAATGAATTTATGAATGAATTTATGATTTATTTGCCAATAGTTATGGCAATTATTGGACTGCTGTTTATGTCAATTAAAAGGACTTGGGTTCTAAAACAAGATGCCGGAGATGGTAAGATGGCAACTATATCCGAACACATTTATGAGGGAGCGCTCGCTTTTCTCAAGGCGGAATACCGATTGCTAACCATCTTTGTAATTTTAGCAAGCATCGTACTGGCGGGAATTACTTTTTTGCCAGGAGTTAAAACACATTTATTAATAGTAATTGCATTTATTTTTGGAGCTTTCTTTTCGGCTTTAGCTGGAAACATGGGAATGAGGATAGCCACTAAAACGAACGTAAGAACAACACAGGCGGCTCGTACAAGTTTGTCTCAGGCATTAAAGGTTTCTTTTGGCGGAGGTACAGTTATGGGCTTAGGAGTTGCAGGATTAGCTGTGCTAGGTTTGACAGGATTTTTTATTTTCTTTTTTCAGGTTTTTATGGGAGGTGTCTGGACTGACACCGAAGGAATGACGGTTGTACTGGAAACACTTGCTGGATTTTCTTTAGGAGCTGAATCGATTGCCTTATTTGCTCGTGTTGGCGGAGGAATTTATACTAAAGCTGCCGATGTAGGTGCTGATTTAGTGGGTAAAGTAGAAGCAGGAATTCCCGAAGATGATCCGCGTAATCCAGCTACTATTGCTGATAATGTTGGGGATAATGTGGGTGATGTTGCTGGTATGGGTGCCGATTTATTTGGTTCTTACGTAGCAACGGTTTTGGCAGCAATGGTTTTAGGGAATTATGTAATAAAAGATATGGGTGGAAACATTCAGGATGCTTTTGGCGGAATTGGTCCTATTTTATTACCAATGGCAATTGCTGGTTTCGGAATTTTATTTTCAATTATTGGAACCATGTTGGTGAAAATTTCGGATGATAATGCTAAAGAAGCCCAGGTACAAACCGCATTAAATAAAGGAAATTGGGTTTCTATTATTTTAACGGCTTTAAGCTGTTATTTCTTAGTACAATATATGTTGCCAGCGACAATGAAAATGGAATTTTTTGGAGAAGGAATAAAAGATATTTCTTCTATGAGAGTTTTCTATGCTACCATTATAGGTTTAATTGTGGGTGGTGCTATTTCTTCGGTGACAGAATATTATACAGGATTGGGTACAAAACCAGTTTTAGCAATTGTGCAAAAATCAGCAACAGGAGCGGGAACTAACGTTATTGCAGGTTTAGCAACCGGAATGATTTCTACTTTTCCAACGGTTTTATTGTTTGCAGCAGCAATTTGGTCTTCGTATGCTTTGGCTGGTTTTTACGGAGTGGCTTTGGCAGCATCAGCAATGATGGCAACAACAGCAATGCAATTAGCTATTGATGCTTTTGGACCAATATCAGATAACGCAGGTGGAATTGCTGAAATGAGCGAATTACCAAAAGAAGTACGTACCAGAACCGATATTTTAGATTCTGTTGGAAATACTACCGCTGCAACTGGAAAAGGATTTGCAATAGCTTCAGCGGCATTGACTTCATTAGCTTTATTTGCTGCTTATGTAACTTTTACAGGTATTGACGGAATCAATATTTTTAAAGCACCAGTATTAGCGATGTTATTTGTCGGCGGAATGATTCCTGTCGTTTTTTCGGCTTTAGCTATGAATTCTGTTGGAAAGGCTGCGATGGATATGGTGTATGAAGTGCGTCGTCAATTCAAGGAAATTCCCGGAATTATGGAAGGAACAGGAAAGCCAGAATATGGAAAATGTGTCGAGATTTCGACAAAAGCTGCTTTACGCGAAATGATGTTACCTGGGATTTTGACTATTGGTTTTCCAATTGCGATTGTGCTTTTAGGAAAATTAGTTTACGGAGATAACAATCAGTTAATTGCTGAAATGCTTGGCGGTTATATGGCTGGAGTTACTGTTTCGGGAGTGCTTTGGGCTGTTTTCCAAAATAATGCTGGAGGCGCATGGGATAATGCTAAGAAATCTTTTGAAGCTGGAGTTTTAATTAATGGAGAGATGACTTACAAAGGTTCGGATGCACATAAAGCAGCAGTAACTGGAGATACGGTGGGTGATCCTTTCAAAGATACTTCTGGGCCTTCAATGAATATTTTGATTAAGCTGACTTGCTTGATAGGTTTAGTTATCGCTCCAATTTTAGGAAACGGAAGTCATACTATTGCCACAACGGCTTCTTGTTGTACTACAATGGGAACTTGTACTTCGATGTCTGAGGAGGAATGTATAGCCAAAGGTTGTACAAATAAAAACTGTGTGCATCATGTACATGCTGGCTCAGCAATGACCGATGCTGTTTCTAAAGAAGTTACTATTGAAAAAATAAATGTTGATGGAAAAGTAAAAGCTACTATTACCACTACATTAAATGGAAAAGTTGATGTTCAAAGTTTTGAAGGAACTGATGAAGAAGTTCAGGCAAAAATTGATGTTTTGAAGTAATATTTAAAGACTCTATTATGTAAAAATGCCTCGCAATTTGCGAGGCATTTTTTATTATATCATCATTTTACTTTTAAAAAAATACATAAAATACCATTAAAATCCGAATAACTTGGAATTCTATAACAATCTCAAAAAACTGTGTAAGATAATAGGTCTATTGCTACAATATCTTTGTAAAGAACAAATTATTAAAACAAAAAGCATAAATAGTATGGAGCCAAAAATTGGAATCACAAAAAAAGAGCTGGAGTCAAGTATTAATTGTTTAACAACGGTTTTAGCAAACGATATGTTGCTTTATACAAAAACAAGAAAATTTCACTGGAATGTTTCAGGAAATAGTTTTATGGAGTTGCACAAATTGTTTGAAACCCAATATACAGCTTTAGAACAGGAAATAGATGAGGTAGCAGAACGTATTAGTAAACTTGGCGGAAAAGCTATTGGTACAATGCAAGAGTTTATCGATCATTCTATTCTCAAGGAAAATCCGAAAGCTGTAGATCAAAAAGAAATGCTTAAAGAACTTTTGTCAGATCATGAAGCCGTTTTAAAACAACTGAGAGATTTTACCAAGGAAGTTGAAGAAACTGACGATTATGGTACTGCTGATTTTCTAACAGGCTTACTGCAAAAACATGAAGATAAATCGTGGATGTTGCGTCAATATATATAGATCAAAAATAAAACAAATAAAAATTAATATTTAAAATTTAGAAATTATGAATAGTACAGAAATCAAAGGAAACTGGAACGAATTAAAAGGAAAATTGAAACAAAAGTATGCTGATCTTACAGATGACGATTTGTTATATGAAGAAGGTAAAGAAGATGAATTGTTTGGAAGATTGCAACAAAAAATCGGAAAAACTAAAGAAGAAATTACCAAATGGTATAATGACGAATTGTAATACTCAATTTCAAAATACTAAAGTTGAATACCAAAGAAGCCGCTTCAAATTTTTGAAGCGGCTTCTTATTTTAGTTTTTAAAATAATCCGTTTAATTCGGCATTGATTCTTTCAATGATATTTCCTAAATCTTCAGGATTGTCAACAAAATTAATTTTGTCTACATCTATAATTAATAGTTTTCCTTTGTTGTAAGTATGAATCCAGGCTTCGTAGCGTTCGTTCAAACGACTTAAATAATCAATCGAGATCGAGTTTTCATATTCACGTCCGCGTTTGTGGATTTGTCCTACCAAATTTGGAATGGAACTTCTTAGATAAATTAACAAATCAGGCGCTTTAACCGTAGATTCCATCAACTCAAAAAGAGACGAATAATTTTGGAAATCGCGATTAGTCATTAATCCCATCGCATAAAGGTTAGGAGCAAAAATATAAGCATCTTCATAGATTGTCCTGTCTTGAATTACTTTTTTTCCGCTTTCGCGAATTTGAATCACTTGACGAAAACGACTGTTCAAGAAATAGATTTGAAGGTTAAAAGACCAGCGCTCCATTTGATGGTAAAAATCATCTAAATAAGGGTTGTCTACTACATCTTCATAATGCGGTTCCCATTTAAAGTGTTTGGATAGCAAAGCCGTTAATGTGGTTTTTCCTGATCCTATATTTCCTGCTACTGCTATGTGCATTACGGTGTTACGATTTTAATTTTAAATACTTCTTGAGTTGTAAAAATAGGTAAATTTTCAACTTTGGCACTCTTTTTTTTAAACTAAATTATACTAATTAAAAAATAGATTTTTGGCTGAAATCCAGCTATTTAATTTTCAGAAGCACTTTAACGTTATAACTATTTACGATAGGTTTTTTGTTTGTTTTGTTTACATATACGTAGGTGTAAGTCAATTGCAGCTTGTATTTACTGTTCTCAATTTTTTGAATAATCTTCTCGTTTGAATTAGAATTGAAGTGGATATTGTCTATAATAAAAGCTTCTGTTTTTAGAGGAATAATATCATTGTTTATTTGTAAATCAATACCATCTTCAGTATTCGTACTTAATAAAGAATATTTTTTTTGATTGATTGTAACACAGTCTGAACAATTCAAAGTGCTATTGTTAGAAAGGTTAAAGGAAAGATCATAATCGTGTATGTTTTCAACCAATTGTCCTTCGTTTTCATAATGACTGTAATATATATTCTCATCGTCTCTTCTATCATATTGACTACGATAGTGATAACCTAAAGCTTTCATGATTTGGGTACTACTTGGATTTTTATCCTTTCGTACTAACGCATCAAGTTTTTTATCTGTGAGTGGCAACAAAATTTTTACATCATAATTCTTTACTAAAAAATCAATGATGCTGCTTAAATCTTGTTCTTGTTCAAAAGTGAGTTTGGTTTTATCTTTTTTTGATAAATAGTTTTCAAGACGATTGAGTTGACTGTTTTTAGAAACTGAATTGGCACTTTGAGGTCCAATGATGGTGCATAATGCAATCAGACTCATCGATATTGGGATGAACATGATTTTTGGTTCTTTTTTGATGATAAAATAAAGAACTAATAGTGTTAGCCAAATCGATAATGCCAATACATAATAACGTTCATGAGTTATTCCGTATAATTGAATTCGATATAAAATAGCCCAGTAAAGCAACACTAAAAGCGGAACGAGCAAATAATAAAACCATTTATTAAACGTGCGAATCCATACATTTTCAGCCTGATGAGCAATAGGATGGATTAGCAATAAAGAAAGTATTCCAAAAACAGCAAATACTAAAATCAGGTTGGAAACCCAGCCTACTGGTAAAGAAAAACTAAGGACAATTTTTAATTCGTAACCAATCAAAATAACTAGATAAATACTAATTAATGGGATTAAGACGTATTGAGTGAATTTTTTTAGTCCCTCAGGATATTTAAGTTCCAGTGTTTCTGATGGATTATTCGTTTCGGAGATTCCAGATAAGAAAAAAATACTATTGAATGTTCCAGCTATAAATAGGAATAAATGAAAATAGATTTTGTCATATAATTCAATATTGAATAAGTTATGAACAGCTAACAGCGCCAGCGCTAATCCAGAATACAAAACAATACTATACAAAACAGCTGTTAAAATCCGAATGAAAAGCTGTTTGTTGAATTCCCAAAAATGATCCTGATTGTATTTTTTGTTCAAAAATGCAGCAAAAGAAACTAGAAGATGTAAGGCGATATTTAATGTGAAAAACTGAAAAAATTCCGTTTGCTTAATTTTGTCTGAAAAATTAAATACAAATAGAATAATAATTGTTCCAAGGGCAAGACTGCTTATAAAACGGATCAAATTGTCTTTTTTGTTTCGAGTAAAATACAAGCTAATAGAAAGAAAAAGAACAAAACACAACGAACAGCTTAGAAGTATTTTGTTGTAGAGATTTTCTAAATTATCGTTACTTTCTTCTGCTAGAAACATTGCAATAATAGTTCCTGTAATAGCAGTGAATGTTTCTAATGGAAATCGGGAAACTGTTTTTTGGATCGCATCAACAGTTCGCTGGAAGGAAGGGAATTTCATGTAGATTGATTTAAGATTATAAAGTAACTAAAAAATCTAATTTGTCTGACAAAAAAAAGAGACTATCTTTTTAGAATAGTCTCTTTTGTATTTCATTCAGGATATTTAATTATAATCCGAAAGCTGTTTTTATTTGGTCAACATAATCTAATTTTTCCCAAGTAAACAATTCAACCGTTACTGTTTTTTCTTCACCCCCTGGAGCCGAAAAAGTTTTTGTAACTACTTCAGGAGTACGTCCCATGTGTCCGTAAGCCGCTGTTTCGCTGTAAATAGGATTTCTTAATTTTAAACGTTGCTCAATAAAGTAAGGACGCATATCAAAAATAGCTTCTACTTTTTTAGCAATTTCTCCATTGGTTAAATTCACTTTTGAAGTTCCGTAAGTATCAATAAAAATACCCATTGGCTGAGCAACACCAATAGCATAAGAAACTTGAACTAAAATTTCGTCAGCTACTCCTGCAGCAACTAAGTTTTTAGCAATATGACGTGTAGCATAAGCAGCACTTCTATCAACTTTAGATGGATCTTTTCCAGAAAAAGCACCACCACCATGAGCTCCTTTTCCACCATAAGTATCTACAATAATTTTTCTGCCAGTAAGTCCAGTATCACCGTGAGGTCCACCAATTACAAATTTCCCTGTTGGGTTAATATGGTAGTTAATTTTATCGTTGAATAAATGGGCATGAGTTGGGTTTTTAGCGATAATCCTTGGAATCAAAATTTCGATGATGTCTTTTTTGATTTTTGCAAGCATTGTAGCTTCTTCGTCAAAATCATCATGTTGTGTAGAGATTACAATGGCATCAATACGTACTGGTGTATTGTCATCACTGTATTCTAAAGTTACCTGAGATTTTGCATCTGGACGTAAATAAGTAATTTCATTATTTTCACGTCTTAATGCCGCTAATTCTTTCAAAAGTTTGTGAGACAAATCAAGAGCTAAAGGCATGTAGTTTTCGGTTTCGTTAGTTGCGTAACCAAACATCATTCCTTGATCACCAGCACCTTGCTCTTCAGGGTTTTTTCTGTCAACTCCTTGATTAATATCTGCTGATTGTTCGTGAATGGCTGAAAGAATTCCACAAGAATTCGCTTCAAACATGTATTCGCTTTTAGTGTATCCAATTTTTTTGATTACATCACGAGCAATTTGTTGAACATCTAAATAAGTATTCGATTTTACTTCTCCAGCTAAAATAACCTGACCAGTAGTTACTAAGGTCTCGCAAGCTACTTTTGAATCCGCATCAAAAGCTAGAAAATTATCAATTAATGCGTCTGAAATTTGATCCGCAATTTTGTCTGGATGTCCTTCGCTCACAGATTCTGACGTAAATAAATAGGCCATAATATATAATTTTTAAATATTAAGCGAGGAAAAAATAATTGCAAAAAGGACTAAAGGAGAGTTTCTGCTTTAGCATTTTTTTCTACTGAAAATTTTTCAGCACTCACAATGAATTCGTTTCATTATGAAGAGGTTGCAATCAGTTCAAATTTTTCCTCTTGTATTTTGAGGTGCAAAGGTATGAAACCATTTTTGAAATGTAAATTAATCTCAGCTAATTTTTTTAAAGAAAAAAAGCTTGCTTTAAAAATGTTAATTTATTTTAAAAAATTTGGAATTTAAAAAATTACTTACGTAAATTTGATTCGAAAATTTTTAGAAAATGAAAACAGTAAAAGCGATGATGTGTAACAAGAAACAGTATTTATGCTGCGGGTACACTATTGCTTAAACTTAAAATATAGATTTAGCAAAGCCTCCCGAGAAATTGGGAGGTTTTTTTTTGGAAATAATTAATCATAAACAAAATAGACATGAGTACATTAAAATTTGAAACCAACGCGCTACATGCAGGACATGATGTAACGAAACACGCAGGAACCAGAGCGGTTCCTATTTATCAAACTTCTTCTTATGTGTTTAATAATTCAGAACATGCGGCTAATTTATTTGGTCTTGCAGAACCAGGATATATTTACACACGATTAAACAATCCTACTAATGATATTTTAGAACAGCGTTTAGCCGCTTTAGAAGGTGGGATAGCCGCTGTAGTTACTGCTTCGGGAACAGCTGCAATTTTTACAGCTTTGTTGGCTATACTTAAAACTGGAGATCATATTGTGGCTTCTAGCAGTTTGTACGGAGGGACGTTCAATTTGTTCAATTCAACTTTACCTCGATTAGGGATTACAACCACTTTTGTTGATCCATCGGATGCGGTTAATTTTACTAAAGCGGCTACAGCAAATACAAAATTGTTTTTTGTCGAAAGTTTAGGGAATCCAAAATTAGATGTTTTAGACTTAAAAGCAATTTCGGTAGAAGCGAAAGCTTTAAAAGTGCCTCTAGTTGTTGATAATACAGTTGCTTCGCCAGCTTTGTTACGACCAATAGAACATGGAGCTAATATTGTTATTCATTCTTTGACAAAGTATATTGCTGGAAATGGGACGTCATTAGGAGGCGCTATTGTTGATGCGGGAACATTTGACTGGAGTAGTGGTCGCTTTCCTGAATTTACAGAGCCAAATGCGGGTTATCATGGCTTAGTTTACCACGAAGCTTTGGGAGCTGCAGCATTTATAGCAAAAGTTAGAATTGAAGGATTACGTGATTACGGAGCGGCTTTGAGTCCGTTTAACGCATTTCAGATTATTCAGGGATTAGAAACTTTGTCTGTTCGTATTCAAAGACACAGTGAAAATGCTTTGGAATTAGCACAATGGTTAGAATCTCAAGATCAGGTGGCTTGGGTAAATTATCCAGGATTGAAATCGAGTAAATATTATGATTTAGCACAGGAATATTTGCCAAAAGGACAAAGCGGATTGCTTACTTTTGGATTAAAAGGCGGTTTTGATGCTGCTAAAAAAGTTGCCGATGAAACAAAATTGTTTTCTTTGCTGGCTAATATTGGTGATACAAAATCTTTAGTTATTCATCCAGCGAGTACTACACACCAGCAATTAACAGAAGAGCAACAATTCACTTCGGGTGTTTCTAAAGATTTAATTCGATTGTCAGTAGGATTAGAAGATATCAATGACTTGAAGGCCGATTTGAAAGCTGTTTTTGATACTTTATAATAACATTAATTTAAAACAGGGTTAATATTCAATTGTGTTTTCAGTTATATCTTTGAAACATCAAATCAGAAGAGTGGAATGGAGTTAATTTTTATAAATTTTCTTGGGAAAAAGACTCTTGTTTGATTTGTTTTTTAGATTAGAATTTAAAATTAATGTTAAAAAGTACAATTAACTGTTAATTAGTATTTTTAGATTAAAATTTTTAGAAAAAATAACGGGTGATAAAGAAAAATTTATATCTTTGTGACTCTAAATAAAAAGAAAAAATGAATTTTATTATTTGTAAAAAATCGATGGTACAAACTAAGGAAATCCGCAGGAGTGCGATAGCTTAATTTTTTATTCAAATAAGATTAAAATATAGCAAAAGCCTCCTGAGAAATCAAGAGGCTTTTTTTGTTACAAATAATAAAAACAAACAGAAATAATGATTATTATTAATAATAAGAAAAATAAACAGTTTACAGTCTCTATGCTTTGTGCAAAGGCTATAGTCTGTTGATACCCAAAAGAATCGTTTATAGTATATAAACCCTTTTGGTACACTGACCAAAAGGGTTTTTTTATTTAGAATACATTTATAATTAAAACAAGCAAACAAATAAAAACAAGTCGGATAATTTAAATTTAAACATTATGAACACAAGAAGATTGATCACAAGAGCATTAGACTTTATAAGAGATATAAGGGCTAATAATGGTACAGAAAATGAGAATAGGGAAGAATTGACAAATAACAGATTTGGTATTAGCACAGATGCGGATTTAAAAGAGCAAAAGAAAGCATCTGATTCATTAACGTTTTTGATGTATTCTAAAGAAAATGAAACACTGTTTATCTAAATATAGTTTTGTAAATATAGGTCTCAAGCGCAGGTGATTTCTGAATTTTGTGTTCAGTTATGACTTGCGTTTGTTTTTTATAAAGTTGTTGGTTTAAAACTAGACCAGCAAAATTTGTTTGTTTGAAAAAATAGTAGTTACTTTGCACCGTTAAAGTTCATAAACGTATTGAAATGTTATAAAGAAAGCTCGAGGGAATAGACCCGATGAAAGCTTAGCAACCCTTTGCAAACGAAGAAGGTGCTACATTCTATCCCGATATATCGGGAAAAGATAACAACAATAAAGCTTTCCTTTAGCTTTCTTTCTAATATTTCCATCATCAATCATATTAAAGATTTGAAATTGGAAAATAATCCCAATCCCATTATAATACAAAATTTCACTACCGAGAGTGGTGTACTATATCCTGTTATCAATTTAAGTTATCAGCTTTTTGGTCCGGAATTGCACACAGCTCCTGTAGTCTTAGTTAATCATGCCTTGACTGGAAACTCTCAGGTTATTGGTGCAACTGGATGGTGGAATGATTTAATAGGAGAAAATAAAACTATTGATACTAATAAATACAGCATTTTAGCATTTAACGTTCCAGGAAATGGATATGATGGTGCCATTGTAGAAAATTATTTTGATTTTACTGCCAGAGACATTGCTAAACTGTTTATTAGGGGAGTAAAAACACTTGAAATCCAACAATTGTATGCTATTATAGGCGGATCAGTAGGTGGTGGAATTGCCTGGGAAATGATTGCTCTAGAATCAAAATTAGCTTTAAACGTAATTCCTATTGCGACGGATTGGAAATCGACTGACTGGTTGATTGCGAATTGTTTTTTGCAAGAGCAAATTTTAAAAAATTCCTGCAATCCAATAGAAGATGCAAGAATTCACGCAATGCTGTGTTACAGAACGCCGGAATCTTTTAAATTGAAATTTGACCGGACCATTAATGAAGAATTAGCTATATTTAATATTGAAAGCTGGTTGCTTCACCACGGTAAAAAATTACAAAAACGCTTTCAGCTGGCTTCTTATAAAATGATGAATCAATTGCTTAAAACGATTGATGTAACCAGAAACAGTGATTCGTTTGATGTATTTGCTTCTAAAATTGAAGCTTCAATACATATCATTGGTATAAATTCAGATTTGTTTTTTACCGCAAAAGAAAATAAAGACACTTTTCAGGAATTAAAAAAACATAATGTTGCTGTTTCTTATCAGGAAATAGAATCCATTCACGGACACGATGCTTTCTTGATTGAGTACGAACAATTAAACAACTTACTTGCTCCTATTTTTAGTAGCAATACAAAAATATAATTGAGATGAAAATATTAAAATTTGGAGGAAAATCTTTGTCGAATGGCGAAGGAATCAATAAAGTAGTTTCTATAGTAGCTGATAAAGTAAATAAAGGAGAAGAAATTGCTATTGTTGTTTCGGCACGTGGAAAAGCAACCGATGAGCTAGAAGAAATTCTAGGTGTAGCAGCTAAAAATGCAGATTATAAAGTGTTGCTTGAAAAATTCAAACAATACCAGCAAGATGAATATTCAGCAGTTGATTTGTCTGAAGAATTCGCTATTTTGGATAAATTATTCGAAGGAGTAAGTTTAATTGGAGATTATAGTTCTAAAATTAAAGATCAGATTCTTTCGGTTGGAGAGTTGCTTTCTGCAAAATTATTAACAGCAATTTTAATCGAAAAAGGAATCAATGCGCGATTTGCTGATTCTCGAATTTTCCTAAAAACGGATTCAAAATTTGGAGATGCACAACCGCTAGAGCAAATTTCGAAGAAAAATGTCATTCAGTATTTCAAAGAAAATGGCGCTTCGGTTAATGTTGTAACTGGTTTTATTGGTTCTAATAACAATAATGTCACTACTACTTTAGGTAGAAATGGAAGTAATTATACTGCTTCTTTATTAGCAAATTATCTAAATGCTGAGGAACTTCAGAATTATACGCATGTGGATGGAATTTATACAGCCAATCCGGATTTAGTTTCTGATGCTAAGAAAATTGATCATTTGACTTTTAACGAAGCAAATGAGTTGGCTAATTTTGGAGCGACAATTTTACACGCTAAAACGATAATTCCTTTGTTAGAAAAAAATATTCCATTGCGAATATTGAATACTTTTAATCATGAAAATGAAGGAACTTTAATAACTGCAACTTCAACAACAGGAGGAATTAAAACGCTTTCGGTTTTAGAAAATTTAGCTTTAGTAAATCTTGAAGGTAGAGGTTTGTTAGGGAAAACAGGAGTTGATGCCCGTATTTTTAAAGTAATGGGTGATAATGATATTAGTGTAAGTATTATTTCTCAGGGTTCTTCAGAAAGAGGAATTGGTTTAGTTGTTGCCGAATCTCAGGCTACAAAAGCTATGATTGAATTAGAAAAAGAATTCGAAAATGATTTCTATTCTAAAGACGTTAATAAAATTTCGGTGACTGATGATGTTGCGGTAATTTCGATTATCGGGCAAGATTTGAGTACGTTCCATAAACCGTATACGGCTTTGATTCGCAACAAAATTGTACCAATTTTGTTCAATAATACCGTGACAGGAAAAAATGTGAGTTTGGTATTTAAAAAATCAGAATTGAATAAGGCATTAAATGTTATTCATGGAGAGATTTTTGGAGTGGCTAAAAAAATCAATATTGCTGTTTTTGGTCATGGATTAGTAGGCGGAACGTTGATTAATCAAATTTTAGAATCGGCGGTTGCTATCGAGAAAAGAAAAGATATTAAGCTGAATGTTTTTGCCATAGCCAATTCTAAAAGCGTTTTATTGAATAAAGATGGAGTAACGCCAAATTGGACAAACGAAATTCAAACTAATGGATTCTCTTATACTATTGATGATGTTATCGCTTACGCAAATGAGCATCATTTAGAGAATTTAATTGCGGTTGACAATACGGCAAGTGCTGCATTTGTTGAAAATTATATTCCTTTGGTAGAAAATGGTTTTGATTTAATTTCTTCGAATAAAGTGGCTAATACATTGAGTTATGGTTTCTATAAAGAATTGAGAAAAGTATTGACTGATAACCAAAAAAGTTATTTGTATGAAACCAATGTTGGTGCAGGTTTACCATTAATTGATACTATCAAATTATTGCATCTTTCGGGAGAGAATATTACTAAGATTAAAGGTGTTTTCTCAGGAACGTTGAGTTATTTGTTCAATAATTTTTCGGCAAAAGATGTTCCTTTTAGTGATATCTTGAAAGAAGCAATTGACAACGGATATACCGAGCCAGACCCAAGAGAAGATTTAGGCGGAAATGACGTAGGTAGAAAATTATTGATTTTGGCCAGAGAATTGGATTTGCAAAATGAGTTTGAAGAAATTGCAATTCAGAATCTAATTCCGGAGCATTTACGTGAAGGAAACGTTTCCGATTTCTTGAATAAATTGAAAGAATTCGATCCAATTTATGATAAAATAAAAAGCGAACAAGAACCAAATCATGTGTTGCGATACATAGGTGAATTGTCTGGTGATTTACAAAATGACAAAGGAAATCTGGAAGTAAAATTAGTTTCAGTTCCTTCGGATACAGCTTTAGGCGGATTAAAAGGTTCTGATTCTTTCTTCGAAATTTACACGGAATCTTACGGAGACCGACCAATTGTTATTCAAGGTGCTGGAGCAGGATCAGCAGTAACGGCAAGAGGCGTTTTTGGGGATATTTTGAGATTGTCGGATAAAGGATAGTTAATTTAGATTCCAGAATTAAGATTGCAGATTTTAGATTTAAAAAATAAAAATCCGCGTTTGAAATCCGTTTCATCCGCGTTCCATAAATAAATAATATTATGAAAATAACATTAGACAGAGTAAACGAAAACTTCCACTTTCAATTGAAAAATGAAAGAGGGCATATAGTAAATGTAGATGCACGTCCAGATTTTGGAGGAAATGATATGGGGCCAAGCCCAATGGAATTAGTCTTGATGGGTGTGGCTGGATGCAGCGGAATTGATATGATTTCGATTCTAAAAAAACAACGTCAGGAAATTACTTCTTTCAAAGCTGAGGTTGAAGGAGAGCGTGTACAAGTAGGCGAAGCAAAACCTTTTAAAGATATTCATGTGGTTTTTTCTTTGGAAGGAAATATTAAAGAAGACAAAGCAGCTAAAGCAGCACAATTGTCTTTCGAAAAATATTGCTCGGTTTCTAAAACTGTGGAGCCTACAGCTACCATTCACTATAAAGTAATTTTGAACGGAGTAGAATTAGCAAAAATTTAAGAATAGAAATAACAGATTAAACGAATTTTTTAGATTGTTTAATTAGTGAAATTTAAAACAATATGAATTTGTGCAAATTTGTGCAATTCGTGTAAAAATAATAAAAAATGGACGAACAAGAATTTGGTTTTGAAACCCAAGCGATACGTACACACATAGACAGAACACATTACCAAGAACATTCAACACCTTTGTTTTTGTCTTCAAGCTTTGTTTTTGAAGATGCGGAGGACATGAGAGCTTCTTTTACAGAAGAAAAAGAACGTAATATTTACAGCCGTTTTTCTAATCCTAACACCACTGAGTTTGTAGACAAAGTTTGTGTTATGGAAGGTGCTGAGGCAGGTTATGCTTTTGCAACAGGAATGGCTGCTATTTATTCTACTTTTGCTGCATTGTTGAGTTCAGGAGATCATATTGTATCCGCTGGAAGTGTGTTTGGTTCGACTCATGCTTTGTTCATGACTTATTTTCCAAAATGGAATATCACGACTTCGTATTTTGATATCAATCAACCAGAAACGATTGAGAGTTTTATCAAACCAAATACTAAAATCTTGTATGCTGAAACTCCTACTAATCCAGGTGTTGATGTAGTTGATTTAGAATTATTAGGTCAAATTGCTAAAAAACACAATTTGATTTTAATAATTGATAACTGTTTTGCAACGCCTTATATTCAGCAGCCAATTAAATTTGGAGCGCATATTGTTATCCATTCGGCTACGAAATTAATGGATGGGCAAGGACGTGTTTTAGGAGGTGTGGCCGTTGGTCAAGCCGATTTGATTCGTCAAATTTATCTTTTCTCTAGAAACACAGGTCCTGCAATGTCACCATTTAATGCATGGGTATTGTCTAAAAGTATTGAGACATTGGCTCTTCGTGTAGAAAGACATTGTGAAAATGCAATGAAAGTGGCTGAGTTTTTAGAAAATCACCCGAATGTAAATAGTGTGAAATATCCTTTCTTGAAATCACATCCTAAATATGAGATTGCAAAAAAGCAAATGCTTTTAGGAGGTAACATTATTGCTTTTGAAATCAAAGGAGGTATTGATGCTGGTAGAGCATTTTTGGATAAAATAAAGTTATGTTCGCTTTCGGCTAATATTGGAGATGCTAAAACAATTGTAACGCATCCAGCTTCTACGACTCACAGTAAATTGTCTGTTGAAGAAAAATTAGCAGTAGGAATTAGTGAAGGTTTAGTGCGTGTTTCTGTAGGTTTAGAAACGGTAAAAGATGTTATTGCTGATTTAGAACAGGCGCTTTCTTAAGGATTTCAGATTGAAAATTAACGATTGCAGATTTTACTTTAGTACATCACAATCGTTAATCTTCATTATTCTTTAGTTTTAAAATATACTTTTGTTGTAATTATAAAGAAGTGTTGGTTTTCTTTCAATCATAAATCAGCAATCGTTAATCATCAATCAAAAATCATAATGCTTTCAAAGAAAACAAAATACGGAATAAAAGCTTTGACTTTTTTGGCTCGCCAGGAAGATCAAACTCCTGTGGCTATTGCTGATATTGCGAAGTCTGAGAATATTTCGATTAAGTTTCTGGAAAGTATTTTGCTGCTTTTGCGTCACTCTGGGTTTTTGGGTGCCAAAAAAGGAAAAGGCGGAGGTTATTATTTAATTAAAGAACCCAAGGATATTAATATGGCAAAGGTGTATCGCATTCTTGAAGGCCCTATTGCTTTATTGCCCTGTGCCAGTCATAATTTTTATGAACCTTGTGATGATTGTACCGATGAATCTGTATGTGCTGTACGCAAATTGATGATGGAAGTGCGAGATAATACCTTAATGATTTTAGAAAACAATACCCTGGCTGATATTGCTTTTTAAGAACTTTTGATATGAAAAAATGCCCCCTTTCTTTTCTGTTGAATGAAAAGGGGGCATTTTTTATTTTATTTATTTTAGAAAATCAATTTGTATCCTGCAAAAAATAACATGATGGCTATGGCGTTTCTTAAATACAAGTCAGGAATTTTTCCACTTAACATACTTCCGACAAAAATTCCAGGAAGAGATCCCATTAATAATTGACCCAATAGCATGTAATCCATATTTCCCATTGAGGCATGTCCTATACCTGCAACCAGTGTTAAGGGAACAGCATGAGCAATCTCGGTACCTACAAGTTTAGGTGTTGGTAAAAGCGGATAAAGGAAAAATAGAGTCACTGTGCCTAAAGCTCCAGCTCCTATCGATGTTAATGTTACAGTCGCACCAAGCATAATTCCAATAGCAATAGTGAGTACGTTTTGAGTTTTACTTTCGTGATGAAACTTATCTCCTGCGTGTTTTTTAGAAAATTTTGCAATCTTTGTTTTGAATAAAATAGCTACTGAAGTAAAAAGTAATGCCCATCCTAGACTGTATTTGATAACCCTATTGATAGTTGTTACATCTGTTTTTATATTGTCAAGTATCCATAAGGTTAAAAGAGCAGCAGGAATACTTCCTAATGAAAGCCAGCCTGTAATTTTCCAGTTGATATTTTTCTTTTTATTGTGGACAAATACTCCGGCCATTTTAGTGTAAGCGGCATACAATAAGTCGGTTCCAACAGCTGTAGTTGGTGGGATACCAAACCATAATAAGATGGGAGTCATTAAAGAACCGCCACCTACGCCTGTTAATCCTACTACAAAACCTACTGCTAATCCTGCAATAACTAATCCTATTTGAAAGTCCATAACATAATTTTTTTGGCAAAAATACAATTATTTTATAATAATCCTATAGGCAAGGTAGAGTTTGTAAAAATATTTTAATAAATAAAGCTATATTTGCCGAAAATTTCAGTTTTACTGGCTTTGAAGATAGCTTTAAATTAAAAATAGAGATTGATTTTCTTTCATGTAGATGTAAAGTATTGATAGCTATTGTTTTCGAATAGTAAAAAAACTGATATATTGTTTTGTAATATAGAAATAAGTATTACTTTTGCGGAGTAATCTACTAAACCGATAGGGTAATAGATTTGTGATAAATAAAAAATAAAATGAGTACAGCTATAGTTCAGACATTGTTAGAAAAAACCAAAGATTTCTCTATTGAGGAAACTTTTGCTTTTTTGGCTAATGAGTATAAAAATCAAGTGGTTTTTTCAACTTCTTTTGGGCAGGAAGATCAGGTGATTACTGCGATAATTGCAAAATCTGAAGCGCCTATTACTATTTTTACTCTTGATACAGGTCGTTTGTTTCAGGAAACCTACGATGTGTTTCATAGGACACAAAAAAAATACAAAACACTTATTAAAGTCTATTTTCCAGAAGCGAAGGCAGTTGAAGAATTGTTAGAGAAAAAAGGTCCAAATAGTTTCTTTGAGTCAGTTGAAAACAGAAAAGAATGTTGTTTTATCCGTAAAGTAGTACCTCTTAAAAAAGCATTGGCGGGAAATAAAATTTGGATAACAGGATTAAGAGCGGAACAATCAGAAAACAGAAGCGATTTGCATTTGTTTGAATATGATGCTAATTTTGACCTCGTAAAATTCAATCCGTTATTGAAATGGACATTGGAAGAAGTTCAAAAATACATTGATGATAATAATGTACCACAAAACAGCTTGCATAAAAAAGGATTTGTAAGTATAGGGTGTGCGCCTTGTACCAGAGCAATTGCCGAAGGAGAAGATATTAGAGCAGGAAGATGGTATTGGGAACAAAGCCATAAAGAGTGTGGATTACACGGAAAATAAAAGTTTAATCGTTTATGTGTTTAATCGTTTAACCGATTAATCAAATAAACAAATTACCAAATAAACAAGAAAAATGATAAGTTCAGTATTAAAAACAAATGCTTTAGAAAGCGAAGCGATTTACATATTCAGAGAAGTTATTTCTCAATTTGAAAAGCCAGTATTGCTTTTTTCAGGAGGAAAAGATTCAATTACTTTAGTGAGATTAGCACAAAAAGCTTTTTTTCCAGCTAAAATCCCTTTTCCATTGTTGCACGTTGACACGGGACATAACTTTCCTGAAACTATAGAATTTAGAGATAGATTAGTAAAAGAATTAGGTTTAGAGTTAATTGTTCGTAATGTACAGGATGCTATTGACGAAGGAAAAGTAGTGGAAGAAACAGGTCGTTATGCAAGTAGAAATAGTTTGCAAACTACAACACTTTTAGATGCTATCGAAGAATTTAAATTTGATGCTTGTATTGGTGGAGCGCGTCGTGATGAAGAAAAAGCAAGAGCTAAGGAACGTATTTTTTCTGTTCGTGATGATTTCGGTCAATGGGATGAGAAAAACCAACGTCCTGAGTTGTTTGATTTATTGAATGGTAAAATTGAATTGGGTCAAAACGTACGTGTGTTCCCTATTTCAAACTGGACAGAATTAGATGTTTGGAGTTATATCGAGCAAGAGCAAATTGAAATTCCATCTATTTATTTTTCACACAAACGTAAAGTATTTTTAAGAGATGGTATGATTTGGTCTCATTCTCCTTTTGTTTTCCAAGATGAAGATGAGGTTATTGAAGAAAGAATTGTTCGTTTTAGAACTGTTGGAGATATGAGTTGTACAGCAGCTGTAGATTCTTATGCTGCTACAATTTCAGAAGTAGTTGGAGAGATTAGACAATCTACAATTTCTGAACGTGGAGCTCGTATTGACGACAAACGTTCGGAAGCGGCAATGGAAAAAAGAAAACAACAAGGATACTTTTAAGAAGTTAGAAGTTAAGAGTTAGAAGTTAGAAGAATCAAAAAAACATACAGATTTAAGTTTCGAAAGAACCTGAAATTTTAAACCTGAAACAAAATATTAGAATGGAAGTTTTAAAAATAGCAACAGCAGGAAGTGTAGATGACGGAAAGAGTACACTAATCGGAAGATTATTGTATGATACACAATCGTTAACTACAGATAAATTAGAAGCAATTGAAAAAAGTAGTAAACAAAAAGGATATGATTATTTAGACTTTTCGTTAGCTACTGATGGATTAGTTGCTGAGCGTGAGCAAGGAATCACGATTGATGTAGCGCACATTTATTTTTCTACTGCTAAGAAAAGTTACATTATTGCCGATACTCCAGGTCACGTAGAATATACGCGTAACATGGTTACAGGTGCTTCGACTTCGCAAGTATCTATCATTTTGATTGATGCTCGTAAAGGAGTAATTGAGCAAACCTACCGTCACTTTTTTATCAATAATTTATTGAGAGTAAAAGATGTGATTGTTGCAGTAAACAAAATGGATTTAGTTGATTATTCTGAAGAAGTTTACAACAAAATCAAAGCTGATTTCCAAGCATTGAATGCTAAGAGTTCATACAAAGAACAAAACGTAAGTTATATTCCATTGAGTGCATTAACAGGAGATAATGTTGTGGAAAGTTTAGGAAAAATGCCTTGGTATACTGGGCAAACTATTTTGCAGCATTTAGAAGCTTTAGAATCAAAAGATGTATATGATAATGGAAAAGCTCGTTTTCCAGTTCAAACCGTAATTCGTCCAAAAACAGAAGAATACCACGATTTTAGAGGATATGCTGGAAAATTATACGGAAACAACATTAAAGTAGGAGATGCAGTAACAGTTCTTCCTTCTTTGACAGAATCTAAAGTAACTAATATTCGCTTTTTTGATAAACAATTTGATGAGGCGGTTGCGGGTTCATCTATTACTCTTGAGTTAGAAAATGATATCAATGTTACTAGAGGAGACATGATTGTAAAATCAGGTGAGTTGCCTAAGATAGAAAAAGATATCACTACAACAATTTGCTGGATGGACAGCAAAAAGTTAGTTGCTGGAACTAAATATTTAGTTCAACATAATACGAATAGAGTTTTGGCAAAAGTGGATAGCATCAAGAACGTAATTGCAACAGATTATTCTGGAACAACTCCAGCGACTCAATTGGCAATTAACGAAATTGGTGAAGTAAATATCAAATTAAGCAAAGCTTTGTATTTTGATGCTTATGATGAGAACAAGTCAAATGGAGCTTTTATTTTAATTGATCCAACAACTAATACAACTGCTGGAGTAGGATTTATAAAATAGTTTCCACCCCAGCCTTTTTGCCGCGGCGAAGAGGAGGAGATTGTAGATAAACTTTGTAGTTCATAGAGTTTATTTGTTATGAAATCAAAAAGCAGAATATAACACAATCAAGTTCCGCCCAGTCTCCTCCTCCTTTGGAGGGGGTGGGGGGAGGATAAAAGTAGAAAGAAATGGAAAGTTTTAGAACAGAAATAGAAAATCCGATTGTCCAAAAAGAGATTATCGATTTAGAGAAAAAAATACACGCATTCCGTGGAGGAAAAATTGATGACGAACGTTTTCGTAGTCTTCGTTTAGCTCGTGGTATTTACGGTCAGCGTCAGGAAGGCGTACAAATGATTCGTATTAAATTGCCTTACGGAAAAGTAACTAGTGAACAGCTTAGAAGAATTACTGAAGTTTCAGATAAATATTCTACAGGACGTTTACACATAACTACGCGTCAGGATATCCAAATTCACTATGTAAGTTTGGATAGAACGCCAGAACTTTGGTCTGAATTAGCTAAAGATGATATTACTTTAAGAGAAGCTTGTGGAAACACAGTTCGTAATATTACAGGAAGTGAATTAGCAGGAGTTGATGTTGATGAACCGTTTGATGTAACACCTTACGCTCACGCATTGTTCCAATATTTATTGCGTAACCCAATTTGTCAGGAAATGGGACGTAAATTTAAAATTTCATTCTCTTCGTCAGATAAAGATACAGCTTTGAGTTATTTACATGATTTAGGATTTATTCCTAAAATAGTAGATGGACAAAAAGGATTCAAAATTATGCTTGGTGGTGGATTAGGTTCTCAACCTTCTCACGCTGAATTGCTTTCTGAATTTGTTCCGGTTAACCAAATTATTCCAACTGCCGAAGGTGTAATTCGTGTTTTTGACCGTCATGGCGAAAGAGCAAAACGTTTAAAAGCACGTTTGAAATTCTTAATCAAAGATTTAGGACGTGATGAATTCTTGCGTTTGGTAGAAGAAGAGAAAAAAGCATTGCCTTTCCATTCTTATGAAATTGATACTACTGCTTTTGAAGGACCAATTGCTGAGCCTTTATTAGAAGTACCAACAGTTACTATTGATGATGTTGCTGCTTTTGAAGCTTGGAAAAAATCAAATGTAATTGCTCAAAAACAAGCAGGATATGTTGCTATTGGAGTAAAAGTTCTTTTAGGAGATTTTTATACTGATAAAGCGAGATTATTAGCTGATTTGATTAAAAATTATGGAGCAAATGAATTGCGTTTTTCATTACGTCAAAACATTGTGATTCGTAATATTAAAGAAGAAAATTTACCATTCTTCTACCAGGAGTTAGCCAAATTAGAAATGGTTAATTTGGGTTATGATACTATTGGAGACATCACAGCTTGTCCTGGAACAGATACTTGTAATTTAGGTATTGCAAGTAGTACAGGTATTGCTGATGAATTAGAAAGAGTGTTAAAAGCTGAATATCCACAATTTGCAAACAACAAAGAAATCACTATTAAAATTAGTGGTTGTATGAATGCTTGTGGTCAACACAATATGGCTGAAATTGGTTTCCAGGGAATGTCAATCAATTCTGGGAAATTAGTTGCACCCGCTTTACAAGTATTATTAGGTGGTGGAATTTTAGGAAACGGAAACGGTCGTTTTGCCGATAAAGTAATCAAAATCCCTAGCCGTCGTGGACCTGAAGCTTTACGTCTAATCTTAAATGATTTTGAAGCGAATGCTAACGGAACTAAATTTTTAGATTATTATGATGCTAAAGGAGAGAAATATTTCTATGAATTCTTAAAACCATTAGCAGATGTAACTAATCTTACCGAAGCTGATTTTGTAGATTGGGGTAATGCTGATAACTACGTAAAAGCAGTTGGAGTAGGAGAATGTGCTGGTGTTGTTATTGACTTGGTGGCAACATTATTATACGAAGCTAAAGATAAATTAATCGTTGCCGAAGAATCTTTTGCCGAAGGAAAATGGTCAGATTCTATCTATCAAGCCTATGCTGGTTTTGTAAATGGAGCGAAAGCTTTATTATTAGCTGAAAAACAAAAAACAAACACTCATGCTGGAATCATTGATTCATTTGATACTGTTTTTGTTGAAGGAAACAAAATTGAATTAGGAACTTCTTTTAAAGAATTAGTATACCAAATCAATAAAAATGAGCCTTCTGAAGCTTTTGCTAAACAATACATTCAAGAAGCGATTACGTTTTTCGAAAAATTAGAAGCATACAGAGCCGCTGATTTAGCTAAAGCATAATCATAAAATCATGAGTGAAATTAAAGATACAAACCAGAGTAGTTTACAATCGGAAGCGCAAGAACGCAATGAGTTGTATCCTATATTTTTAAAGTTGCACAACCTTAGCGTACTTATTGTTGGGGGAGGAAATGTAGGTTTAGAAAAGTTATCTTTTTTACTCAAATCAAGTCCTAATGCAAAAGTCGAAGTGGTAGCTCCGCATTTTTTAGATGAATTAGTTAGTCTTGCAGCAGCACATCCTTCTGTGAAATTAACTAAGAAAAAATTCAAGAAAAAAATGTTGAAAAAGCGCAACATGGTTATTGCTTGCACTGATGATTTAAAAGTCAATAAAAGGGTTTATGAGTTGTCTCGAAAGCGATATTTGATTTGTAACATTGCTGATACACCTGATTTATGTGATTATTATTTAGGAGGAATTGTAACCAAAGGAAATGTCAAAATTGCTATTTCTACCAATGGAAAATCGCCTACAACAGCCAAACGCTTGCGAGAGTTTTTTGAAGAAGTAATTCCAGAGGATATCAATCAGATGGTGCAAAACCTAAATGATTATCGCAAAACTTTAAAAGGCGACTTCGAAGAAAAAGTTCAAAAAATGAACGAAATCACCCAATCGCTTAAGAATAAAGAGTAAATTTTTTTTAAGAAAAGAATAGTTATAAATATTTCAAATAGCCGTAATTATTCGTTTCTTTGCATTATTAAGAATTATTATAAATAACAGCTCAAGGTTTAGAACCAAAAGCCCAAAGTCAATACAAAATGATTGAAACAGATATCCTTATAATAGGAGCCGGTCCAACTGGTTTATTTGCCGTTTTTGAAGCAGGATTATTGAAATTAAAATGTCATATCCTAGATGCGTTGCCACAACCGGGTGGTCAACTTTCAGAATTATATCCAAAAAAACCAATCTACGATATCCCAGGTTTTCCAGAAGTATTAGCTGGTGATTTAGTAGATAATTTAATGGAGCAAATCAAGCAGTTTGAGCCAGGTTTTACTTTAGGTGAACGTGCTGAAACTATCGAAAAACAAGAAGACGGTACATTTATTGTAACTTCAAATGAAGGGACAGAATTCCACGCTAAAGTAATTGCTATTGCTGGTGGTTTAGGAAGTTTCGAACCAAGAAAACCATTAATTGACGGAATTAATTTCTATGAAAACAAAGGAGTTAAATACTTTGTCAAAGATCCAGAAGAATTCAGAAACAAGCGTGTAGTTATTGCTGGTGGAGGAGATTCTGCACTAGACTGGAGTATTTTCTTGTCTGATGTAGCTTCAGAAGTAACTTTGGTTCACCGTCGTAATGAATTCCGTGGTGCTTTAGATTCTGTGGAAAAAGTACAAGAATTGAAAGACGCTGGGAAAATTCGTATGATTACTCCTGCTGAGGTAGTTGGTATCAACGGAGCAGAGCACGTAGAATCTATTGATTTAGATGAAAACGGAGCACACCGTAAAATTGATTGTGACTACTTTATTCCACTTTTCGGATTAACGCCTAAATTAGGTCCTATTGGAAACTGGGGATTAGAAATCGAGAAAAATGCTATTGTAGTAAACAATGCTTTGGATTACCAAACTAACATTCCAGGTATTTTTGCTATCGGTGATATCAATACATATCCAGGAAAATTAAAGTTGATTCTTTGTGGTTTCCATGAGGCAACTTTAATGTGTCAGGCGGCTTACCAAATCATCAATCCAGGAAAACGTTATGTATTAAAATACACAACAGTTTCAGGTGTTGACGGATTTGACGGAACACGTAAAGAAGCACCAAAAGCAGTCGTAAAAGCAATCAACTAAAACACACAGTTGTTTACAATTATAAATAGCCTTACTACTTGCAAGTGGTAAGGCTATTGCTTTACTTTGCATTTCCAAATTATAAAAATAATTAGGAGCGAAAGATTAGGGATTTATCAGTAAAAATGGATTCCTGCTGTTCGCTGCTATCTATTGCATTCGCTTGTGGCGAATACAATAGGATATTCGCTTCCATCAGGGCTAAATAGCTGGGAATAGTGATTTTTTTTGGAGAATAAAAAAACAAAAGCTTTGCGCCTTAGTGTCTTAGCGGCAAAAAAAAATAGAAGTTATGCCAAGCATTCAAGAAGAAATCAAAAAAAGAATACTCGTTCTCGATGGAGCTATGGGAACCATGTTGCAACGTTACAATTTTTCGGAAGATGATTTTCGAGGTGAACGTTTCAAAGATTTTCCTCATTCTCTTAAAGGAAACAATGATTTGTTGTCACTAACACAGCCTAAAGCCATCGCCGAAGTGCATGCCGCTTATTTTGAGGCTGGAGCTGATATTGTGGAAACCAATACCTTCTCAGGGACAACTATTGGTATGGCCGATTATCACATGGAGGATTTGGTTTACGAATTGAACTTTGAATCGGCGAAAATTGCCCGTGAAGTAGCTGATGAATTCACTGCTGAAAATCCAGAGAAACCTCGTTTTGTTGCTGGTTCTATTGGACCAACAAACAGAACGGCGAGTATGTCTCCAGATGTAAACGATCCAGGATACAGAGCCGTAACTTTTGATGATTTGCGCATTGCATACAAACAACAAGTAGAGGCTTTGATGGACGGTGGTTGCGATTTATTGTTGGTTGAAACTATTTTTGATACGCTAAATGCTAAAGCAGCACTTTTTGCTATTGAAGAAGTAAAAGACGAACGCAATATTGATATTCCTATCATGGTTTCAGGAACTATTACCGATGCTTCTGGAAGAACACTTTCAGGGCAAACGGTAGAAGCATTCTTGATTTCGGTATCGCATATTCCATTGTTGAGTGTAGGGTTCAATTGCGCTTTAGGAGCCGATTTGTTGAAACCGTATTTACAGACTTTGTCTCATAATACTTCTTTCAATATTTCAGCACATCCTAATGCCGGATTGCCAAATGCCTTTGGAGAATATGACGAAACACCAGCACAAACACAGGCTTTTATTGTAGAATATTTAGAAGACAGTTTAGTAAATATCATTGGTGGTTGTTGCGGTACAACTCCAGATCATATTCGAATGATTGCAGAAGCAGCAGCAAAATACAAGCCGAGAGTTTCAACAGCGAGTTTGTAGAATAAAATAAAAAGTGTAAAATGGAAGAGAAATATTTTGCTTTATTGGATGAATTAGTAATAAATTATTCTTCTGAGAAATATGGAGAATATAAAGATGGAGGTTTATATGGGAAATTATTTTATTACACTTTTAAAAAAGAACTCCTATCTATAATATTGCATCCTGATGGAAAACCAGATCAACATATTGAATTAATCCAATCTATAATTAGTGATTTAATTAAAATTCTCCCAAAAGATTATAAGTATAAGTTATGGATTTGTGGATGGTACAGTGATATCCAAAATGGAGATTTAAATATAAATTTTAAAGATGGTAATTATTATATAAAAGCCGAACATCAATTAATGCATGAAAATAAAGAAGTTGCAACTATATTGGATGTAATTAATTTGAATAAAATTGAAAGTTCTGAAATTAAATGGAGTGTGTTAAAAAAGAAATCAATAGAATTAGGATTTACACCTGTTAAAGATAAAAATGGTTTTGAAAACTTATATTTAATTGATGCCTTTAAAATATGTTATCCTGAATATAACTATGATTTTGGTATTAAAAATGAATTGCCAAAAGATTTAAATGTTGAGTCTAAAAGAAAGAAGTTTTTAGGTTTATTTTAAAAAGACAAGTTTTAACCAGACAGCCCCAGCTAGCGCGAGCGTCCCGCTCGTGCCCGCAAAGGAAAATGGAATAAAAATAAAAGGTTTAGTATGTTTCATTCCGAAGAATGAGGAATCACATAACGGACATAACATGACGAGATTGCTTCGTACCTCGCAATGACTTGGACGAATAAAAAAATAAAGTTCCGTAGGAACGATGCATTTTGTAGCAACAGATTTTAATCCGTTGATGAAATAAGATGATGAATGAAAACGGAATTTATTTCGTTGGCATAAAAAAATAAAATAAAAAAATGGCAGTAGTAGAACCAAGAAGAAATTTAGTTTTATCGGGATTAGAACCTTTGATTATTACGCCCGAAAGTGTTTTTGTAAACATTGGAGAGCGTACAAATGTTACAGGATCTAGAAAATTTCTTCGATTGATCAAAGAGGAGAAATACGATGAAGCACTCAGTATTGCTAAGGAACAGGTAGAAGGAGGAGCGCAAATCATCGATATTAACATGGATGAGGGAATGCTTGATGGTGAATATGCAATGGTGAAATTCCTAAACTTGATTGCTGCCGAACCCGATATTGCCCGTGTGCCTATTATGATTGATAGTTCGAAATGGCATATTATCGAAGCAGGATTGAAAGTAGCACAAGGAAAATGTGTGGTAAACTCGATTTCGCTAAAAGAAGGTGAAGAACAGTTTATTCATCATGCTAAATTAATAAAACGTTACGGAGCTGCGGCAATTATCATGGCTTTTGACGAAGTAGGTCAGGCAGATAATTTTGAACGTAGAGTTGAAATTTGCCAACGTTCGTATGATATTTTGGTAGATAAAGTTGGTTTTCCTCCACAGGATATTATTTTCGATTTGAATATATTTCCAGTGGCAACTGGTATGGAAGAACACCGTTTGAATGCGCTTGACTTTTTTAGAGGAACTAAATGGGTGAGAGAGAATTTACCACACGCCCACATCAGTGGTGGTGTGAGTAACGTTTCGTTTTCTTTCCGTGGAAATGATACGGTAAGAGAGGCAATGCACTCGGTTTTCTTGTATCATGCTATCAAGAACGGAATGACAATGGGAATTGTAAACCCAGAGATGTTGACCATTTATGACGATATTCCGAAGGATTTATTGGAGCATGTAGAAGATGTGATTTTGAACCGTCGTGATGATGCTACTGAGCGTTTGTTAGATTTTGCTGAAAATGTAAAAGGCGGACCAAAAACCAATGAAAAAGAAGTTCAGGAATGGCGTTTTGGAACGGTACAGGAAAGAATTACACATTCGCTGGTAAAAGGAGTTGATGCTTTTATTGAAGAAGATGTTGAGGAAGCGAGATTAGCGGCTGCAAAACCAATTGAAGTAATCGAAATCAACTTAATGACAGGAATGAATGTTGTTGGGGATTTGTTTGGTTCAGGAAAAATGTTTTTGCCACAGGTAGTAAAATCGGCTCGTGTAATGAAAAAAGCGGTGGCTTATTTGTTGCCATTTATTGAAGCAGCTAAACAAGTTGGAGACAAAGAAGGAAACGGGAAAATATTAATGGCAACCGTAAAAGGGGATGTACACGATATTGGAAAAAATATTGTTTCGGTGGTGTTGGCTTGTAATAATTATGAAATCATTGACCTTGGTGTAATGGTTCCGCCTGAAAAAATTATTGCAGCAGCATTGGAACATGAAGTTGATATTATAGGTTTGAGTGGTTTGATTACGCCTTCGCTGGACGAAATGGTGTTTTTAGCCAAAGAATTAGATAGAAGAAATCTAACTATTCCAGTAATGATTGGTGGAGCAACTACTTCGCGAGCGCATACTGCCGTGAAAATTGCACCACAATATCGCGCTACGGCTATACATGTTAATGATGCTTCGAGAGCGGTAACGGTAGCTGGGAATTTATTAGATCAGAATAAGGAAACTTATATGGCTGGTATTCGTGAAGAATACGATGCTTTTAGAGAAACATTTTTAAATCGTTCGAGAGATAAAAATTTCTTAACGATTGAAGACGCTCGTAAGAATAAATTGCAGTTGGATTGGGCAAATTATACGCCTAAGAAACCAAATTTCATTGGAACAAAAAGTTTTGAAGTAGATTTGGATGTTTTAGTGCCTTATATTGATTGGACACCATTTTTTAGAACTTGGGAATTGTTTGGAAAATATCCTGCAATTTTGACCGATGAAGTGGTAGGAGAACAAGCAACTTCTGTTTTTGCGGATGCCAAAGAAATGTTGGAAGTAATTTTGAAAGAAAAGAAATTCACTGCTAAAGGAATCTACGGAATTTTCCCTGCGAACCAAGTGAATGATGATGATATTCAGTTGTATGACGAAAACGGAAAAGAATTGGAGAAATTCTTGACTTTGCGTCAGCAGGCACAAAAAACGAAAGGAGCTCCAAATATCGCTTTGGCTGATTTTATAGCGCCAAAAGACAATGGAGTGACCGATTATATGGGTGCTTTTTGTGTAACGACAGGTTTTGGAGTAGATGAATGGGCTGATGAATACAGAGATAATTTAGATGATTATAACTCGATTATGGTTAAGGCTTTAGGAGATCGTTTGGCTGAGGCTTTCGCCGAATATTTGCACGAACAAATCCGTAAAGAAATTTGGGGTTATGCTCCAGATGAAACCTTAACAACCGAAGCGATGATTGAAGAGGTGTACGCTGGAATTCGTCCAGCACCAGGATATCCAGCTTGTCCTGATCACTTGGAGAAACCAACCATTTGGAAATTGTTAAAAGTAGAAGAAGAAATTGGAGTAACTTTGACCGAAAGTATGGCTATGTGGCCAGCAGCGGCAGTTTCGGGTTATTATTTTGCTAATCCTGAAAGTAGGTATTTCGGACTTGGGAAAATAAAAGAAGACCAGGTAATTGATTACGCTAAACGAAGAAGTATCTCGACAGACAAAGCTACGAGATGGTTGAGTCCTAATATTGCAGATTAATTGATTTATGATTGTTGATTAACGATTTTTAATTTCAGATTTTCAACTCATATTTCATAATTTATAACTTATAATTTTAGAATGAAAGTAACGCAGCATATAGAAAACGCACAAGGGAAACCTTTGTTTTCTTTCGAAATTGTTCCGCCTCAAAAAGGGAGTAATATCAATGATTTATACGTAAATATTGATCCATTAATGGAATTTAAACCGCCATTTATTGATGTAACGACTTCGAGAGAAGAGTATGTGTATATCGAAAAAGATGGACTTTTTGATCGTCGTATTACACGTATGCGTCCAGGAACAGTTGGAATTTGTGCTTCTATCCAACATAAATATGGTGTTGATGCTATTCCGCATGTGTTGTGTGGTGGTTTTACCAAAGAAGAAACCGAATATTTATTAGTAGATTGTCAATATTTAAACATTGATAATTTAGTGGCTTTGCGTGGAGATCCTATGAAAGGCGAAAAATATTTCGAACCTACTATTGGAGGAAATCAATATGCGGTAGATTTAGTGAAGCAAATCAAAGCGATGAATGCAGGGAAGTTTTTGCATGGTGAATTACCAATTGCAAATGCACCTGATTTTTGCGTAGGTGTAGCCGGTTATCCAGAAAAGCATATTGAAGCACCAAGTTTAGAAGCCGATTTGAAAAGACTGAAAGAAAAAGTAGATGCTGGTGCTGATTATATTGTGACTCAAATGTTTTTTGATAATCAACGTTATTTCCGATTTGTTGAAGCTGCCCGCGCAATAGGAATTACAGTACCAATTATTCCGGGAATCAAACCAGTAGCAGTAAAGCGCCATTTGCAATTGTTGCCACAAGTTTTTTGGTTGGATATGCCAGAGAGTTTAATTAGCGAAATTGAAAATGCTAAAGACAACGCCGCAGTTCGCCAGATAGGTGTGGAATTTGCAATTCAGCAATCTAAAGAGTTAATTGAATTTGGAGTTCCTTGCTTGCATTATTATTCGATGGGAAAATCAGATAATATACATCAAATAGCCAGTCAGTTGTTTTAGAACTATAAACAATTTTATATAGCAAAGGCATCGTCTCAAATTGAAATGATGCTTTTTTTGTTATAATAATTTCGCTAAGTCATTAGGGTTTCTGAGGTTATTCCAAAAAACATGTAATGCAATGTTTTTTGTTTGAATGTTAACGCTGTAATATAAAGTGGTCTGTTTTGAAATCACAAAACTATAAACATTACTACTTTTATTGTAGATGCCTATCTCTGGATTTTTGGATAATCTTTGTAAACTTTTTTCAACGAGTGTGCTGAATTTTTCTACTTCTTTTAAATTCCATTTTAATAAAATAAATTCCATCTCTTCAATATAAGAATCTATCGAAGTAGAACTCCAATTGAGTTTATATAGCATTCTATGAAGGGAATTTTAATTTAATTTTTTGCATTGCCTCTTCATGCGATAAATCCAAACCTTGCTCATGTTCTTTTTTAGATTTCTCTATCAATTGAATCAATATTGGGTTCAATTCTTCTGAGAGAACTCTCGTTTTTGAAGTAGCTTCGTAAATCTCCGTAGGTTCTTTCACGATATTTTTTTTCTTTGCATTCATAGCGAGTGTTTTTTACAAAGTTATGGAATAAAATAAATTAGCGAGTTATTATGTATTTAAAATCAAATAGTTATTGTTTTAAGTGTAATGGTTGCTAAAGACTACCAACTATTTAGTAATCTCTCTAAATATAGCTTCCAAATTTTTATTCTTTTGATTGAGTTGGAGTGTTTTTAGTCCATTCGCGTTGGCAAAGTCAAAAACCGTAGGACGCATATCTTTGTCAGCTTTAAAAGTCAGTTCCCAGGTCATATCATGGGTGTTTTTATAAGTTATTAAGTTTTCGATTTTAGCGATAGCTTGTTCTTCAATTTTATAATCAAATTCCACTTCGATAATTTGCTGTTTATCTTCGGATATTAAATGGTCTAATTTTTTGTCGGCAACAATTTTTCCTTTGTCAATAATAATTACACGATCGCAAATCGCTTCTACTTCCTGCATAATATGGGTAGAAAGAAAAACAGTTTTGTCTTTTCCTGCATTTTTAATCACATTGCGTATTTCTAATAATTGATTTGGGTCTAATCCTGTTGTTGGTTCATCCAGAATTAATACATCGGGATTATGAAGAAGTGCATTAGCCAATCCTACACGTTGGCGATATCCTTTAGATAGTTGGCTTATTTTTTTATGACTTTCGGTAGTTAAACCAGTTAATTGAATTACTTCGTCGATTCTAGATTTAGCTACTTTGTAAACATCAGCATTGAAAGCCAAATATTCTCTCACGTATAAATCTAAATATAGTGGATTGTGCTCTGGCAAATAACCGATAGAAAGTTGAACTGCTTTTGGATTATTATTAATGTCTTGCTCGTTAACCAAGGCCTTTCCTTCATCGGCAGCAAGATAGGTGGTCAATATTTTCATTAAGGTTGATTTTCCAGCGCCATTTGGTCCCAGAAAACCCACAATTTCTCCTTTTTTTATAGAAAATGAAATGTTGTCCAATGCCTTTTGGTCACCATAACTTTTGGATATATTTTTAACTTCTATTGACATGTTTCTTTGATATTTAAAGCAAAAATAAACAGAAAAACCATTGCTTTATTTTTTTTGTACAAAATGCAAAATATTTTTTGCTGAATTAAAAATTAATTCTACATTTGCAAAGTAAAAAAAAATATTTACAGATAATTCTATATCAAATGTCAAATAACCGTTTCTATTTTAGTACTTCTTTTTATTTCTTTAGCGAGAGATAAGGATTGTGCTATGGTAATTTGAAAATATAAGATAAACAAATAAAACTAATATACAATCCTGATGAAAATCAGGATTTTTTTTTGAATAAATGGAAACAAAAATTGCGATACAAGGTATAGTAGGTTCTTTTCATCATCAGGTTGCTCAGGAATATTATGATCAGGATGTAGTTGTAGATGAGTGTTTGTCTTTTGACGAATTAGTAGATAGTCTTTTGTCAGGAAAATCAGCTCAGGCAGTAATGGCTATAGAGAATTCTATTGCAGGTCCAATTATTCCAAATTATGCCTTAATCGATAAGAATAATTTACATATTATAGGAGAGCATTATTTGAGAATTCATCAAAATTTGATGGCATTAAAAGGACAAAGTATTGCTGATATTAAAGAAGTTTATTCGCATCCAATGGCATTATTGCAATGTATGGATTTCCTAAAACAATACCCGCATATTAAATTAGTTGAAGATAAAGATACGGCTGAAACTGCTCGTAGAATTCAGGAAAATCAATTAAAAGGAGTGGCGGCAATTGCGAGTAAAGTAGCTGCTGAAATGTATGGTTTAGAAATTTTGGCTCCCGAAATTCAAACGATAAAAAATAACATGACTCGTTTTGTTATTATTAATAAAGAGAATTCATTTGTTCCAGAAAACGAAATAAACAGAGCTTCTTTAAAATTCGAATTAGACCATAAACGTGGAAGTTTAGCAGCGGTTTTGAATGTAATGAGCGATTGTAAAATGAATTTGACTAAAATTCAATCGTTGCCAAAAATTGAAACGCCTTGGAAATATTCTTTTTTCGTGGATGTTACTTTTGAAAAATATGAAGATTATGCCAAAGCAAAATCGTTATTAGCCATTATGGCTGAATATTTTAAAGTATTGGGAGAGTATAGAAATACCAAACCTTTGATAAGTTAGAAGTGGGAAGTTAGTAGTTAGAAGTTTTTTTAGACTTCGCTAAGAATGACAAGGAAATAAGATAGAAAACTCTATAAAGAGAATGTTAATCATGATTACAACAGCAAATAGATTAAATACAGTTGAGGAATACTACTTTTCATCTAAATTGAGAGAAGTGAGACAATTGGCGTCAGAAGGAAAACCAATTATCAATATGGGAATTGGAAGCCCAGATTTGGCACCGTCTAAAGCTGTTCTTGATGCAGTTGCATTGGCTATTCAAGATGAAAATGCGCATGGATATCAAAGTTATCAAGGTTTGCCAGAATTGAGAAGTAGTATGGCTAATTTCTACAAGAATAATTTTCAGGTAGAATTAAATCCAAATACCGAAATTTTACCTTTGATGGGTTCGAAAGAAGGAATCATGCACATTTCGTTGGCATTTTTGAACGAAGAAGATCAGGTTTTAATTCCTAATCCAGGATATCCAACCTATACTTCGGTGACTAATTTAGTAGGAGCAGAAGCGGTTTATTATGATTTGGCAGAAGCTAATAATTGGGAACCTGATTTTGAAGCTTTAGAAAAATTAGATTTATCGAAAGTGAAGCTAATGTGGATAGGTTATCCGCACATGCCAACAGGAGCAAGAGGAAGTTTAGACTTGTTTGAAAAGTTGGTCGTTTTTGCTAAAAGAAATAATATCCTGTTAGTAAATGACAATCCATACAGTTTTGTTTTGAATGACAATCCGATGAGTTTGTTGCAGGTGGAAGGAGCTAAAGATGTGGCTTTGGAGTTGAACTCATTGAGTAAGACTTTTAATATGGCGGGATGGCGAGTAGGAATGGTTTCAGGAAATGCTGAGCTTATCGATGCTGTTTTAAGAGTAAAAAGTAATATGGATAGCGGAATGTTTTTTGGAATCCAAAAAGGAGCTATCGAAGCATTAAAAAGTGATCAGTCATGGTTTGATTCCATGAATGAAATATATAAAAGACGCCGCGTTTTAACAGAGCAATTAGCTGAAAAGTTAGGTTGTACAGTTTATGCAGCAGGAGTAGGATTATTTGTTTGGGCAAAATTGCCTGAAGGAATTGAATCAGCAGAAAAGTTCATCGATCAGATTTTGCATGAAAAATATATTTTTATTGCGCCGGGAACTATTTTCGGTTCAAATGGAGAAGGATATATTCGATTTGCATTATGTGTAAAGGAAGAAAAAGTACAGGAAGCAATAGATAGATTTTAACAAAATGAAAGTATTTGTAATAGGTATAGGATTAATAGGTGGTTCGATGGTTTTAGACATCAAAGCACTTTATCCGGAAGCTACTATTTACGGAATAGACAATAACGAAAAACATTTGCAGCAAGCACTAGAGTTAGGAGTTATTGATGTTGCAGCTACAATGGAAGATTTGCAGGAAGCAGATTTTGTAATTGTATCGGTTCCTGTAAATGTTGCTATTAGTTTGTTGCCTCAGGTATTGGATTTAGTTGGAGAAAACGCCATTGTTTTAGAAGTAGGTTCGACTAAGAACCCAATTTGTAAAGCGGTAGCGAATCATCCTAAAAGAAGAAATTTTATTGCGACTCATCCTATTGCTGGAACGGAATTTTCGGGACCTTCGGCAGCTTTGAGAAATTTGTTTAGAGATAAAACAAATATCATTTGCGAGGTAGAAAAAACGGCTTTCAAATTACAGGAAAAAGCCTTAGAGGTGTTTAAAGCTTTGGGAATGCGTATTCGTTATATGGATCCAAAATCGCATGATAAACACATTGCTTATGTTTCGCATTTATCGCACATTAGTTCGTTTATGTTAGGAAAAACAGTGATTAATAAAGAAAAACACGAGCAGGATATTTTTGATATGGCAGGTTCAGGTTTTGAAAGTACGGTGCGTTTGGCTAAGAGTTCGCCAGCCATGTGGACGCCTATTTTTGAACAGAATAAAGCACAGGTTTTAGAATCATTAGAAGAATATATTTCGAATCTGACTCAGTTTAGAGATTTATTAGTACAGGATGATTACAATGCAATTTATGAAGAAATGGCGAGTGTGAATAAAATCAGAGAAATACTAAACGGAATAAGCGTTAAAAAATAAAGTAAAATAGAAGAATAATAACAACACATAATTAAAAGAATAAATAACTAAAAAGATGGAAAACACAAAAGAAATGAGAAATTGGTTGGATGCTTTCAAATTGAATCATCCATTTGTGATAGCAGGACCTTGTAGTGCTGAAACTGAAGAGCAAGTATTAAAAATTGCTCACGAATTGAAAAATTCTGATGTAAGCGTATTTAGAGCAGGAATTTGGAAACCAAGAACTCGTCCGGGAGGATTTGAAGGAATTGGAGAAATAGGATTGAAATGGTTGAAAAAAGCTAAAGAAGAAACAGGATTGTTGATGGGAACTGAGGTTGCTACAGCTGCTCACTGTAAATTAGCTTTAGAATATGATATCGATGTATTATGGGTTGGAGCTCGTACAACAGCTAATCCATTTGCAGTTCAGGAAATTGCTGATACATTGGCTGGAACTGATAAAATTGTATTAGTTAAAAACCCAGTAAATCCAGATATGGCTTTATGGTTAGGTGGTGTAGAGCGTTTACACATGGCTGGTATCAAGAATTTAGGAGTAATCCATAGAGGTTTTTCTACTTATGAGAAAACTAAATACAGAAACATTCCAGAATGGCAAATTGCTATCGAATTGCAAAATAAATTCCCTGATTTACCATTAATCATCGATCCATCTCACATTACAGGAAATCGTAATATGATTCTTGAAGTAACTCAGGAAGCTTTAGATTTGAACTATGATGGTATGATTATCGAAACGCATATTGATCCAGATAATGCTTGGTCTGATGCTGCTCAACAAGTTACACCAGACGCGTTGAAACAGATCTTGAAAGACTTGAAAATTAGAAAAGTAAGCGGAGATACTGCTGATTTTACTCAAAAAATGTCAAAATTAAGAGCTAATATCGACGTTTTAGATGCTAATTTATTAGAGCTTTTAGGAAAAAGAATGAAAGTAGCTGACGAAATTGGTCAGGTGAAAAAAGAAAACAATGTAGCTGTTTTGCAAAATAATCGTTGGAATGAAATCCAAGAGAAAATGATTGCTGAAGGTGGTAAAAAAGGATTGTCAGAAGAGTTTATTGTAAAATTATTCAAAGACATTCACCAAGAAAGCATTGAGCACCAAGAAAAAATTATCAACGGATAATTGATTTCTGAAATAATTGAGAATCCCTTTGACTTTAAAAAGTTGAAGGGATTTTTTATTTTTAACGAATGGTCAAAAACTTTAAACAAAAAATTATCTTTGCAGTATGACAGGAATCGTTTATAAATCTACAGGGAGTTGGTACACCGTAAAATCAGAACAAGGTGATTTTATGGAATGCCGTATGAAAGGGAAGTTTCGCATTAAAGGTATAAAAAGCACCAATCCTATTGCTGTGGGCGATGTGGTAGATTATGAATTGGATGAATCCTCAGATGTTGTTACGGGGACTATTCATAATATTCATGAAAGGAAGAATTATATTGTTCGGAAATCAGTGAATTTGTCACATCAAATGCACATTATAGCAGCTAATATTGACTGTGTGTTTTTGTTAATCACAGTAAATAATCCACCCACGACTTTTAATTTTATCGACCGATTTTTAGTTACTGCTGAGGCATACGGAATTGAAACTGTTTTAGTTTTTAATAAAATTGACACTTTTAATGAGGCTACCCTTGATGAACAGTTGTATATGCAACATGTATATCAAAATATTGGATATAAATGTCTACGTGTTTCTTCAACTGAGAAGAAAGGGGTTGATGAATTAAGAGAGCTAATGATTGATAAGGTAAGTATGTTTTCTGGACATTCTGGAGTAGGAAAATCCACTTTAGTGAATGCATTAGAGCCCACTTTAGACCTAAAAACAAAACAAATTTCTGAAGCTAGTAAACAAGGGCAACATACCACTACTTTTGCCGAAATGTATGATTTGTCTTTTGGTGCCCGAATAATTGATACTCCAGGTATCAAGGGTTTTGGAATTGTAGATATGGAAAAAGAGGAAATTAGTAGTTATTTCCCAGAATTTTTTAAATTAAAAGACCAGTGTAAATTCAATAACTGCCTACATAAAGAAGAACCTAAATGTGCAGTAAAAACGGCTTTGGAAAATGATGAAATCGCATGGTCTCGATACAATAGTTATTTAAAAATCTTGGAAGGAGATGACGAACATTATCGCACTGATATTTACGACGACGATCGAAAACAAAGTGATGAACTAAGAAGCTAATTAATCATTTATAATTAATAATTCACCATTATTTTGAGGGTTGTTATTCAAAGAGTTACCGAAGCTTCTGTTACTATCGAAAATAAAATTGTCGCTTCAATCGAAAAAGGTTTGTTAATTCTTGTAGGTATTGAAGACGCCGATACACAAGAAGACATTGATTGGTTAGTTGCTAAAATTGCTAAAATTCGCATTTTTGGTGATGAAAATAATGTTATGAATCTATCCGTTCAAGATATTGATGGTGATATAATTGTAGTGAGTCAGTTTACACTTCATGCTGGCACTAAAAAAGGAAATAGACCTTCATACATAAAAGCATCCAAACCTGAAATTGCTATTCCACTGTATGAAAATTTTGTTCAAAAACTACAATTAGAAATTGGCAAAAAAGTTCAAACTGGTGAATTTGGTGCTGATATGAAAGTCAGTTTGCTTAATGATGGGCCTGTAACCATCTTGATGGATAGCAAAAACAAAGAATAGTATTTTGTAATACTATTTTATTTCTACAAGTATACATGTTTGCCCATTTTTTTATTCTGTTTTATTTTCTAAATTTGAGCATACTGCTAGCATTGATTCCGGTATGTTTTAATTCCTCAATAAATTCTGAATTTTGGCAAAAATAAATCATAATAATTACTTAGATGTTGTAGATAATGTTTGGACTTCTGCCAAAGAAAAAGGAATTATGCATATTAATTCTGAAGAACAAAGTTTTAATGGAGAAAAATTTACCATTAAAGGCAGAGATTTAATAAATTTTGGAACTTGTGGCTATTTAGGCTTAGAAACGCATCCAGATTTAATAGCTAATTCCATGGAATTGACTAAAAAATTTGGAACACAATTATCGATGTCCAGAGCATACATTCGTCCTACATATATACAGGAATTGGAGGAATTAATGTCCCAAGTATTTGATGGAAACAAAGTTATTTGTTATACTTCAACTTCAAATGCGCATATTTCGGTTATTGCTACTATTATCAAATCAAACGATTTAATAATACTCGATCAACAAGTACATTTTAGCGTGCAATTTCCTTGTAAAAACATGAAATTGCAAGGGACTGAGGTTAAAATGGTAAAACACTCTAATTATGAAATGTTAGAGGAAATGATTCGTGAAAACTACAATAAATACAACCGTATTTGGTATATGGCAGACGGTGTGTATTCGATGCATGGCGATTTACCTGATACTGTTATTTTGAAAAAATTATTGGATAAATACCCAAAACTACATTTGTATTTTGATGACGCACATGGAATGAGTTGGGATGGAAAAAATGGAGCAGGATATATTTACGACCGATTAGGAGTGAATGAACGCATTGTTTTAATATCAACACTTGCTAAAGGTTTTGGTTGTGTGGGAGGAACAGCCATTTTTGCAGATTCAGAAATGTATCGAAGAACAGACGTTTTTGGAGGCCCGTTAAGTTATTCTCACCCATTATCTCCAGCCAATGTTGGAGCAGCAATTGCTTCTGCAAAAATTCATTTATCTAATGATATTTATACTTATCAATCTGAATTAAAAGAATTAATGAGTTATATGGATGGGAAATTGAAAGAAAAAAATCTCACCAATATTTCTTCACCAGATTCACCTATTTATTTTATTGGAAGTGGGTTAAATAAGGTAACGCGTAATTTTGTACATCGCATTTTACAAGAAGGAATTTATGTAAATACTGCTACATTTCCGGTGGTTCCTAATGATAAATCGGGTTTGCGATTTACATTGACCCGCCACAATACAAAATCGGATATAGATTTACTGACGGATGCCATGGCGTATCATTTACCTAAAGCTATCGAAGAAGAAGGCGATAATGTTGAGAGAGTGTACACGGAATTTGGATTCCATTTGCCAAAAAATGAAAATAATTTACAGATTGAACCAATAAATAATTTGAACTTAGTTGTTGAAGAATATACAACGATTCAGGATATAAATGCTACAGATTGGGATTTAATGTTTAAGGATAGAGGAAATATTAGCCATTCAGGAATGCAAGCTATGGAAGAAATATTTTCTAATAATGATAAACCAGAAGAGAATTGGAGTTTTCATTATATTATAATTAAAGACAAAAATGGTAAATTAGTTTTAGCTACATTTTTTACTGGAGCAATTTATAAAGACGATATAGTAGCGCAAGAAAATGTTTCAAAACAAATAGAAGAAATACGCCAGAACGATCCTTATTATCTATGTTCAAAAACCTTAGCAATGGGATCACTTTTTTGTGAAGGGGATTTTATTTATCTAGATATTGAACATTCTGAATGGAGAAAATCAGTCAATCATTTATTTGATTTTGTTTCGAAAGTAAAAAAAGATATTGAGGCGACAGCGGTAATTTTTAGAGATTTTGATGAAGGTCATGTTTTAAGCCAAATCATAGAAGATGAAGGTTATGCTAAAATGCGAATGCCGAATACTAATATTATCAAGAATCCTAAGTGGGAAACTACTAATGATTTGATGGCATTGATAAAGTCTAAGAAAAAACGAGATAATATTAAGCAATATGCAATTAGACATTTGGAGAAGTTTGATGTTAAAATCAAAAATCAAATAACAGATGAGGAGGCAATTCAATATTTTGATTTATTTGAAAACGTTAAAAAGAACAATTACGCATTCAACTTTTTTCAATATCCTAAAAAGATTGCTAAAGTTCTATCTAAATATGACGAGTGGGAATTTATTGAAATTAGTCTAAAAGAAAATAATCATGTTGTTGCTGTTGTTTATGGCTGTATAGGGGATGATCATTACTGTCCTATAATTGTTGGATTAGATTATAATTATATTGAAACACATCAGATTTATAAACAAGCCATGTTCCAAATGGTGAAAAGAGGAAATGATTTAAACAAAAAAACAACTTATTTAGGCTTGACGGCTGATTTTGAAAAGCAAAAATATTTAGCTTTGACAGTTCCTGTATGGGCTTATCTAAAAGTTGACGAAACCTATAACTTAGAATTAATTGAATCCTATTCAAATATATAATCGAATAATTAAGAGAAAAAAATACATATTGAATATGAAAGAAGTAGAGAATGATTTTATTAAATTTTGGATAGAAGGTGGTATTCTATATTCTCAATTTAAAAAACCAACCATTGTTAATATCGAAAATATAAAGATATTAATTGACTTACGAACTGAGATATCGGATGGTGAGAAACAATATTGGTGTTATGATTTTAAAGGAATCGAATCTTATGATAAAGAAGCGCGTGATTATGCCGAAATATATGGTCAGGAATATTTATATGCATGTGCGGCAGTATTCAATTCTCATATTGCAAAATTTACTCTGAATACTTTTATGATATTGAAAAAACCTGTTATTCCATTAAAAGGGTTTGTTCAAAAAAGTGATGCGGTTAATTGGCTAAATGAAATAAAGAAAAAAAAGGAACAACTTTAATTCATTTAATTTCAATATTTGATTAAGAGTAATAAGAGTATGAAAGAAAATACTATTAAGAAACAATGTATTGAATTTTGGTTTGAAAATGATATTTTAATGTCGAAATTCGAAAAAAATACTGAATTAGATCTCACAAATATCAAAGAAGTAATTAAGATAAGGGAAGAAATTTCTCGAGGAGAAAAACAATATTGGTTGTATGATTTAAGAAATGTGAAGAATATGACTAAAGAAGCTCGCGATTATGCCGATCAATATGGACAAGATTATTTGCATGCTGTTGCTGTTTTGGTAAATTCTCATATCACAAAATTTATTTTTAATTCTTATTTAAAATTAAAAAAACCGATTATGCCTTTTCAAGTTTTTGCTGATGCAGACAAAGCAATTGATTGGTTATTAGCTGTTAAAGTAAATATGGAAAAATTGTGATGTAATTTTTTTTATTTAATAATATTGATAACTATATCTTTTAAAAGATATTTCTTATATTTACTCCCTTATTCGTAATAATTGTTTTACTTTTCCGTTAAAGAGCAAAACGGCTTAATAATTCACGAAATTCAATATAAAATACGATGTCTAAACTAGAAAAAATATTAGCCCTAGTACGCTCCATAAACGAAGATGAGTTTCAGGAGCAGCTTACTCGTGGAGATAGTTTAGATGATGTTTATGAAGAATTAATGTTTTTAGCCGAAAAAATTGAATCAAAAAAGAGAAGAACTGCCATAATTGTAGAACATATATCCAATTGTTTTGCAGGAGATTTTTTTAATTATTTGCCAATTTCAGAAGCACATGACGAATTAGACGTTTTTTGTATGGGTTTCAATACTTATATCGAAGAGTTGAAAGCGGCAATGGTTTCCAAAAAATTAGTGGAAACTATCAACGAAAAATTAGTGGACGAAAAAGAACGTTCAGAACAATTAGCCTTGTCAAGAGACCATTTCTTGTCTAATGTGAGTCACGAAATCCGGACGCCACTTAATGGTGTTTTAGGATTTACAAGCTTACTGCTAGATAGTACTCCATTAAATGCCGAACAAAAGAGTCAATTAGAATACATCAAAATGTCAGGAGATATTTTGCTAGTAATTATTAATGATATCTTAGATCTTGCTAAAATGGAATCAAAACAAGTTGATTTTTTGAACAAACCATTTAATTTGAATCAATTAACCCGATTGGTGCACGAGACATTTGCGATAAAAGCCCAGCAAAAAGAAATAGATTTTAAGATTTCTATTGATAAAGAATTACCCACTGTTTTAAATGGCGATTCGGTTAGAATTACCCAAATCTTATTTAATTTAATTAGTAATTCGATCAAATTTACGCCAGCAAAAGGTAAAATTAGATTAAAAATTAAATTTCAAGACGAAGAAGATGATTTTTATATTGTCAAAATTACTGTAAGAGATTCTGGAATAGGAATTCCTGCGGATAAATTACCAAAAATTTTCGTCCCTTTTGCACAACTTGAAGATGTTTCAGGCACAGGTTTAGGACTGACTATTATCAAGAAGATTGTTGATATTATGAAAGGTGATATTCAGGTAAAAAGTGAAGAAGGTGTTGGAACTAAGTTTAGTGTAGTACTTCCTTTTCCTAAGAATGATTATTATTTTTCTGTTTCCAAATCATTACTCGATAAAGAACAAAATACTCCAGATCCAGTTAATAAAGACAGAAGAATTAGAGTATTGTTAGCTGAGGATAATCGTATCAATCAAATTTTGGTCCAAAAAGTATTGTCAAAATTTGATATGGATTGTGTGGCCGTAGCTAATGGAAAATTGGCTGTTGATGCCGTTGTTCAGGAAGATTTTGATTTGGTTTTAATGGACTTGATGATGCCTGTAATGAACGGCTACGAAGCTACTTCTGCTATTCGTAGTTTAAGAAATCACGCTAAGAAAAACATTCCTATTATTGCCTTATCAGCAGTAGTAACCGCTTCGGTTACAGATGCCTGTAAAGCGGTTGGTGTTGATCAATATATCTCTAAACCTTTTGATTCTGATGAGCTGTATCGTGTGATGATGGACTTGCTTAAAAAAGATAGTTGATGTTTTAATTCTAACCCTATCAGGGTTTTAAACCCTGATAGGGTTAGAGTATAAATTAGAAAAACATGGAAGTAAAAGATCCCATTCTTTACGGAAATTACTATCACATCTATAATAGAGGCAATAATGGTATTGATGTTTTTTTGGATAACGACAGCTATTATCATTTTCTTCGATTGTATGCTAAATATATTGAGCCTGTTGCCGAAACCTATGCTTGGTGTTTACTTAAAAATCATTTTCATATCTTAGTGCGAATCAAAGAAAAAGTTGAAGTAGATGAAAACGAGTTAACTTATACAACTACTGAAAAACCAAAAGGGATTGATCCTTCAAGACAGTTTTCGCATTTGTTTAATGCTTATACCCAAGCAATCAACAAGCGGCATAATAGAACAGGCTGTTTATTTGAGAATGTTTTTGAAAGGAAATTAATATCTTCGGAGCGCTATTTTCAACAATTGATTTTTTACATTCATAATAATCCAGTGCAGCATGGTTTTGTAAAACAAATGAGTTTGTATCCTTGGTCATCTTATGAAACTATTATTTCGGATAAACCCACGCGCTTGAAGCGAGAGGAAGTTTTAAACTTATTTGGAAACAAAGAGGATTTTTTGGAGTATCATAATCAGCAACAAGATTTAAAAGAAATTACTAATTTAAAAATAGAAAAATAATCAAACCCAACCTAACCCTAGTAGGGTTTAAAAAATAAAGATTAAAAAAACACAAAGAAACATGAATCTAAAAAACGCTCAATTAGACGTAGATACCTGGATAAAAGAACACGGTGTTCGTTATTTTAATGAATTGACTAATATGGCTCAGCTTACTGAAGAAGTAGGCGAGGTAGCCCGAATTATTGCACGTCGTTATGGAGAACAATCAGAAAAAGAAAGTGATAAAAATAAAGATTTAGGAGAAGAACTTGCCGATGTAGTTTTTGTGGTTTTATGTTTAGCAAACCAAACTGGAATCGATTTACAAGCCGCCTTCGATAAAAAAATGGATTTAAAATCCGTTCGTGATAAAGACCGTCACAAAAACAATGAAAAATTGAAATAATTATCAGTTCTGAATTATGAATTGTGAATTGCGAGTGGTAAATTGCGCCCTCAAATTATTGGTATTAAAAGTCATCGACAATAACTGATAGTTTACAATTCATAACTAATAATTTAAAAAATGAATTTACTTCTACAAGCTACCAATTCTAAGCTAAATGCTAAAATAGCAGTTACAGGATCTAAAAGTGAAACCAATAGATTGTTGTTGTTAAAAGCGTTGTTCCCTAATATAACTTTGGCTAATACTTCAAATTCTGATGACAGCGAAGTAATGCAGATGGCATTGAGTGGAAATGAAGAAGTGGTAGATATTCATCACGCAGGAACAGCAATGCGTTTTCTTACGGCTTATTTTGCTGTAAAAGAAGGTCGCGAAGTGGTGTTAACAGGTTCTAGCCGTATGCAAGAGCGTCCTGTGAAAATTTTAGTAGAAGCTTTACGTCAATTAGGAGCTGATATTTCTTTTCTGAAAGAAGAAGGATATCCGCCAATAAAAATTAAAGGACAAAAAATCACGCAATCTAAAGTAACGATGGCTGCTAATGTAAGTAGTCAGTATATTTCGGCTTTATTGTTAGTGGCTCCAAAATTAGAAAGTGGTATCGAATTGACATTAGAAGGAGAAATCACCTCTATTCCTTATATCAAAATGACTTTGGCTTTGCTAAATGATTTGGATATCCAAACTAGTTTTGAAGGAAATATAATTAAGGTTTTGCCAAAGCATGAAGTGGAATCGAAAGTAATGACGGTGGAATCTGACTGGAGTTCGGCTTCTTACTTTTTTAGTTTAGCAGCTTTGTCTGATGAAGCTAGTATTTCATTAACCAGTTACAAACAATCTAGTTTACAAGGCGATTCAGCTTTAGTTTCTATTTATAAAGAAATGGGTGTAGAAACTCAGTTTAACGACGGTACCATCACTTTGACTAAAACTAAAAAGTTCAAAAACAACGATGTGACTTTCGATTTGAATAATACGCCAGATATTGCTCAAACCATTGTGGTTACTTGTCTTGGTTTAGGAATTGGTTGTCATCTTACAGGTCTTCATACGTTGAAAATTAAAGAAACAGACCGATTAGAAGCCTTAAGAATTGAATTAAGTAAACTAGGTGCGAATATTTCTGTAACAAATGATAGTCTGACTCTTGTGGCTACTTCAGAGATTAATTCGAATATAAAAATCGGAACGTATAATGATCACCGAATGGCGATGGCTTTTGCTCCATTAGCATTAAAAGTGCCAATAATTATCGAAAATGCCGATGTAGTTTCTAAATCTTATCCTGATTTTTGGGATGATATGGAGAAATTAGGCTATAAAGTCTCCGATTTAGTAGGTTAGAACTTTTGGTTACGTCCTTAAAACATTGACACTTTGAGGTTTTGTTGTTTTAATTTCAAATTAAACAGCAAAACACTTGACAACGCCTATCTCACAATCGTATATTTGCACCCGATTATAATACTAAGGATCAAAACTTAGGTCTTATAACTCATAACTTATAACTTTTTAGAATGAAATTATCACATTTTCAATTTGATTTACCTAAAGAACTTCTTGCAGAATTTCCTGCAGAGAATAGAGATGAAGCTCGTTTAATGGTTATTGATCGTAAAAAACAAACTATCGAACACAAAATGTTCAAAGATGTTATCGATTATTTTGACGATGGAGATGTAATGATTTTGAATAATACCAAAGTTTTTCCTGCTCGTTTATACGGAAATAAAGAAAAAACTGGAGCAAGAATCGAAGTATTTTTGTTGAGAGAATTAAATGCTGAACAACGTCTTTGGGATGTTTTAGTAGATCCAGCTCGTAAAATCAGAATCGGGAATAAATTATATTTTGGTGATGACGATTCATTAGTGGCTGAGGTTATTGATAACACTACTTCTCGTGGTAGAACGTTGCGTTTTCTTTACGATGGTTCTTACGAAGAATTTAGAAATAAATTGACTGAACTTGGAGAAACTCCAATTCCTAAATACATCAATAGAGAGGTTACACCAGAAGATGCTGAGCGTTACCAAACGATTTATGCTAAAGAAGAAGGAGCTGTTGCAGCACCAACTGCAGGACTGCACTTCTCTAAGCATTTATTAAAAAAATTAGAAATAAAAGGAGTAAACTTTGCCGAAGTAACGCTTCACGTAGGTTTAGGAACTTTTAATCCAGTTGAGGTAGAAGATTTGTCTAAGCATAAAATGGATTCTGAAGAATTAAAAATTACTCAGGAAGCTTGTGATATTGTTAATGAAGCTAAAGTAAAAAGAAAACGTATTTGTGCTGTAGGAACTACTTCTATGCGTGCTATTGAAAGTTCAGTTTCTTCACATAACACCTTAAATCCATTTGAAGGATGGACTAATAAGTTTATCTTTCCTCCACATGATTTTAGCGTAGCAACTTGTATGATTACTAACTTTCATACTCCAAAATCAACTTTATTGATGATGATTTCAGCATTTTGTGGACACGATTTAATGAAAAAAGCATACGAAGAAGCCATCAAAGAAAAGTATAAATTCTATTCTTATGGTGATGCAATGTTAATTATCTAATTATTTACTGTTAAAGGTTAATTCAATAAAAAAAACTCGTCAGCAATGGCGAGTTTTTTTGTTTAGTGGCATGTTCGCCGTGGCGAATCTGGATGAACACAAAAAATGTCGAGTTAGAAAAAAAATACCTCAGAGAACGCTAAGTTTTTTATCCTTAGCTTTTATAAAAAGCCAAAGTTCTCAAAGCTTTGTATTGTCTTAGCTTTGCGAACTTTGTGCTTTTAGAAGTACATTCTTAGATGAAAATCTTTGCGTTCTTTGCGGTAAAAAATAATTAGAGCGTATTTTTCTGTAAATATCAGAACCAAATTAATCTACTTGATATACCAGTTTTACAGTAATAGTAGCCGTTTTGTTTTTAGATTGGGTGTTGAAAGAACCACCGTAAGAATAATCTTCAGATGAATTTTGACCAATAATCTGGAAAACACCCATATCTGATTTTTTTAAATTTCCTAAATCAGCATCCGCATTTTCGGCAATGCTTTTGGCTCTGGTACTAGCATCTTTTGTAGCTTCGGCAATCATTTTTATTTTTAATTCAGCCAATTTTGTATAATAATATTCCGGTGCACTAGAGTAAAATTCGATACCAGAATTGATTAATTCACTAGATTGTCTGGATAGTTCTTCAATTTTATTAACCTCTTTAGATTGTATGCTCACGCTTTGGGTTAAGGTAAATCCTGTAAATAGATTTTGTCTCAACGTTCCATTTTCGTTGTATGTAGTCTCATAGTCTTTATTGAAATTGACTGCCGAAAAGACAATTTCATTTGAAGAAATTCCTTTGCTGGACAAGTAACTTTTAATTTTATCTCTATCGGCATCTAATGAGGCATAAGCTTCTTTTAAAGTGCTGCTTTTTCGAGAAAAAGAACCATTCCATACAATTAAATCAGAAACAAAATCGGTTTTTCCTAAACCCGTTACGCTTATGGTATCGGCACTTTTATTTCGATTTTGAAACGCATTCGAAAATAAGTAAGCCGATGTTACCATCGCAATTGCAATAATAATGACATTGATGTTGTTTTTAACCATGACCAAATATTTTAGATTCAATCAAATATAATCAATAAGAAATTACAATGTAATAATTTAACTGCATTTTTGTTTTTCAAGGAATCCTTTATGATTTAGTTTTTTCTTTTTTAATTACTTTTACAAAACAAAATGCAAACTACATTATGATTTTCGAAAACACCAGAGCTTTCGCCCAACAATTAGATTCGCAGGATACTTTACATCACTATAGAGACGAATTTTATTTTCCAAAAGTGAATGATAAAGATGTTATTTATTTTACTGGAAATTCATTAGGCTTACAGCCAAAACGTACCAAAGCCTATATTGACGAAATCATGAACGATTGGGCAAATCTTGCGGTTGAAGGTCATTTTTATGCCGAAAAACCATGGTGGGATTATCAGGAACGTTTTGCAGAACCATTGAGTAAAATTGTAGGTGCTAAACCGCTTGAAGTTACGGTAATGAATACGCTTACGGTGAATCTTCATTTATTGATGGTTTCTTTTTACCGACCTACAAAATCCAGATTTAAGATTATTTGCGAAGAAAAAGCCTTTCCTTCGGATCAATATATGTTTCAAAGTCAGGTCGATTTTCACGGTCTAAAACCCGAAGAAGTAATCGTTGAGGTCAAACGACGCGAAGGTGAACACAATATTCGAACGGAAGATGTTATTGCCAAAATTAACGAAGTAGGAGACGAATTGGCTTTGGTTTTAATTGGCGGTGTGAATTATTACACAGGACAGGTTTTTGATATGAAAACCATTACCGCTGCAGGACATCAAGTAGGATCTTATGTGGGTTGGGATTTAGCGCATGCAGCAGGAAATATTAAATTAGAATTACACGATTGGAATGTAGATTTTGCTGCCTGGTGCAGTTATAAATACATGAATTCAGGACCTGGAAATGCTTCCGGTTGTTTTGTTCACGAAAAGCATCATAACACAGCGTTACCAAGATTTGCGGGTTGGTGGGGGCATAATAAAGAACGTCGTTTTAAAATGGAACCTGCTTTTGATCCTATTCAAGGTGCCGACGGTTGGCAAATTAGTAATTTACCCGTTTTGTCTTTAGCTCCTTATTTGGCTTCGGTAGAAATGTTTGCCGAAATAGGAATGGATGCGTTGATTGAAAAAAGAGACCGAATTACAGCTTATTTAACATTTATTCTTGGCGAAATTGACAAGGAAGTAAGTAGCAGTTTTGAAATTATTACACCTTCAAACCCAGCTGAAAGAGCCAGTCAATTATCCGTTTTTTTGCATGGTGAAGGGCGTAGTTTATTTGATTATTTAATGAAAAATGGCGTAATTACTGATTGGAGAGAACCTAATGTAATTCGTCTTGCGCCAGTTCCTTTATATTGTTCTTTTGAAGATATGTACAATTTTGGGCAAATATTAAAAAGAGGAATTTTAGAGAAATAAATAAAATTTTTAGCCACGAATTCACGAATGATTTGTATTTATTCGTGAATTCGTGGCTTTTTTTTAGGTTAAGCTATTTCTAATTTGGGGATTTCAATAGATTGTAATTCATTTTTATGGTTTTCGAATTGGCTAATGACTTCTTTTTTGATTGTTTCAAAATCAGGAACACTGGCGAACAAATTTTGATAATATGCGATTCCTTCTAAAAGATTGCTCTTAAAAGATTCTAGTTTTTTAGTTTTAGCATTATTTATTTCATGGCTAATGGCTTGAATGTCATTTTTCAAATAGTCGATATACATTTTTAGTTCTTTTACAAAAAAATGAGGACGATTCGTATTTCTCAATACTGAGGTATTTCCATAAATATGCTGAACCATTTTAGAAAGCGAAACTTCTTGATCAAAATAAGCCATATTAGGTCCAGGGCAGATCACTACTCCTTGATCTTGTCCTTTTATTTTGATATTATTTTCCAAATAAGAAGCATTGGCTAAACCAACACAAAGACATGATTTTTCGGTAATGCTTTGTTTTGCTCTTTCAAAAATTTCTATCGAAAAATTATTTTTATTGGCTTCTAATTCTTCCAGTTTTCCATCTTGGTATTTTTTTGAAGCGGTACAAATTCCATTGCCTTGAGCATCTTTGTTTAATGCTAAGAATTTTTTAGGACAAGAACTTCCCGCTTTGCTTTCCTGAATTCGTTTTTGTTTTATTATTTCGTTTGTAGTTCCTCTCAAAGTATTAAAAGGGACTCCCAAAGGAGAAATATGACTTAAATACAAATCCTTTTCTTTAGCATTAATCAATAAATCACGAGTGACTTGGTCTACCGAAGTGGCTTCTGGAACCAATAAAAAAGGAGTTCCCCAGCCTACAGAATCGGCTTGGTAATAATCCAATAAAAATTCATGCTCTTCTGAAGTTCCTACTCCGCCTTGAACCGTAATTTTTAAATCTAATGGTTGTTCTGGAATTAATTTTCCTTTTTGTTCTAAAGCTTTCACCATTAATTCATGAGCCGATTGAACAAGTTGTTCTTTCTTTTGTTTGAATTCTTCCATTATCGGGCCTAATAAAAGACCTTCAGTAGCAAAAGCATGTCCACCACAATTTAATCCCGATTCGATGCGGTATTCCGAAACCCAAAGTCCTTTTTTGGCTAAAAAATTTCCTTGTATCATTGCCGAACGAAAGTCGCTTACTTTTAAGGTAATTTTCTTTTTTAAATGGTTGTTTTCATCAGGAAAAAAAGCATCGAAATTTTCAAAATAGCTGTACAATCTCGGATTCATTCCCGCCGAAAGTACAAGAGACGAATTCACAGTACTATTAGCAAAACCTCGAAGTGCGGCGTGGGCATCATTAAAAATAACAGGCAATTGTTGGTTATTTTCGAAATTATCTTTGTCTAATTTGGTCATAATGTTGACATCAATTGCACCAGCTGATAAATGTTTTTCAACATAACTTTTGATGTTTTCTTTCCAATGGAATCCTTCGTCAATAAAGGATTGTAGTCCTTTTTTGATTTCGGATTTGTTGGGCAACATAGCAATATAGTTTTCTACAGCTTCTCTGCTTTCGACTAATTCACTTTTAAAATTTTCAAATTTTTCCTTTACAATTTTGTCCACTAAATTCAAATAAGACGTAATGCGTTTGGCTCTGTAATCGGATACTTTTTGAGATATTTCCTGATATGGAAGATTGAATTTTTGATGATAAAAAGCATTCATTTTCTCAATCAATTCATCATCGGCAATCGAAATTACCGAAGAAATTCCATAGTGCGCCACACGAATAGGACTGTCTATAGTGTACGCTAATCCCATCACTGGAATATGGAAGCTATGTAAGGAGTTAGGATTTTTTGTCATTTTATACATTCATTATAATTAGTGCAAAGTTTGTAAAAAGCATTGGCTTAAAAACTGATAAATATCATATCGGGTTTTGAGATCTCGACTTATTTTTGATATTTTAGTATCAAAACAAAATAGGCAACAAAATTTTGAGTTAGAGTATTTGTGCATTTTCGAAAGTTCAAAATGTGATGGAAATAGTAATTGTACAACAAAAAAGCGCTGAAGTTCAAGTAAAAACTGAGGCTATTGGGCGCTGTTCAAATAATAAATCAGTAATTTTGCCTAACTTTTTATAAAACAAAAATGCAAACTCCCAAAAAAATAGCGGTAGTCGGTTCTGGATTAGTAGGTTCGCTATTGGCTATTTACTTAAAAAAAGCAGGACACACGGTTCATATTTATGATAGAAGTCCGGATATTAGGAAAATAGAATTTTCGGGTCGTTCTATTAATTTAGCAATGTCAAACCGTGGTTGGAAAGCATTGGATGGTGTTGGAGTAGGCGATGCTGTTAGAGAAATTGCCATTCCAATGGACAAACGAGCGATTCATCTTGTGGATAGTCTAAAGTTTCAAAATTACGGGCAAGAAGGAGAATCTATTTATTCGATTTCCAGAGGAACTTTAAATAGGAAAATGATTGATCTTGCTGAGCAAGCGGGTGCCGAATTTTTCTTCGAACAGAAGATTTGGGATGTTACTTTGTCAACTGCGACTTTACATATTGGAGAAACCGAAAGAGGAGAGTGGGAAGAGCTAAAATACGATATGGTTTTTGGTGCTGATGGTGCTTTTTCAAGAATTCGTCATCGCATGCAACGCCAGAGTATGTTTAATTATTCTCAGGAATTTTTGAATCTTGGATACAAGGAATTAAATATTCCTGCTAATGCGGATGGTTCTCATAAATTAGATAAGTATTCTTTTCATATTTGGCCGCGAGGCGAATACATGTTAATTGCTTTGCCTAATCTGGACGGCAGTTTTACCTGCACTTTATTTATGCCTTTTGAAGGAGAAAATTCATTTGCTTCATTAAAAGACAGAAAAGAAGTAGAAGTTTTCTTCGAAAAAAACTTTCCAGATTCTATAGAGGTAATTCCAAATTTAGCGGAAGATTTCTTTAAAAATCCTACCAGTACTTTGGTAACAATGAAATGTTTTCCTTGGACTTATGAAGATAAAGTGGCTTTGATAGGCGATGCTTGTCACGCCATTGTTCCGTTTTACGGACAAGGAATGAATGCTGGTTTTGAGGATATAACGGTGCTTTATGAAATGATTTTAGAGTATGGCGAAGATTGGGAGCGTATTTTTTCGGAATATCAAAAATCACGTAAACCCAATGCGGATGCTATTGCCGAACTTTCATATCGAAACTTTATGGAAATGAGTTCTAAAACGGCTGACGATAAATTTTTGTTACAAAAGAAAATTGAAAAATGGTTTTCAGAAAAACATCCCGATAAATGGATTCCGTTGTACAGTAGAGTAACTTTCAGCGATCGTCCTTATGTGGAAGCTTTGGCTATTGGCGACTTTCAAAACACGATTATGGAAGAAGTTTTAAAAACAGATAACATAGAAACGATTTGGAATAGTGCTGCTGTAGAAAATAAAATTTTAGAATTGCTGCAAAAATAATTTCAATGACAATGTCAATAGCAATGCAATGACAATTTGGAATGAATATTTAAAAAAAACCGTAATTTTTTATTGCGAGGAACGAAGCAATCTCATTCAGTACTAAGCATAGTTTTTCTAAATTTCCTAAAAAAAAACAATCGTTCTGCTTCTAAAAAAAGTTATTGAAAAACAAAAATCCCGTTTCATTTATTTGAAACGGGATTTTTTATAATAAACCTTTAGTAAACTAAGATCTGATTACTCTTGTTTAGCCTCACGTGGAGGGCGTGCGATAAGTGCTTTTCTTGACACTTTCTCTTTTCTGGTTTTTGGATCAACTCCTAAGTATTTCACTTCAAATACATCACCCATATTCACTACATCGGTTACGTTTTCAGTACGTTCCCAAGCTAATTCAGATACGTGTAATAAAACTTCATTTCCTGGAGCAGCAGTATATTCTACTACAGCACCAAAATCTAACATTTTAATTACTTTCACTTCATAAGCTTCTCCCATTTGTGGTTTGAAAGTGATTGACTTAATTTTAGCCAATACTGCTTCAATTCCAGCAGGGTCAGTTCCTAAGATTTCGATAACTCCTTGTTCGTCTACTTCGTTGATTACGATAGTTGTTCCAGTAGCTTTTTGTAATTCTTGAATTACTTTTCCACCAGGTCCAATTAATGCTCCAATAAAAGCACCAGGAATAGTTCTAGTGATAATTTTAGGAGAGTGTGCTTTAACATCTGTATTAGGTTTGTCAAGCGTTTCTAATATTTTACCTAAGATATGTAAACGTCCGTCACGAGCTTGAGCCAAGGCTTGCTCCATGATTTCATATTTCAATCCGTCAATTTTGATGTCCATTTGACAAGCTGTAATTCCTTCAGAAGTTCCAGTTACTTTGAAATCCATATCTCCTAAGTGATCTTCGTCACCTAAAATATCAGATAAAACCGCAAAACGATCTCCGTCAGTAATCAATCCCATTGCAATTCCAGAAACAGGACGTATCATTTGGATACCCGCATCCATTAATGCTAATGTTCCAGCACAAACAGTAGCCATTGAAGATGAACCATTTGATTCTAATACTTCAGAAACAACTCTGATGGTATAAGGATTTTCAGCAGGAATCATGTTTTTCAATGCTCTTTGAGCCAAATTTCCGTGACCAACTTCTCTTCTTGAAGTTCCTCTTAACGGACGAGCTTCTCCTGTTGAAAATGGTGGGAAATTATAGTGTAAATAGAATTTTTCTTCTCCTTGTTCAGATGGTGAGTCAATTTGGTTAGCCTCTCTAGAAGTTCCTAAAGTTGCAGTTGCCAATGCTTGAGTTTCTCCACGTGTAAACAATGCTGAACCGTGAACAGATGGCAAATAATCTACTTCAGACCAGATAGGACGAATTTCAGTAGTTTTTCTTCCATCAAGACGTGTTCCTAAATCTAAAGTTACATTACGAACTGCTTCTTTATTGGTTTTGTAGAAATATTTAGAAACTAAATCTCCGTTTTCTGCCAATTCTTCTTCAGTAAATAATGCTTTTACTTCTTCTTTTACAGCGTCAAATGCAGCTGAACGTTCGTGTTTAGCCGAACCTTTGCTTGCAATAGCGTAAATTTTATCATAAGCTGCTGCTTTTACTTTAGCGTAAATAGCATCATCTGATTTTTCTTTTTCGTAAGTACGAACTTCTTTTTTTCCAAATGCTGCTGCCAATCTTTCTTGAGCATCGATTTGTACTTTAATATGTTCGTGAGCAAATTTAATGGCTTCCACCATTTCTGCTTCTGAAATTTCTTTCATTTCACCTTCTACCATTGCGATAGAATCTTTTGAAGCTCCAATCATCATATCAATGTCTGATAATTCTAATTGTGCACGAGATGGATTGATGATGAATTTACCGTCAATTCTACCTACTCTAGCTTCAGAAATTAAAGTTTCAAAAGGAATGTCAGACAAAGCAAGAGCTGCCGAAGCTGCTAAACCTGCTAGTGCATCTGGCATAACTTCGTCATCATGAGACATTAACTGAATCATAACCTGAACTTCTGCATGATAATCAGATGGGAAAAGTGGACGCAAAACACGGTCTACTAAACGCATTGTTAAAACTTCGCTGTCGCTTGGACGTGCTTCTCTTTTAAAGAAACCTCCTGGAAAACGACCTGCTGCAGCAAATTTTTCACGATAATCTACCGTTAAAGGTAAAAAGTCGATACCTGGACTTGCTTTTCTTGCGGAAACAACTGTACCTAAAATTACAGTTTTTCCAATTCTTACTACTACAGAACCATCAGCTTGTTTAGCTAAGCGTCCTGTCTCGATTGTGATGCTTCTGCCATCACCTAAATCGATACTTTCTACAAATAATTGTGGAATCATAAATTTAATTTATAAGTTAAACATGGAGTTTTAGTTGTGTTGTTGTTGCGTAGTTAATGCCTAAAACCCAATGAAAAACCAAACTTTTTTTTAATGTTGCTAATGAATAGCAGTGGTAGAATTTAAAATAAATTTTTAAACTCTAAAATAAAAAAAGAGGTACTTGCGCACCTCTTTCTTATATTGACTATTTTCTGATACCCAATACTTTGATAATTTCACGATATCTGTTGATTTCTTTCTTTTTCAAGTAATCAAGTAAAGATCTTCTTTTACCTACTAATTTCACAAGTGAACGCTCTGTGTTATAATCGTGACGATTTTTTTTTAAGTGTTCAGTCAAGTGGTTGATTCTGAATGAGAACAAAGCGATTTGCCCTTCTGCAGATCCTGTGTTTTCTGCTTTTCCTCCGTGTTGAGCGAAAATTTCCGCTTTTCCTTCTTTAGTTAAATACATGCTAATATTATTTAAATGATTTTTATGTATGTCAGACAGTTATTGTAAGACGGCAGCAAAAGTAATACATTATTTTGAATTGGCAATGAAAATCAGTGATTTTGAGTTTTTATAGAATGTTATCTGTTTTGATTCATGCTATTCCCATTGTTTACTGAAATTGGTAAAGAATACAATACTCTGGTAGGTACGCCTCTTTTTTTACCAGGAGTCCATTTACCATAACTTGATACTGTTTTAATAGCCTCCTCTTTTGTATTATAGCCTAGATCTTTTAACACTCTTATATCGGTAAGGCTTCCATCTTTGTCTACAACAAATGTTACATGTATTTTACCCTGTAATCCTGGTATTTGAGGCGCTTTGAAGTTTTGGGCAACATATTGGAAAAAATGAGTCATTCCTTTTATTGGAATTGGTTTTTCCATTATTTCTTTATAAGGATATTTATTATTGTCGTTATCGGTACTAATACCTGAAGTAATCTTTCCGTTTTTATAATTTTCTGTAAAAGTGTAGTTTTTCTTTATGTTTTTACCTTCCCAGATACCTTGTTTTTCTCCGTCTTTAATTTCTCCTTTTTCGTAGAATTCACCTTCGGATTCTTCTATTTGACCGTTCCCATCTAATACTGTTTGCTTTCCTTCTGGATTCCAGAATTGAAGTGTTTTAGTCTCGGAAGTTTTGTTTTTAGTATTCTGAATAATTTCTTTTTCTGATTTTTTTACGTTATTTTCATACCAGGAAAATTGTTTCCCACTTAACTTATTGTCTACATAGTTGGATTCTTGTTTTTTATTTCCATTTTCGTAATAATCAATGCGTAATCCTTCTAATTGTAGATTGTTTTTGTTTTTAGAAGTAGCATTCATGCGTATTTTTCCTGATTTATAATATTCAGAAACAGCATATAAGTTTTTCTTAGCGGTATAGTCTTCTACAACTCTTGTGTATTCATAATTTTTTTCATTTGTAATTTTATGAAGTGAATCTAAATAAAACACTTTGTTTTTGTTGTCTTGAGCAAACAAAACCATTGAGGCTAATAATAATGTTATGGTTAGTAAGTTGGTTTTCATTTTTTAATAATTATTGTTTTGAAAATAAAATATAATTTTAGGTTCTAAATCGTTTCGAAGGTTTTACCAATTAGGATTTGTATTTCTCAACATTTCTGATTCGAAAGTAGGTTCCTGATTAGGAGAGTATTTAGATGATCCAGAAGATGTTGTTATACTAATTGGTAGAGAATATAAAACTTTTGTATTAATTCCTCTCATTTTTCCAGGAGTCCACTTTTCGGCTTTTTTTAGTACACGTATTGCTTCCTGACCTGTGCCATGTCCAAGATCTCTTAGAATTTTAAAATTGCTAAGACTACCGTCTGTATCAACTATAAATGTGATATAAATTTTCCCTTGTAATCCTTGCACATTAGGAGTTCTGTAATTTCTTCCTACGAAACTATAGAAATCTCTCATTCCTTTTGTGTGGTTAGCTTTTTCCATAAGAACCTTATAGGGATATTTATTATTCTCTTTATCTGTGCTAATGCCTGAAATAAATTTTCCATCATTATAAATTTCTGAAAAGCTAAAATTCTCTTTAAGGTTTTTTCCCTCCCAAACACCTTCTCTTTTACCGAGTTTTATTGGGCCTTTTTCGTAAAGGTTTTCATCATTCTCCTCATATAGACCATTTCCATCAATAACAGTTTGCTGCTTTTCTTTATTCCAAAAATGTACTATTTTGATGATTGGGTTTTTATTTCCGGCATCCCAGGTGATCTCTTTTTCGGATTTCATTTCACCGTTATCGTACCATTCTAATTGTTTTCCATTTAAATTGTTGTCAATATAGTTCGATTCTTGTTTTTTGGTTCCGTTTTCGTAGTAATCAATTCGTGGTCCTTGAAAACTTGGTTTATCCGCTTTGCTAGAAATGGCTTTCATGCTAATTTTTCCAGAGCGGTAATATTCGGTGAAAATAAATAAGTTGGGCTGATTTTTATAGTTCTCCACAACTCGTATGAATTTATAATTTTCTTTGATGGTTGGTTTGTGTAATGAATCTAAATTATAGCGAGTTGGTTTTATAATTTGAGAATATAAACCGATTGAGGTTAAAAGTAGGATGGTGGTTAATAGATTCGTTTTCATTTTAGAAATGATGTTTTTTTATTTGATTATTGCGGTGACTGAAATTGTATTGGTTGGGTGTATTTAGATCTTACTTTCTGTCCTCTTTTTATTTCTGGAATCCAATTAGTATTTGATAAATAAGCTAATGCTAATTCGTCGGCTTTAGAATCAATACTTCTTATTATTTTAGGTTCGGTAACTTTTCCATCAATATCAACTATGAATTCGATAATAATTAAGTTGTTGGGTTTTTGAGGTGAAATATTAGCTTGCTTTATGCTTTTATGAAGGTTATTATAAAATTGAGTAAATCCACCTATGGGTTGTGATTTTGTAATTAAACTGGTGTAAGTGGTTTTTGTGTTGCTTTCGTCGGTAAGTGTACCTGAAATAAATTTACCGTTTTTAAATTCTTCGATAAATTTGTTTTCTGGTTTTATTTGCCAGCCTTCCCAAATTCCGTCTTTATAACCATTTTTTAACTTTCCAGTTGCGTAGAATTCTTTAGTGGTTTCTTCATGAGAACCATTTCCATCGATTATTGTTTGGAGATTGTCTTTGTTCCAATACTGAATAATTTTAGTTTTATTTTGAGATTCTTTTTCTTCAGGAGTGTATTCAATTTTACTTTTTTTATTGCCATTCTCATACCATTCAGTCTCTTTGCCAATTAGTTTTTTGTTTGAATATTGGCTTATTTTGTGTTTGTTGCCGTTTTCAAAATAGGTAATTATTTCTCCTTCTTTAGCAAAATTGTCTTTGTTTTTTGAATGTCCTTCTGTGCGGATAGTTCCAGATTTATAATATTCTTTAATTTCATAAAGATCTTGATTAGAATTGTAATCTTTGGTTATTCTGTAATAACTGTAGTTTTCAGATGTGCTTTCTTTCCATTTTGAATCAAAAAAAGTGATTTTGTCTTTTTTAGAAATTTGAGAAATGGCTATTTTTGGGAGAAATAATAATAGAATAAGGATGAGTTTTAATTTCATAATATAATTAATTGGTTAATAGGTTGGTTTTCATTTTTTGATATAATTTTTTCAAATATAACGAAATGTATTACAGTATTGTGTTACAGTTGTGAAATTTGTTTTGATGAAAATCATTGCTGAAATTTGTATAAATTTGAAAAAATCAAAATTTGAAAAAATACCTTATTCTATATCGCCCATTTTTGATTTTCCTGACTAAATTTTTCTTGACTTATTTGGTTTTAAGTCTAATTTATCAAGGTTATTTATCCCGCTTTGATAAACATGCTGTTGATGGGATTACTGAACTTGTGGCTACAAATACAGTCCAACTTGTTACTTTGTTTGAAGCTGATTTTTATATAAAGCAAATTTCAAATACTTCTTATATTATGTTTTATTACAATCAACAGGCTGTTGCCCGAATGATTGAAGGTTGTAATGCCATTAGCGTAATTATTTTGTTTGTTTCGTTTGTGGTTTCTTTTTCGGGTAAACTGAAAACAACTCTGTTTTTTATACTGGGCGGAAGTGTTTTTATTTATATTCTAAATGTAATTCGGATTGCTTTGTTGTGTTTGGCTTTGTATTGGTTTCCGGAACAACAATCGTTTTTGCATGAAATTGTTTTTCCGCTATTTATTTATGGAGTGGTTTTTATTTTATGGGTAGTTTGGGTTAATAAATTCTCATTGTATGCTAAATAAGATTTATACTCACGGCTTAAGATTGATACTTGGAGTTGGGCTGTTACTTTGTTTTGTATTGGTTCGTTTTTATGAACGCAGTTTGTTTTACGATCCTTTTTTGACTTATTTCAAAGGCAATTTCAACCAAATGCCATTACCAAATTTTGAAATTTTTCGGTTGTTTTTAAATTTGCTATTTCGATATGGATTGAATATGCTAATTTCTTTAGGGTTAATTCATTTGATTTTTAAAGATAGAATGATGATTCATTTTTCCTTTTTTTTATATCTCATTGCCTTCGTGGTTTTGATTATTTCCTTCTTTTTAGTAATCCATTTTTATGGTTCTCAGAATATTTTTTTACTGTTTTATATTCGAAGATTTTTAATTCAACCTCTTTTTGTTTTACTCTTTATTCCTGCATTTTACTTTCAAAAGCGAAATCCCTAATATTTTTTATGTAACTTTAAAGTAATCTATTTCAGTTATAATTAGTAATTTATACGATATGAAAGTTGTAAAGCATTCAGGAGAAATTGTACATTTTAATCCAGATAAACTCATCACATCTTTATTGAAATCAGGTGCTGATGCATTTACAGCAGATGCCATTCTTAAAGAAATTGTCCGTGATATACATGAGGGAATTTCGACTAAAAGTATCTACAAAAAAGCGTTTGCTTTATTAAAAAAGAATACTCATTCTCATGCTGCTCGTTATAATTTGAGAGCGGCTATTCAAATGTTAGGTCCTGAAGGTTTTTATTTCGAAAAGTACATTGCCCGGCTTTTTGAGGCTGAAAAATATGAAATAAAAACAAATACAGTTTTGCAAGGACATTGTGTAATGCACGAAGTAGATATTTTAATTAAGAAAAACAATGCAATTGCTATGGTGGAATGTAAATTTCATGGTGGGAGTGAAGCTGCTTCTGATGTAAAAGTTCCTTTGTATGTTTTTTCTAGATTCAATGATTTGCGAGTTAGTAGTTATTCGCTTTTTTCGAGCAAAGAAAAAATAACCAATTGCTGGATTGTTACCAATACCCGATTTACAGCAGATGCGATAGCTTTTGCAGAATGTTCGGGCATTAATTTATTAAGTTGGGATTATCCAGAAAAAGGAAGTTTAAAATCTCGTAATAATCAGGATTGTTTGTATCCAGTAACTTGTTTGACAACTTTGAGTAAGGCTGAAAAAGAAAAATTATTGTTGTTGGATATTATTTTAGTCAAAGAATTGGTCAATAATAAAGTAGATTTAAAAGAAATTGGAATAAGTTTTAATAGAATTAAAAATGTTTTAAAAGAAGTGGCGGAACTGTGTAAGTGTTATTAATTTAAAAGACGGTAGTATGAAAATTAGATTTATAGGAGCAGCAGGAACTGTAACAGGTTCTAAAACTTTAATTGAAAGTAATAGTATTCGTCTTTTAATAGATTGCGGATTGTTTCAAGGAATAAAACCTTTGCGGGAGCTCAATTGGGAACCATTACCAGTTTTAGCTTCTACCATAGATTTTGTATTGTTGACTCATGGGCATTTAGACCATTGCGGTTGGTTGCCAAGGCTCGTTAATCAAGGTTTTAAAGGGAAAATTTATTGCACGAGTCCTACTATGGAAATTACCAAATTAATTTTAGCAGATAGCGCTAAAATTCAAGAAGAAGATGCTAAAAAAGCCAATCAGGAAAATACTTCTAAACATGAAATTGCTGAACCTTTGTATACAGTAGAGCAGGCAAAAAAAGTGTTTCCGCTTTTAACGGTTGTTTCACCAGAAACTATAGTTGATTTGGATGACGGAATTGAAGCTGTGTTTGCTCCAGTGGGACATATTATAGGTGCTTGTAGTATCCGTTTGCAATTAGAAGGTAAAACCTTAGTTTTTTCGGGAGATTTAGGCCGAGATAATGATGTGTTATTGTATCCTCCAATAAAACCTAAAAAAGCTGATTTGGTTTTTCTCGAAAGTACTTATGGCGACCGCTTGCATGCGGATACAGATCCTAAATTAGAATTAGAAAACTATATTAATACAGCATTTAAAAAAGGGGGGACGGTCATTATTCCTAGTTTTGCTGTAGAGCGAGCTCAGAGTATTATGTTTATTTTATGGGAGTTGAAAAAAGAAGGCCGAATTCCTAATATTCCGTACATCGTAGATTCGCCAATGGGTGTTGGGGCTTTTCATGTTTTCTTTAATAATCCAAAATGGCATAAATTAAGTTTAGCCGATTGTCAGGCAATGAGTAAAATGTTTGTTATTAATTCTGATTACGAAGAAACTTTAGCTGCAATAAATAATAAAGGAGCTAAGGTAGTTATTGCAGCAAGTGGAATGATTACTGGCGGACGTGTTTTGAGTTATTTAGAAAATTACATAGGAATTCCCGAAACCACAATTATTATAGTAGGATATCAGGCAGAGGGAACGCGAGGGCGAAAATTAATTGAAGGTGCTAAGTCTATTAAAATATTTGGTAATTATTATAAAGTTCGAGCAAAAACAGTTGAAATAAATAGTCTTTCGGCTCATGGCGATCAAGCTGATTTGTTGGCTTGGTTATCCGAATTAGAAAACAAACCACACAGAGTTTTTTTAGTTCACGGAGAACATCCAGCTGCAGATGAATTACGCATCAAAATCCGAGAAATGTATAAGATTAATTGCTCTATTCCGTTGATGGGACAGGAATTTGATTTTTAGAAGAATGCGAATTTCTTTTTTCTGAAAAAAAAGAGAACTTTTATCGTTAATTAAAATTTAAAAGAAATGAATAAATTGTAGTTCATATAAATTATTCTTACTTTCACGCTCGAAAATATTTAATAAATAGGTAAGAATGAATAGCTTTGATTGGAAGAATTTAATTGACCCTCTTTTTTATATTCATTTTGATGTAAATGGAATAAAGTTAGGGATTTATATAGTGTTGTTTATTGTTTTTGCCGAGACAGGATTGTTTGCAGGTTTCTTTTTACCGGGTGATAGTTTGCTTTTTCTTGCAGGAATTTACAATAGAGAATTGATAGAAAACATACTATTTATTGAGAATGGTTTTGTAAACGTAACTTTATTGTCAACCATGGTGGCTGTGGCTGGAATCCTTGGTAATATTGTTGGTTATTGGTTTGGTTCAAAAAGCGGATATTATTTGTATAACAAAGAAGATAGCTTTTGGTTTAAGAAAAAATATTTGGTTCAATCTAAGGATTTCTTCGAAAGACATGGTGGAAGAGCAATAATTTTTGCACGTTTCTTACCAATTTTCAGAACTTTTGCCCCTATTGTAGCAGGAATTGTTTCGATGGAAAGAAAAAAGTTTATGTTTTATAATATTATAAGTTCTTTTATCTGGTCTTTCACATTAATCTTTGCAGGGCATTATCTATATGGTTTCTTGCTTAATAATTACCAAATTGATTTAAAAGAGCATATTGAAGTGATTGTTATTATATTAGTTTTACTAACGTTGTCTCCAGTAATTTTTAAATTGGCTAAAAAATCAACGACACCTAAAGAGTAGTTTTTTTAAGGGAAATTTTGATAGTTGATAGAATTATCTAAGTATATATTATTTATTAAAAAAGTTTATTGAAACAGATTTCAATAAACTTTTTTTTGATTTAAGCTTTCTTTATCTGCCAATTAGAATTATTACAGTAGGTATTAAAAAAATCTTGAGGATTAAGCATTTAAAAAAGAGTCTAGTTAGTTGAAATTTCGTAAAAAAAGGTTTAAATTATTACCATAAAAAAAGCCGTTTTGAGATTTTCAAAACGGCTTTTAGGTAATATGAATTAAAAATTAAGCTAACATAGTAACTGGATTTTCAATAAATTGTTTTAATGTTTGTAAGAACTGTGCTCCAGTTGCTCCATCGATAGTACGGTGATCACAAGCAAGAGATAACATCATAGTGTTTCCAACTACAATTTGTCCGTTTTTAACCACTGGTTTCTCAACGATTGCTCCTACTGAAAGGATGGCTGAGTTTGGTTGGTTGATAATCGAATTGAATTCAGTAATACCAAACATTCCAAGGTTAGAAACAGTAAAAGTACTTCCTTCCATTTCTGCAGGTCCTAACTTTTTGTTTTTAGCTCTTCCCGCAAGATCTCTTACGCTGGCACCAATTTGAGATAAACTCATGGCGTCAGTGAATTTCAATACAGGAACTACTAAACCGTCTTCAACAGCTACAGCAACTCCAATATTCACGTGGTGGTTGATGATGATGGCATCTTCTTTCCATTGTGAATTTATTTTCGGGTGTTTTTTCAATGCTAATGCACAGGCTTTAATTACCATATCGTTAAAAGATACTTTTGTATCTGGAACGGTATTGATGGTAGCTCTGGATTTCATTGCGTCATCCATAGCTACTTCAATTACTAAGTTGTAATGAGGTGCAGTGAATAAAGATTCAGCCAAACGTTTCGCAATGATTTTACGCATTTGCGAATTTTTAATTTCTTCAGTAAATACTTCTCCAGCAGGAACAAATACTTTTGGTGCAGCAGTTTCCTGCTTAGCATCAGATTTTGCTTCAGTTTGTTTTGGAGCAGCAGGAGTGAAGTTTTCGATGTCGCTTTTTACGATACGTCCGTTTTCTCCAGAACCTTTTACTTGTGTTAATTGAATTCCTTTGTCACTAGCAATTTTTTTAGCTAATGGCGAAGCCAGGATTCTTTTTCCGTCAGTAGCTTCTTCTTGAGCAACTGGAGCAGAAGCTTCAGCTGCTGGCGCAGATTTAGTTTCTTCAGCTGCAGGAGCGGCCTGAGTAGATCCTCCAGCAACGTAGTTATCAGCAATTCCGCTGATATCAGTTCCTGCAGGTCCAATGATAGCTAAAAGGCTATCAACAGGAGCTGTGTTTCCTTCTTCGATTCCTATGTATAATAATGTTCCTTCGTTGAAAGATTCAAATTCCATAGTTGCTTTATCTGTTTCGATTTCAGCAAGAATGTCACCTTCTGCAACACTATCACCTACTTTTTTCAACCAGGTAGCTACTGTTCCTTCGGTCATTGTATCACTCAAACGAGGCATTGTTACAACAATAACTCCTTCTGGTAATGAAGCTGCTGATTTAGCTTCGGCTGCAGGAGCAGGAGTTTCTTTTTCTTCTTTTTTAGTTTCAGTTTCAGCAGGAGCTTCCTTTTTAGATTCAGCTTCTGGTGCGTCACCTCCAGCTAATAAAGCCGAAATGTCTTCACCTTCGTCTCCAATTATCGCTAATAATGCATCAACTGGTGCTGTTTCTCCTTCTGGAATTCCAATATGTAAAAGTGTTCCTTCGTTGAAAGATTCGAATTCCATCGTTGCTTTGTCAGTTTCAATTTCAGCAAGGATGTCTCCTTCGCTAATTTTGTCTCCTACTTTTTTAAGCCAAGTTGCTACCGTTCCTTCCGTCATAGTATCACTTAAACGAGGCATTGTTACTTTTATCGCCATAATATTTTTATAGTTTATGAGGTGTAAATGGATAATCTTCTTGTGCGTATACTACATCGTATAATTGTTCTAATTCTGGATATGGAGATGATTCAGCAAAATCTACACATTCTTGAACTAAATCTTTTACTCTTTGTTCGATAGCTTCAATTTCAGCCTCTGTAGCGTATTTTTTATCTTTAATAATATCCAAAACCTGAGTAATTGGATCTATTTTTCTGTATTCTTCCACTTCTTCTTTAGAACGGTACAACTGCGCATCAGACATAGAGTGTCCTCTGTAACGGTATGTTTTCATTTCTAAGAAAGTAGGTCCGTCTCCACGACGAGCTCTATCGATAGCTTCAGTCATTGCTTCAGCCACTTTTACTGGATTCATTCCGTCAACTGGTCCACAAGGCATTTCGTACCCTAAACCTAATTTCCAGATATCAGTATGGTTTGCTGTTCTTTCTACTGAAGTTCCCATAGCGTACCCATTGTTTTCAACAATAAAAACTACTGGAAGTTTCCATAACATAGCCATGTTGAAAGCTTCGTGTAAAGAACCTTGACGAGCAGCACCATCACCAAAATAGGTCATTGTAACTCCTCCAGTGTTGAAATATTTGTCTCCAAAAGCTAAGCCAGCACCAACTGGAATTTGACCTCCAACAATACCGTGACCACCATAAAAACGGTGCTCTTTTGAGAAAATGTGCATAGAACCACCCATTCCTTTAGAAGTTCCTGTAACTTTTCCAAGTAACTCAGCCATTACGCGTCTAGGGTCAACACCCATACCAATTGGCTGAACGTGGTTTCTATAAGCAGTAATCATTTTGTCTTTGGTTAAGTCCATTGCGTGCAGGGCACCAGCAAGTACAGCTTCTTGACCATTGTATAAATGTAGAAAACCTCTAACTTTTTGTTGTATGTATAATGCAGCTAGTTTGTCCTCAAATTTTCTCCAAAGCAGCATGTCTTCATACCACTTTAAATATACTTCTTTTGTAACTTCTTTCATTTCAAGTGTTCTTTTACTAAAGTTTTTATTGTGTTGTCAATTAGTACTTTTTCGCAAAATTTATTTAATATGGTCAAATTTGCGAAATGCAAAAATAGAACATTCCATCTAAGAACTAAAATTATAAAGCTAATTTTTAGTTTTATTAGAGCAGTTTTTTGTTAAATATTAAAGGGAGCAGGTTTTTTAAAGATTCTGATTTGTATATTTTGCCCTTTTCGCCCATAAAATAAATTTCAATTGGAGTTTCTTGCTTGATTTCATATTCGGCAATAGATTGTCTGCAAGAGCCGCAGGGAGGAATAGGCGATGGGATTCCTGTTGCTTCTGGCGCAGCGGTAATTACTATTTTTAGAATTTTTGCTTCTGGAAAATTGGATGCCGCTTGGTATAATGCTACTCTTTCAGCACAAAGTCCTGATGGATAGGCTGCGTTTTCCTGGTTTGTTCCTAAAATGATTTCGCCGTTATCTAAAGCAAGAGCTACGCCAACTCTGAATTTGGAATAAGGAGCATAAGCGTTTTTTTGTGCTCGAATGGCACTTTCGAAAAGGTTTTGAATTTCATTTGGCAATTCTTCGATACTGTTATAGGCGGTGAATTTGCTTGAAATAATGATTTCTTCCATTTTATTTTTGAGTAAAAAAAATCCAAATTTCATAGAGTAGAAATTTGGATTTTGTATTGTCTTTTATGTCTAAAATTAATATTCTTCGTACTTGTCTCCAAAGTTAAATGTCAATGAAAAACGAAGTGTATTTTCTAAAGGATTTGGAATTTTCGAAGCAGAAAATAAATAAGAAACATCTATTTTTACTGTTGTGTATTTAAAACCAGCTCCTAAAGTAAAATATCTTAATCCACTTTTACTAATGTTTTCGTGATGGTATCCTAAGCGCATTGCAAAAGCATCTTGATAGGAATATTCGGCCCCAGCAGAATAGATGACTTCCTTAAGTTCTTCGCTAAAACCATCTGGAGCGTCTCCAAAGGATTTGAAAACTCCCGAAACCCAACTGGTTCTTCGGTAATCATCATTGGCAAGATCAAAATCGTCGCTGTCAACAACTCCGTCTCCATTCATGTCAGATCCATCATAAGTACCAGTGCTATTATTGTAACCTACTTTTGGTGTAGGTACAAGAAGTTTACTGAGTTCTACAGTTAGACCTAATTTATTGTAATCGTCTAATATGAAATCAAATCCGGTTCCTAGTTTTAAATTGGCAGGTAGGAAGTTTGTACTTAAATCATCATTGTCATAACTTATTTTAGGACCTAAGTTTTGAATATTAAAACCAGCTCTCCATCTTCCGTTGAATCGATTGTAGGCGATTTCTTCAGATTGATAAAATCCTGCTATGTCTATTGCGAAAGAGTTAGCTGATGTAGCATCTTCAGTGCCAACAGCTATTTTTAAGTTAGAATGAATGTATCTACCGCCAACAGCCATAGAGAATCTTTCACTTAATTTTAGGGAGTACGAACCGTCAATAGCAAATTCGTTAGGAGAAACGGTTGCGAATGCTTCGTCTGCTTGTCCGGTTTGACGTAATTCAATATCTCCGAAACCAAAATAACGAAGACTTCCGGCAAAAGCACTTCGGTCAGAAATTTTATTGTAATAAGTAAATTGTCCTAATGAAATATCGTTAGCAAGACCTGTTAGATAGGGAGTGTAACTTACACTAACTCCTTGTTTGTCTATAGCGAAAGCATATTTAGCAGGGTTCCATTGCTGAGAAAAAGCATCTGCTGATGTAGCAACTCCCATATCTCCCATACCTGCAGCTCTTGCGTCTGCGGTAACGTTCAGGAAAGGAACTGCTGTTGTGATCACTCTTTCTTGTTGAGCTTGAATCAGCGAAATTGAAAACAAAGAAATGGTTAAAAGTATTGTTTTTTTCATTGATGAATAGAAAATTGGTTGAACAAATATAGTGTTTTATTAAAAAGTTGCAAGTTTTTCTGTTTTTTTACTTTTTTGTGGCAAACACATTGTTTTTGGATTCGTTTCTAAAGACTTGGTTTTGGTTAATAATTAATTATAACTACTATTTTTAATTAATATTGTGTTAAAAACATTTTGGTTTTTTTCTTGAAGGTGTTTTTTACAAATCGATTTTTTGTAATAAAAAACAAATAAATATCTAGCTAGAATGACTGATTAAGTGGTTGTTTATGCTAAATAAACCAAAAGAATAAAAAAAAAGCATTAAGTATATAAATAAATAATAAATAGTATAAATTTGCGTTAAATTTGAACAAACAGATAGTATATAATTATTTAAATTGATATTGCAGGTTAATCGTTAATTATTATATTGCAAAGCATAAATATTACCTTAGTAAAGAGTATGAAAGTAAATAAAATTACAGTTTTTCGATTGGTGTTGTCAGTGATTGTGACTTTAGGTTTTGCTAGTTGTAGTAAAAAATCTAGTTCTAAGGGCGCTTCGAGAGCAACAGGTTGGAATGTAGATAGTAAGAAAGTACAAGCTGCTAAAAAACAAGAAGCAGGTCCAGGTTTAGTTTTTGTTGAAGGAGGTACATTTACAATGGGGAAAGTTCAGGATGATGTAATGCATGATTGGAATAATACGCCAACTCAGCAACACGTTCAGTCTTTTTACATGGATGAAACTGAGGTGACTAATTTCATGTATTTAGAATATCTGGATTGGGTAAAATTAGTTTTTCCACTAGAAGAATATAAAGGTGTTTATGATGGTGTAGTTCCTGATACTTTAGTTTGGAGAAACCGATTAGGATACAACGAAACCATGACTAATAATTATTTAAGACATCCTGCTTATGCAAATTATCCTGTGGTTGGAGTAAATTGGATTCAAGCTGTAGATTTTGCTAAATGGAGAACTGATCGTGTAAATGAAGCTGTTTTAGAAAAAAATGGTTACTTGAAAAAAGGAGCAAAAACGGATGATGTAAATGCCGATAATGCGTTCAATACCGAAGCTTACTTGATGTCGCCATCTACTGCTCGTGGTGGAAGTGAAGAGATCGTATTACAGAAATCAAATGGGAGAGCTGTAAAATCTAAAGATGGAAGTACATCTGAAGCAAAAGGTGTATATGCGCAACGTTCTTCTGGTGTTATTATGCCAGAATACAGGTTGCCAACAGAAGCTGAGTGGGAATATGCTGCTGCTGCTGATGTAGGTCAAAGAGAATACAATACTTATAAAGGTCAAAAGAAATATCCTTGGTCAGGTGGTTATACTCGTTCAGGAAAAAGACAGTCAAGAGGAGATCAATTAGCCAATTTTAAACAAGGAAATGGAGATTATGGTGGAATTGCAGGATGGTCAGATGATGGTGCTGATATCACTAATGCTGTAAAATCGTATGCACCAAATGATTTTGGATTGTATGATATGGCAGGAAACGTTGCCGAATGGGTTGCGGATGTTTACAGACCTATTGTTGATAATGAAGCAAATGATTTCAACTATTTCAGAGGAAATTTATATACCAAAAATAAAATTGGTGCCGATGGAAAAATGGAAATCGTTACTAAAGAGAATATGAAATATGATACTCTAAGCAATGGTAAAATAATTGCTAGAAATTTCCCGGGTCAAATAGCTCAGGTTCCTGTTGATGAAAAAGAAACGTATTTGAGACAAAATTTTGATAAAAGTGATAATATCAACTACAGAGACGGTGACAAGCAATCTTCCAGATATTATAATTTTGGTTCATCAGAATCAGATGATGAAAAACAAAACGAAATTGAAAAAATGTACAACTCGCCTAAGCATAATGTAACCACAGATAGTTTAGGTCAAATGGTGAGAAAATACGATAGATCAAGTAAAAGGACTACTTTAATTGATGATAAAATTAGAGTTTACAAAGGTGGTTCTTGGAGAGACAGAGCCTATTGGTTAGATCCGGCTCAAAGAAGGTATTTTCCTCAGGATATGGCAACGGATTATATTGGATTCAGATGCGCAATGTCCAGAGTTGGTCCTAAAGCAGATAAAAAGAAAACACCAAGAAATTAATTTCTAAAACATAATAGATAAAAGCCCTTTGATTAGGGCTTTTATTTTTTTAACTCATTTTTTATGGATATCAGTTGCATTCATAGTTTATTTTTAAAATCTTCAGGAGTTTCGATAGATACTAGAAAAATTCAAGAAAAATCAATTTTTGTAGCCATAAAAGGCGAACGATTTGATGCGAATACTTTTGCTAGCGAAGCATTGGATAAAGGTGCTTCTTATGTTATTATAGATAATGAATCCTATTACATTGATGAGCGAACTATTCTGGTAGAAGATAGTTTAGTTGCTTTGCAGGAATTGGCTAAATATCATAGAAATTATTTAAAGTTGCCTATAGTTGCACTTACAGGAAGTAATGGAAAAACAACTACCAAAGAATTAATTAATGTGGTTTTAGCTCAGAAGTTCAAAACCAAAGCTACTGTTGGGAATTTGAATAATCATATTGGAGTTCCGTTGACATTGTTGTCTTTTGATGAAAATACCGAAATAGGAATTGTTGAAATGGGAGCTAATCATAAAAAAGAAATTGAATTTCTTTGCGAAATTGCTCAGCCAGATTATGGTTATATAACTAATTTTGGTAAAGCACATCTGGAAGGTTTTGGAGGTGTAGAAGGCGTGATTGAAGGAAAGAGCGAAATGTATCAGTATATTTTAAAACAAGATAAATTAGCTTTTATTAATCTTGAAGACCCGATTCAGGTTGAAAAATCAAAAGTTTTAAAACATTATTCTTTTGGTATAAATAGGGAAAATGCTGATGTCAAAATTTCTGAAATTAAGGCAAATCCTTTTGTTGAAGTTGGTTTTGATTCGCTTCAAATTAAAACGTATTTAATAGGTTTGTACAATGCAAATAATGTAAATGCAGCATTGACAATAGGGAAATTCTTTGAAGTTGATGATGTAGCTATCAAAGAAGCCCTGGAAAGTTATGTTCCGGAGAATAACAGATCACAGTTGTTAGTTAGGGCTGGAAATGAAATAATATTAGATGCTTATAATGCTAATCCAAGTAGCATGGCGGTTGCAATTGCTAATTTTTTACAGCTTGAAAAACCGAATAAAATAATGGTTTTAGGGGATATGTTTGAGTTAGGAGATGAAAGTTATAAGGAACATTATTCTTTGGTTGATTCGTTAAAAAATGAAACTGATGTTCAATGTTTTTTTGTTGGTAAAGCTTTTTTTGATTGCCAAATGGTAAAAGATAATTTCCGTTTTTATGATAGTTTCGAATCTTTTTCAGCAGGTTTAAAAGAAGTGAATTTCGAAAAGAATACTATACTAATAAAAGGTTCGCGTGGTATGGCTTTAGAGCGAACGTTGGATTATATAAAATAGGATTAGTTTTTTTGAAAGTTTAAAAAGAATAATAAGCTAATTCCGTTATAAAAGTTAACTTTAGCCTTGTAGTTGTAATATACAACTGTGAGTCTAAAGTTATTTTTTTGATGAATAGAGAAGAAAAATTAAAACAACTTCGTGAGAATAACGAATTTGATTTTGTAATAATTGGCGGAGGTGCAACTGGCTTGGGTTGTGCTGTTGATGCTGCAAGTAGGGGATATAAAACCCTGCTTTTAGAAAAACATGATTTTGCTAAAGGAACTTCCAGCAGATCAACAAAATTAGTTCATGGTGGTGTTCGTTATCTTGCTCAGAGAAATATTCATTTGGTTCGCGAAGCTTTGCTGGAACGTGGTCGAATGTTGAGAAATGCACCACATGTTTGTCATACTTTAGGTTTTGTAGTTCCTGTATATAATTGGTGGGATAAATACTATTACGGTTTTGGTTTGTGGATTTACGAATTTTTATCGGCTAAATTTAGTTTAGGGAAGACCAAAATGCTTTCTAAAACAGAGACTTTAAATTATTTGCCTGATTTGGATTCGACGCATTTAAAAGGAGGAATTTTGTATTATGATGGACAATTTGACGATAGTCGTTTGGCTATTAATTTAGCACAAACAGCATCTGAACATGGAGCTGTAGTATTGAATTATTGTTCCGTTACTGATTTTATAAAAAGCGAGGATAAGATAATTGGTTTAAAAGCAAAAGACGAATTATCGAATGAAGAATTTATTGTAAAATCCAAAGTGGTGATTAATGCAACAGGGGTTTTTGCAGATAAAATTTTGCAAAAATCCGAAGGCCATTCCGAAGAGACTATTTCACCTTCGCAAGGAATTCATTTGGTATTGAACCAATCTTTTTTTCAAGGTTCAAAAGCAATGTTGATTCCAAAAACCGCTGACGGAAGAGTTTTGTTTTTGATTCCCTGGTATGATAAATTGGTGTTGGGAACTACTGATACTCCTGTGAAAGAGGTGAGTTTAGAACCGAAACCTTTAGACGAGGAGATTCGGTTTATTGTGGATCATTTTAACAAATATGTAAATCAAAAAATAAATTATAGTGATATAAATAGTGTTTTTGTGGGTTTACGTCCTTTAGTAAAGGAAGGAGCTGTAAAAAACACCGCTATTTTATCGAGAGAACACCTTATTCAGGTACTTCCGTCGGGTTTGGTCAATATAACAGGAGGGAAGTGGACTACGTATCGAAAAATGGCTGAACAAACTATTAATAAGGCAATACAAGTTTCGAATTTAGATTCTGTTCGTTGTAAAACCAGACGTTTGCAAATACATGGTTTTACCAGGCAGCAATCCAATTCTCATTTGGCGGTTTATGGATCAGATGCGGTTTTGATACAACAAATGATAGCGAAGGATAGTTCTTTATCTGAAAAAATTCACGCTGATTATCCTTACACAAAAGCAGAAGTAGTCTGGGCGGTTCAAAACGAAATGGCACTAACGGTTGAAGATGTTTTAACAAGAAGAATCAGATTGCTCTTTCTGGATGCGAAAGCAGCGATAGAATCGGCACTAATTGTTGCTAATATAATGGCTTCTTTATTAGATAAAAATTCGGATTGGGAACAAGAGCAAATTATTACTTTTCAAAAATTAGCTCAGGGGTATTTGGTAAAATAAAGCATAAAAGGCTGTGTGAAAAGTGATTTTCTGACAGCCTCTTTTATACTAGGTTTAATTGATTAAAGTTTATTATTGATTGTTTTTAAGCCATTCTAAACGTCTTTGATCTGGTAGATGTGTGATTTTAAAGTCTTCAAAAGTAGCAGTAAAGCCTTTTCCGTCCGGACTTGCAGCCATCATACCTACTTGCACAGTTTTAAATTCTGGAAAAAACACTGTATTAGTCATGGTATAATTAACTCCGTCTATAGAATAAAAAATTTCCAAAGCATCAAGCCTACGTACAGCTTTCATCCAGACATTTTTTGGTCTTTCTTTTAAACCCAGCACACTCCATGAACTTTTATCAATTGTGTGTACAGTGCTAATATTATAAATTCCTTCTACATATTCAATACCAGTTTTTACGTAATTGTTTTCATCAATTCTAAGCATCAGACATACTTGGTCGAATCTGGTTTTGTATACTCCGCTCATTTTTACCGTAACTTCAAATTCTCCACTCCTTTCAGTGTAAAGAAAAGGTCCATCGTGTACAGTAAATCCGTAATGACTTTTATTCCAGTAATCAGATTGGGCTGTAACCTGCATAATAAGTTTGTTGTCTTTTATTTCCCATTCATTTGGTTCGTTAAGCCAGTTCATGGCATCCAATTTTTGAGCATTTCCTTTTGCAGACATAATATATACAAAGATTAAAATTAAGTGAATTCTCTTCATGTTTTCTTAAATTTGATTTTATTAATAATTCACAAAGTAGGGAATTTTATTTTTTTTTGGCAATAGTCATATATAACCACATTTAAGTATATAACTTTATACTGTATTAAGTAATGTATATTGTATATTTCAATATTGAATGAACACACAAGAATAACTGTTATGAACCCTATTTCAAACTTAGAAAATCATTTTTCTTTTGAATCTGTTGATAATCTGGAAAAGCGTAAGGAGGCATTGAATGATGCTATTGATACTGTGCAGGCTTACGTAAAGTTAGACCATTCAGTAGCAGTATTGTCTGATTTAGCAGATAATAAAAGTTACATTTTTGCGGATAATTTTGGGAGTTTTTTCGAAATGAATATTTCGGGCTACGTTATAATTGATTCTATATGGGAAGAAGATATTTATCAGCGTATTCATCCAGACGATCTTTTTCAAAGGCATCTTTTAGAATTAGAGTTTTTTAATTTTTTAAAAAATCTACCGCCTGAAGAAAGATTGAATTATAATACAAAATGCAATATTAGGGCTAGAAATAGTAGAAAGGAATATCAGTATGTTTCGCACCGTAGTTTTTATTTGAAAAACAGTTCCGAAGGAGGCTTATGGCTGGCTGTTTGTGTTTATAATTACTTATTTGAAAAATTAGGAACTTCTAACGGTATTGATGGTAAAATTGTAAATACTAAAACAGGAGAAAGTTTTTATGTTAGTACATATATAAACTGTATCAATTTGTTAACTTCCCGTGAAAAAGAAATTCTCGTATTAATCAGTCAAGGTATTATAAGTAAAGAAATAGCTGCTAAACTAAATATAAGTATTAATACTGTTAATAGGCACAGGCAGAATATTCGGGAAAAGCTCAATGTTACTAATTCTATTGAGGCAGTTCGTACGGCAGAAGCTTTACATTTGTTATAATAAAAAAACTCCTTAAATTGCTTAAGGAGTTTCTTCTTGGTGGGCGATACGACACTATTTACGAACCATTTTATCCATGATTTGAAAAAGTTATCTATTCGACAAGGATGAATTTTATGTATTATTTTTAGGTTAAATCCACCGTGAGTTACATCGTTATTTGTTTGAGCCTTTGCTATAACCCCAATTAATTGGGGTTATAGCAATCGTGGTCAATAAAAATAAAAGCTAAAATATCAGTTATGTCTGGACAATTCTAAACCATTTTATAGAGGGTTTGATAAATTTAAATAAATTTAAGGTAGCTTGATTGTTCTCTATCTTCAATTTGAATATTTAGCTTTTATGAGCTTTATTCTTTTAGTTTCGAACAGGCATCAAAAATTAATCGAGTAATTAATTTTAGTTCCTCTACAGTAAAATTCTTTTTACTCCCATGAAAGTAATTATTTCGAGATTTACTTAACTCAATAATAGATTTACTTTTTAAATATGGTGAAGCATCAATTTCAAAATAATCAATAAAAAGGGCAGTTAAAAAAAAAGACAATCCAGCGTCAAAAGAGCTACTCTCTTTTATATAAGGCTCACCTTTAATTAAAGTGCTTCTTTTTAATTCATATTTATACATAATAACCTCTTCGAATCCAATCCGATATCTGTAATTTTCGTATTTTAGATAATAATCTTTGAAAAGTTCAAGAAAATTATAGAAGGAAAGAAAAGCAATGTCAATTGTTACAGGACGCTCTATGTTTATTAGCATTAATGCAGATACACAAACTTTTAATTGGCCCTTGAGATTTTTAATAAGAAATTCATAATCTGAGTTATCTGAAGTGTTTGCTTTCTTTAGAAACACAGAAATTTCATTACATATTAATATAAGATTTTTTATAAATGCTTTTTCTGAGGCTTTTTCAATACTCTCTTTGAAATTTTTTATTGAATCCGATGTTGAATCCGAAGTTATAATATTTTCTGGAGAATTTTTAAGTATAAAATACTCTGCTCCGGTAAGTTGTAACTTCTGTAAATTCCAAACTTTGTTTGAGGCCGTAAATACGATAACTTGTATGCCGAGGTTCTTTCTTTTTATTTCTTCCAGAATTTTAAAACCAGAGATATTCTCAGGAGTCCTATCTTTATCAAAATCTTCCTTGAATAGTCGCAAATCTAAAATTACAATATCAGGATCAAAAGATTCTATCTTTGATTTAATAAATGGACCTCCAACAGAAAATTCTTTGTCGCTAAAATCATATTCAAGAGTTTTAAATTGATAGGATAAATTGCTTTTAAAAACATGTTTAAAAATTGTATCCCATCCCTTGTTCCATTCATCATCAATGTATAGAATTTTTCCCTTTCCTTTGAAGTTAATATTAGGAGGAGATGTTTCAAGTGAAATTGGATTTTTTAAAGAAAGATATTTATAATAAAGTAAGCCTTCGGTGTTTTGCTTAATTCTTGCAAATGATTCATCAGATTCACCTATTTGTAAAATTTGCGACCATCTAAGTAAACTCCATTCATTTGCGATGGCATGATGTGAATCATATTCAGCGCAAGGCTTAATTTTCATTTTGAATAAAAAATCATCAATATTTGTTAATGATTTTAACTTGTTTTCATTAAAAAGTTTGATGTATCTATTTAAATCTTTTGAATTATCTTCCATTAAATAGACACCTTCAGTAAATAATATTTCTGATAATTCACCAGTAATACCTAAAAATTGACAAGACTCTTGACTAATAAGAACTATTGGAATATTACTTTTTCCTTTTAAGTTGTTAGTCATTCTTATGTGGCAAGCTAAACGTATGCCGTAATATTCCATAAAGTTCTGTGTCAAACCAACTTTTATAAATATTATATCGCTTTGATTAATTTTTTGTCCTAACTCTTTATTTACAATTTGATCGTGAATATAGAAATCTACATCAGAGATATCGGAATCGATGTTAAAGACAAATTGCTCGTCAAATTTAAAATACTCCTCGGTATTCAAAGCGGTATTTTGACTATGGACTATCAGTTTGTTCATATTGAATCGTAGATTAGTTTGTCCAAGGTTAATTTGAATTGTTTTATTTGATCTTCATTGATTTCTAAAAAGTCACCCTTATCTAACCAATCTAAATCAAAATCCTTGATCTGGTTTTTTGGAATTTTCAAATCTGTTATTCTTTTAATTGTTTTTAATTGAAATCTTAAGTTTAGATTTTCTTTGATTAGTAATAATTGATTTGTTTTCCATTTTGCACCATATTGCAGAATTAATAAATTTATAATGTTATGCTGGTTTGAATGATCGCTGAACATTTTTAAATTGTTAGAATATAAATCTTTTGAATTTATAAGAAGGTACGGAAATGTTGAATCATTGTAAAAACTAGAAGATATACCTCCTGAGAAGAAAACAAGTGCTTTTTTATTAGTTTTACAATAAGTTTTAATGATTTCGCGCTGCGTATTGGTCAAAGCTGACCTGTGAAATATAAGGCAGTTAAACATATCGAGCTTAATTGTAATTCCTTGATCTAAGTCTATTTTTAAATCGGACAAATCCGTCTCGGTAATTATTTGTATATTTTCAATTGACTTGATGTCGATATCAATAAATTGATTCATTCTTCCGATTCGATCCTCTACTAATGCGATTTTCATGATAATTATTTATAAAACTTAAATATATATTTAAAACCATCTACTTGATCTATTTTTACGTAAGGAGGAGTGTCTTTATCGGAGTCTAAAAAATTTATTCTTATTGGACCTTCTTTAAATTCAGATTCTATACTCCATTCACAAAGGTTTCTTAAGTGCATGCTTATCGTTCCAAAATCTCCACTTTCCAAGCTTAGTTTTTTATCTTTTATAGATTTACCTTTAGCTGTTGAACCATGATGTATTATTTCTAAGATATTGCTGTCCGGTTCATCCACGAGAATATAGCTTACAAATCTATGCTCGGGTCTTTTCTGAATGTTTTCAAAAATTAAAGTTAGTGCTCTACTGAAATAATCGACGTCTGTAAAGAAATTTGTATTTTCTAAGTTTTGCATTTCTTTGATTTCGAAACCATTTAAATGTTTATCGTGTTTTTCCAGAAGCAGATCTTGCAGTATTGAATTTTCATCTCTAATTTCTATTTCATTTTTAAAAATATCAATTACTTGTTTGAACTTTTGAATTGTCTCATTTCCTCTATTAGTTTCTAATCTAAATTGTGCATTTTGTGGTAAAGTAAAATTTTCAGGTTTTATATCACTGATCTGCATTTCTTTCAAAAGCTCGGGTGAACTCCATCCAAATTTAACTCGGTAAATACCCCAGCCTTTTTCCCCAACTTTCTCATTAAAAAGGAAGGACATAATTTTAGCATGTAATTCTTTTTTAAGGCTTTTCAAATATTCGCTCACAGGATTGAATTCTTTACTGGCCTTTTTAAGAAAATCAGGTAAATCTTTAAAAATGTCTTCATCTTGTCCAGCATCCCAATTATGTGTTGAGTACTTTAAAGCACTATTGTTTAAGGTGAACTTATTTAGTATTCTAACCAATTCTTTTGGTGTATGTAAGACAGGTAGCTTAAAATCCTCGTTGTTTTCGACTTCGGGCATCCCTAATAATGTTGATTGATCAGCTACAATATTTTCATTTTTTTGTATGCTTATATTTAATAACAACTCAAATCGATCATTTAATTTTATATAAGTAGAATTGTCAAATCCTCTAATCATTTTTAAATAATTTAGTTTCCCACTTAAAACATTAGAAAGATCTGGTGTGTTAGTTTTAGGATTGATTTTATCTTTTAAATATTGCTTGATAAAAAAATTTGAAGCATACTCGTATCCAAATTTTTCCCAGACATATATCCAATGTCTAATTTGCTTAATATAGTTATTATGTACATTCGGTTTATGATTAACTACCAAACCAGTTACTTCCTGACGATAGCCTCTTTTTTGTAAACGTGTTTTGGAATCTTTAATATTAAAATTTTCTTTTTCAATAATTCTTTGGACTTCAGCAATAAACTCACCATTTTTCTGATAAACATTATGGTCAGAACTAAACGTTATATCATCAGCATATCTTGTATAATTTAAGGAAAATCTTTTAGCAACCGCCAACAAATAGTAATCCAATCGCTGACAAACAATATTGATTAACGTGGGAGAAGTTGGAGCTCCTTGTGGGATAACATTTTTTATAACTTTATTCCATTGATTGTTAATAGTGTCAAATCGTTCAACTTCCATTTCATGACAGCATAAACAAGCGATAATGTTAGCTAGTTCAAGACGTCCGGTTTGCTCGTTCAAATTAAAAGGAGCTACTTTTAATCTCCCCCAAAGCCGTGCTTGATCAATGCTTGAAAAAAAGTCTTTTAAATCAAGATTAAAAACATAATTCTTTCCTGAATGTACAATTGCATTATCAACTATAGATTTGCCAATTACAAATCCGGTTGCGGCAGGATTAACTTTATAAGTACTTTGGAATATTAGATTAATACATTTTTGTAAAGCTTTTAAACCTGATACAGGAGAATGTATTGTCCTATCCCCACCCGACTTTTTCTTTATTACAAATCTGGTATATCTATTTTGCTTACTTTTCGAACTTATATAATAGTTTATATTCTTTATTTCAAAAGGATGTGTATCTTCTCCATAGATCTTTTTTTTTACAAAATTCAGTAACGATAAAAAATCGTCTTTGCTTTTCATTTCATGAAAAGTAGTATTGATGTAATCTATTAAGGTTTGATCTAATTTCATTTATTGTTTGAAAATGTTCCGAAGTCCGCTGTGTTTTCTTTGTTTATGAAACCCTTAAAATATTAATATAAAAATAAAATAAAGACAAAATAAAAAAAATAGATAAAACCAAGAGTAATTAAAAATCACAGAGAAAATAACTATCTAACTTTTAGCCTCAAAAATAATTCTGAGACTGCCAACCGAGTACAGCAGGCGAAATCAAAATCTTAAGCGGATCTTCAAGGAACGGATGCAAAGTAATAAAATAAATATGATTTTCATTATAAATTTTCAATGCTTTACAGTCTTTTTTTAGTTATTTCTAATCTGGTTATGTTTTCTTTAGCAGAAAAATATACACTTTGTATTAAGTCCAAAACATATAACTGTAGTGAAAAATTGGATTAAATTTATAGTGTAAATCTTTCAAGTAATTTATTCTAATCAATCATATTAATAAAGAATAATTTTTTTTTGTTAAAAACTAACTTTCATCTATGAGTACAATTCAAGACCAACATACTGCCGGACCAATAGCAATAGGATTTGATTATCAATTCTATTACTTCATGTACTTAGCAATTGATCTTAAACAAGGACAAAAGATTGGTTTTGAAGTTAAAGATGATGTCCATATTGACAAGCAAGACGGAACAACAATCTTGTATCAGACAAAACATTCGATTGTAAAGAATGCAAATGGGGATATACAGAATCTAACTACTTTAGATATTGATCTATGGAAAACACTAAACAATTGGACTGATTTTATTAATGCAGATAAGAAAAACTCTAGCTTTCTCAATGAGAATGAATTCATTTTAGTTACCAATAAAAGCGAAAACAATAATGATTTTATAACTACATTGACTCTATTCAAATTCGATAATGATATTGATAAAGTAGTTTTGAAAATAAATGAATTGGAAAAGAAAACCCAAGATGAAACCTTAAGGAAGTATATTAAAAATTTTGGTAAGATCAGTAAAAATAAACTTAAACTGTTCTTGAAAAAATTAGTCATAGAAACTGATAATGACGGAATAATAAAAAAGATCAAGAATAGAATTTTAGAAAAATATTATCAAGCTGATTTAGTTGACCCAATATTTGAAAGCTTATCTTCAAATTTGAATATGGCAAAATATTTAGACATTAAAGATCGAAAGAAATTTGAGATTTCGAGTGAAGATTTTGCTAAGAAGTTTGGTAAATGTTTTAAAGTTGCAACAGAAATTAAGCCTTTACCTAGAAGAGAATTTCCTGTTCTATTACCAGATGATTTAGAAAATCAAATTTTCATAAAGCAATTGCTTGACATAGGAGAAATACAAACCGGTTCAAATGATATTAGAGATTACACTACTCAAATGCTTAAGTTTTTAAATCATTTTACTTATTGGTCTGAAGAAGAAAATTTCATTTTACTTACCGATATAAAGGAATTTAAAAATAACAGTATTCAAATATGGACAAACGAATTTAAATCAAAATATAGACAAATAGAGAGAAAAGTAAGTGCTGGGGCGTTTCTTAATGACTTAGAAGATGATGTCAAAAACTTGGCTCTTGATTTAGTTGATTATATCAGAAAGCAAGATTTATCCATACCTGGATTTTCTGCTTTAGGTGTTGAATTTAGTAATGGACATTATTACTCTCTATCCGATAACCTTGAAATAGGCTGGCATTTTGATTGGGAAAATAAATACAAAAATAAATGAAAGAAATTTACTACGTATATAACAACGAAGCAATAGCAAGTTGTATTTTTTTGTCAATTATAAATAATGTTGAGAAATTGGACATTGCTCGTTCGTGTTTGATTTTACCATTTTTATTGGATGATAGAACGGTTAGTTATTTATCAAGAAACCTAGATAATGAATTAGAATTAGAGCAACTGATAAAAGAACAATCAAGATTGTTTACATCTTTCAATAAAAGGTATTTGTCATTATTACCAGTCGCTATTAATTCTTTGGTATTACTAAACAATAGTAATCAAGTAAGCTTAGGAAGTGAAATAGAAAATAATGCCATTCTAAATTTAGAGAACAAAAACCTAGGAGATAGGTTTACTAAAATAGAAGAAGTTATGCCTAAGTTTTTATTAATGTTGGAAAAACATAGTACTATCCAACTTTACAAAATCCTAAAAATACAATTATGAAATTTATACTTCACGAAATAAAGCTTTGGTTTAAGGATGAAAATGCAGAACCTAAAAGCTATCATTTTTTAGCCGATAAAGTAAATGTTATAACTGGAGATTCAACTACTGGTAAAACAAGTTTTTGGAATATAATAGACTATTGTCTTTTATCAGGTAAAGTAACCATTCCAACTGAAATCATAAACAAAGTTTTATGGTTTGGAATTCGATTTACAGTAAATGAAAAAGAAATATCAATAGTTCGAAGAACCCCAAGTAATGGCTCAGTTTCTTCTGATGTATTCTTTAATTTGGGTGGTTTTCCTGATAATCCTGAGGGCAACAAGGAAGTTGCAGAAATCAAGGCAATTTTAGATGAGGAATTTGGAATCACTGATGCTTTGAGATTTCCTTATGGAAAAGGATTAGGTAAAACAACATTCAATATTTCGTATAGACACTTTTTGCTTTTTAACTCATTAACACAAACTATTATTGATGCACCAGAAACGTATTTTGACACTACATTTTATGGGAAAGAAGAATACGACAAAGCGTTAAGTCATATTTTCGATTTAGTTATTGGCGTAAATGATATGGAGAATATCAAAGCCATTGAACGCCTACAAGAAATTGAAGCCGGACTAAAAGCAATTCAAAATCAGGAAAAGGGCAATCAAAATAAAATCAAAAATTTTGAAGCAGAAATATTTAAACTGGTCGAAAAATGTAAAGCATATAAGTTTATTGAATATTCTGAATCTATCGACAGTGTAGATGACGCAATATTGGTGATTAAAGAAACGATAGCCAATACAAAAAAAGTTGCGGAAAATTCAAAATTATTTTCAGAAGTTGATGGTTTGTACAAAAGCAGGAATGCAATACAAACCCAAATTAATGCCATAAGTCAATACCAAAAAGAATACGATCTATATAAAAAGAACCTTAACAAATCTGCTGATAGCTTACAGCCTATTGAGTTTTTAAGTCAGCAATTATCAGATCAATTAGTAGATTCATACGAGACAAAACTATTTGTCGAATCATTAGAATCTTCCTTGAAAAACATAAAGGCTAATCTTTCAAAAAAAATTACCGAACCTCTGAAAGTTACAGGAGATGTGAAAGAATTACGAACGCAAATCCAGGAAATAGATAAACAAATAGCTAAGCTGAATGAAATAAAAAAGAATTATCAATCCGAAGGAGAGAAATTTATTGTCCTTGGTGAAATAAAGTATGCTTATGAGCAGATATTGAAGAAAGAGGTAAGCAAACCTATTGATAAAATCAAACTGAATAGCTTAAATGAGGAAAAAGAAAGATTAGCAAAAGTCCCGCAGGAAACATCACAAATTAAATTTTTGATGAAAACAGAGTTGAATCAAAGTATTCAACGAAATTTCAATCTATTAAACTCTTTGCCAACATATAAGAGTAGTCGCGTGGAGTTTAACAGTGATAAAATGATACTACAATTAATTCCTGATGGACAAATGTTTCCATTGGATAATGTTGGGAGTGCCTCGAATTATATGTTTATGCATTTATGCGTCTATTTAGGACTACACGAACACGTTTTAAATATTGAGCAGGATCATATACCGGAATTTTTATTTATAGACCAACCTAGTACCCCTTATTACGAAGGGAAAAACGATGATAAAGCAAAACTAATTGACGCTTTTACATTATTAAACTCGTTTGTTGATTATATCAGGGTGAAAAAAAATAAGCATTTTCAAATTATTATGGTTGAACATGCGTCTAAAGATCACTGGATAGACAACGAATTATCTTATTTCCATACTGTAGCTGAATTTTTTGAAGGGAAAGGATTAATACCTAATGATATTTACAATAGCTAGCAAATGAAAGACATGGCATTAGGACAAATGGATAAACTAATTATCCATTTTGTTGGAAATAAAAACAGTGGAGATGGAGTTCGCTTTTCAGATGATCTTACAAATTTTGGAGATATTGAGCATTATTTTAAAAAGTTAGTAGATACTAACTTCAAATTAGAAGAACTGTTTTCTTTTTATTCCTTACCAAAAATTGAATTGAATCCAATGTATCAATTTATTAGTTCAGTATTTGAAGATAATAATTCATTTGTTGAACAGTCTCATAATAGCGCCCGCTATTTATATGATAAGAGTATACATCCTCAGATTAAAGCTGGAGAATTATTAATGGTATACTTTAAAGATTGTAAGATTGGTGAAGAACAAGCAGATGCCATAGGTGTATTTAAATCAGAAAATAAAGATACTGTTCTTAAAGTTTGTAGTTCTAATGACGGATTTAATTTAAAAGATGAAAAAGGAATGAATATTAATAAATTAGATAAAGGATGTCTAATTTTTAATATTCAAAAAGAAAATGGCTATTTAATTGCTGTAGTAGATAATACCAATCGTAGTACCGAAGCTCAATACTGGAAAGAACATTTTTTGAATGTACAGCCTATAAAAAATGATTTTCATCAAACTCAGCAATTTTTGGGGATAGCGAAACAATTTGTTACTAAACAATTATTACAAGATTTCGATGTAACTAAAACAGATCAAATAGATTTTTTAAATCGTTCTGTAGATTATTTTAAAAATCACGAAAAGTTCGATAAACAAGAATTTGAGAAAAAAGTATTTGAAGATGATAGTTTAATTGAATCTTTTCAAAATTTTGATAAAAATTTCAGGAAAGATAATGAAATCCCGCCTGCTGAAAATTTTGAAATTTCAAATAAAGCTGTAAAGAAACAAACTCGTGTTTTTAAAAGTGTATTAAAATTGGATAAAAATTTTCACATATATATACATGGAGATAAAAAACTGATTGAAAATGGAACAGACGAAGTCGGAAGAAAATTTTATAAAATATATTATGAAGAAGAAAGTTAGTAATCAAGGTAGTATCTCAATAACTGTGTAAGTTAAAAGTCAAAGTTTCGTTTTTTATAGTCGAAGCATTTTTCAACTTACACACTTTTTGGGATAGTGTCTATTATTTTCAATTTTGCTTCATCATGTTCTTTGAAGGCATTGCTTTGGGTAAGATGATTTTCTAATGCTTCCATATCGTTTGCTATTAGCGTTGCACTGAATTCTTGTGCTCTTTGTAACATCCTTATGTAAACTGCTGGATCATCGTTTCTAGTTAATCTTCTTAACGCTCCCAAATAATCATCCCGATATACTGTTGGAATTATGATTCGTGTTTGATTTGCTTTTACTAATTCGGCATTCATCATTACTCTTGCAATTCTACCGTTTCCGTCTAAAAATGGGTGTATTTCGCTTATCATGAACATAATGTAAGCTGCTTTGGCAAATGGTTCTTGTAGTGCTTGGTAGTAATCAAACCCCTTTATTAAAGTTCCTCTTACTAAGGTATGGTCAACAAAATGGGTTTCTCCTGCCCGGTTGTTTTTGTCCTTGAATTGTCCAGGCTTTTTTGAGGTTCTGGCTGCCAACAGTATTTGATGTCTGTATTGCAAGATGTTTAGTAATTCGTCAGGATTTGAAGGTGTTGTACTCATTTCCTTTAGATTGCTTACTAATTTATATGTTCCTAAAATGTCGTGTGAATCTTCGTCACGATTTGGAATTGGTATTTCGGTTTGAATGATGCTTTTGGCTTCTTCGATTTCAAAAATAGTTCCTTCAATATAGTTAGAGAAATACGCTTCAAAGAAAGCAAAGTTTCTAAAAGCATTGGCCTCGATATTTATGTCTTGTCTGTCTTTATATGGTTGTTGTTGTAATTCAACAAACAATTTTTCGAATAATTCCAAGCGATGTTTGTCGTAAGGATTTCCTAGAGCTCTGGCAACTGCTATTGGTGAAGTTAGTATTTTGGAAGGTTTTGTTGACAGTAAAGCACTTATTAGTTTGTTTAGCTTTTCAAACTCGGATTGCATTCCTAATTTCTCCGCTATTTCTCTTGCTTTGTCTCTGAATTGGTTTAGTCCTTCTTCTCCTTTTACCTGTACTATTTGTTCCAGTTTGTTTTCTATTTCCGGTAAGGTAATGGTTTTGGAAGTAGGTCCTACTTGACGAGACGATTGTAGATTTTCCAGAAAAGCTCTTTCTTGTTGCGATACGAATAATTCTCCAGAAAATGGATTGTCGCCTTCAATCGCTGGCATTCCTTCCATGAAACGAATGGTTATTCCTGGTAACTCAATTTTCTTGGTATAGGTATAGGTTACAAATATTTGATTTGCCGTAGTTGGTTTGAATTCTAATGCAGAACGATGACTTAATACCGCTCCTGGATATAATTTTCCTAAAACAGTAAAAATATTTCTTCTAATAATTACCTCTTCAGACTCATTGAAATTTGATGTATAAATACGTGGAGCAATTTTTTTTATTTGCCCTGTTTCTTCCAATTTTCCTAATTGTCTGCTTATTGCAGTATCGCTTGAAGCAAAAATTATTTCTTGTAGATGGATTGGTATGTTATTTTCCATTAGAATTCCTTTTATACTTCAAAAATAGCTATTAATTTCCAGTAAAACATTGTTTTCTGCAAATATTTTCCATTACGTATGTTTTTTTCTGTTTTTATTTTCCAATAAAAGCACATAGTACTTTGGTGTTAGGGATATTTTTCCAGTAAAACAGTTTTTTTTAATAATATTTTCCAGTAAAGAGATGATATGGCTCTCTTTTATTACAAAAATTAATGATATTGTTGACTATATTATGGCTCTACACCTAAAAAATGATGATAGATTACTTCTACATCTTAATTCTAATAATACTATAGTTTGTTTTCTTTATTAAAAATCCATTGGTTTAAAAATTTTACAATTATTTTTTGTTACTAACGATTGTATATAATAGTCACTCCATAAAGGATGTGTAACTAGTGATTTAGTTCCGTCAGTATATAAAATAATATAGTTGTTTTCTTGAAATTCTAATCTTGCATTTAGTCTGTTTTCAATCAATTTACTTAAATAATGTTCAAAATAAGAAATCCAATATTCTTGACTATAATCCATTTTAGCATTTGAATCGTTACACAGTCTAGCTAAATCTAGAGCATACCTCCAATTTAATAAATTATGATGGTTTTGATTGTAATAGTCTCTCAAACAGTCATAACAAGAAAAGAAACAAGTTAAGTGATCTTCTTTAATAAGTCCTTTGTAAATAGCTCCATCTGATAATAGATTAGAAATAAAGACTTCGTTGGCTTTATCTTTATCTGTTTCTCCATTTAGATAATTGGTATAACCTGCACCGTTTTCGGCTGTTTCAACAATAAAAATCTCATGGTTTCTTAATTGAGGCGAAATTCTGTACCCAACATTGAATTCATTACTTTCTATATCTAATGAATGGCAAATCGATTTTCTAATCAAGTAGCCAAAAGAAAGAAAAATTGCTTTTTGAAATACATCATTATTATCTAATTCTAATTGGTCATTAATTGTATTAAGAGAAATTGTTAGCACCCCTGTTTTTTTTGATGCTAACAACGCATAATTCTGCTCGTTTTCGACAATTTTATTTCTATCCTGTAGTAATTCTTTAACAACCCATTCGTTAGAATTCTTTATGTTACCCATAAAGAAAAAATCACCATTATTATCATTGATTTGATGTACTATTCCTTCATCAGGAATTATATTCGATGATATTAATATGTTTTTTAAATTTACTTTTTTCTTTAAATCCGAGTTTGGATCTAAAGTAACTTCTCCAGCTCTTGCATTAAATTCAAATCGACCATCAAAATCTTTTATATTGCTATCGTATTCAATCAAATATCCTTTGGGTGTTATTGCGTTAATCTTGGTTACAATACCTTGTATACATTGCGTGCATTTAAAATTGTCTGGTAATTCTGTGTAAATTGTTTTACAAGTTGTACAGGTGTATATATCACTTTCACTAAGACCTCTTCCATCTTCGGTAACTACATGACCATTTTTGTTTTTATAATGAACAACACCAATACTTTTTAGGACTACTTTATCTTTAACAATTTCACTGCCAGGAGCAAATTCTGAAATAGAAAGTCCCAAATTTCTTGAAACTATATTAGTGGTATTTAATTTGTCTGGATATTTTGTATATAAATTTCTTAATTGAGTAGGGAAACCAAACATTGGCAGCAAACCTGCATTTGCCAATTTTTCGCTTAAATCTTCTTGTGGAAAATTCACTTTATCATCACACGCTTTATCAATGTTCTCAATAAGTTTCGAAACATGTTTATCATATATTTCGTCTTCTGATTCTAACAATTTTGTTCCAATCTTGAAGACTTTAATTATATCTAAAATTTCAGGTTTATTAGTTAAAATATATTTATTTATAGATGTCTTATTATTTTTCCAATCCCAGTCTTTTCCAAAATTTCCATGAACACTTTTAGAGTTAACTTCTAAACTTGAAAAGGCTTTATTTAAAATTTCTTTATTTACAAATCTTAATAAAATTTGTTCCCTATTCATTTCTAAATAGGGATCTGATGGCGTTGATGATACCATTCTATGTGATTCATTATAATGGGTTTGATCGTGCGAATTACCCTTAGCAATTGTTAAAGCAATTGAAACGGGGCTACCTCTTCGCCCCGCACGACCAACTCTTTGTTGGTAATTAAATCGTTGGGGGGGCACATTTCCCATCATTACAGCGGTAAGAGAACCAATGTCGATTCCTGCTTCCATTGTTGTAGTTACACTTAACAAATCTATTTCCTCAACTAAGTTATTTTCAGTTTCCATCATTCTACCTTGGAATAATCTTTGGCGTCGTCTTCCTTCCGCTGGGTCTGTTTGTCCTGATAATTCTTCGCAGTGCAATCTTCTGACTTCGAATTTGTCTTGTTTAATTATATGTAAATAATAATTATTTTCTAAAATTCTGTTTACATCTTCATCAATGGCTAATTCTAATGAATTATTACAACAATTGGTACATACATTTTCAAAATTTATTATTTGAATATTACTACACACTTTGCATTTATATGTATTCTCTCTGTCCGCTTTTAAGACAAAGTTTAATTTGTTACCCGTTAGAATAAATTTATTATTCTTATTTAGTTTATTCTCACTTAAAATTTCAAGGAAATTATCTTTAAAAGGATTTTTATATCCATTAAAATCCAAACACTTTCTTGCATATTTCCACACTTTAAGTGGAATTGAATCCCCTGAGTTTCTATTGTCAGTAGATTCAATTCTATAAGATTCGCCTAATAACTTTATACAATTCAAAACGAATGCTTTGTCATAAGGTAAAACTCCATTTAAAACGGGGCTTATATAACCAATATTTAAAGCTTCAAATGATCTTCTATTACCTGCCAAAAGACCTATAATTATCTCATTTTTTAACGACAACAGCGTTTTATTATAAAGGTTTTCATCACTATATTGTTTGAAATATTTTACTTCAAAATCTGCTTGATTGTTCCAGTTTTCTTTATGCATATCTTTAGACAATGAATCTTTTGGACCACCCGGATTGGTTCCTGTATGCAAAATTTCATAGGCAGTTTTAGTAACTAAGTCGTCTATTGTTATCCCTTTGTTTTTATTATTATTAATTTCTTTTTTTAATTCTTCAAAAATCAAAGGATCTTCATCGTCTAAATACGTATCAATTTTATCATATAAATCGGAAATTTGGTTATTGCTTTTTTTATACTCCCTTAACTCTTTTCTATCTTCTTTTGAAATACTATCCTCTAAATATTCAATCAAATAATCGTAGATTTTTGAATTGCTTTCAATTTTTGAGAGTAAAAATGAACGCACCATATCCTTGTAATGATCCATTTCAATACCTGCAGATAGTTTCGCTGCAGCTTGACGACTATCAGAAAATAAAACAAGTTTGGCATTTTTTTTATCTTTCTCGGCTAATGTTCTAACTAAAATATCAGCCATCAATTGGTTTACCTTTTGCACCCCTGTATAATGCCTATGAATTGGTGTAAGGGAATTTTCATCTACTTTATCATCTCTTAGTTTTGCTCCACAACAAACACAAATATTAGGATATTGAGACTTGTAAGAAGAATCGGGTCTAAATACTAAGGCATTATTATCTAATCTTTCCGATAAATATTCACTATTCTGATAATCAATATTTATAAATTTCCAAGTTTCAAAATCTTTATTATTCTCTAAATCCTCAATACTAATTTTATTTTTTACATTATTAAAAATCACTCTATTGACATATTTATCTTTATCAATAGAAAAGTTTTGCAACATTTGAAATGTTGACTTTGTTCCTTGATTTTCTTTCCTAATCCAAGAGTTTAAATATATCTCACCACATTGACGACAGTTTAATAATTCTAAAATAACTGAACCACATTGACATTTTGTTTGAGGTCTTTTGTATAATTTTCCAATATTTCTACCCTCAAACTTAAAATCATTATCTACTTCTGAACAGCATGGATTAGAACAAGCCCATAATCCGTCCACATTTCTAAAGAACAAATGTGCTCGTAATGGTTGTAATGTATTTTCTTTTTCATCCTTTAACGCTGTTAAAACATATAAAATGTTTTCAAAAGCTCTTATAGCTTCCTCGTTTGTATTTTTAGGAAAAATTAGATTGGCAACTTCATTTGCCTCTTTTGGTTTCTTTAAATAAAATCTTAATGTGTTTAATAAATTATGTTGCTGAAATATTGATTGAATTTCATCTTTTGAATATTCATTAATTTCCAGAAAATCATTTGCGTTTAAAACAGTAGGGATCTCTTTTACTTCATTTATATTTTCATCTTTTATTATAGAAAACTTTTCATCTATTTCTATATCAGTTAAGCCAAAAAAACCAGCAATGAATTTCTTCACTCTTTCACTTTCTTGCATAGAGGCACTTGAGCAAAGAAATTGTAATTGTTTAGAATTTGGCTTTAAACCTAATCTATTTAATAATAATCTAAGTAAATAAGCAACTTCCGTTCCGCTAGTACCACGATATGAGTGAAGTTCATCAATAACTAAATGAAAAATGTTGTTTTCAGATTCTTCTAACCATTCTTTTGTTGATTCAAAAATATTATTTTCATCACCTCTCATCATCATAACATTTAGCATGCTATAATTGGTTATTAAAATGTCAGGTGGAGTGTCTTGAATCGACCAACGATCACATAATTCTATTTCAACATCAGTATTTGGAATATCATATAAATAATCTTCATCAATATCATCGTTTTCTGAAACGAATTTTTTAATAGAGTCCCATTCTTTTTTTATTTTTTTTAATTCTTCTTGATTTTTTTTAATAACGGTTTTCTTATCTCTATCACCAGAAGTAGGAGTTAATGATGTGTACCTTGAGAATGTTATATAATCTTTATTTAAGTTACTTTCAAACCAATTGACAACATTTTCTGAAGACAATGATTTTCTTAATCTACGCATTTGATCTTCTGCAAGTGCATTTAAAGGATATAATATTAATCCTCGTAAAGCTGTAGAAGAAGATTTTCCTGTATTTGCATTTTTTATTTTTTCATTAAGAATATCATACATTAACGGAAATAAAAAACATTCTGTTTTTCCAGAACCAGTACCTGTTGTAACAATAATGTTTTTTCTATTTACAACAGCTTCTTTTATTGATTGAAACTGATGTGAATATAATTTACTTTCCGTTGAACCTCTATTTACAAATAGACCATTTGAAGCAAATTCAGCAAATTTTTCGTTTAATGAGAGTTCCTTACAAATCTCATTTAATGACTTATATTCTTTATACTTTGGAGTAAACTCAATAATTGGATATTTTGTAATTGTATCACCTGTATTGAATAATTGGCTACGTTCATCTTCTAGTCTCTTATTACTAAAAAACAAACTCGTATCTATGTATTTTTTATATGTTTCTCGTAATTCTCTCCAAGTGTTAAATACATTTTCCATTATTCTAAGGTGTAATTTAAATTAAGTATTTTACTTATTTTTAAAAATTGCTTTAATTCAATTTTAAACTGATTATTTACAGGTATATGACCTGTTTCCATTATGTGATTCAGTAACATGATTTTATACAGATATACCGGATAAGTGTAATATGATTTTAACTTTATTTCACCAGATAACTTATTATACTTAAACAATGATTTATTAGCGTCAATAAGCTTTAAAGTGTTTACCTTTTCATACTCATCTGGTTCAATTAAGAAATATTTGTTTTTAAACAAATACAAATACTTGAAGTAATTTCCATTATAAAGATAACATTTGTATAGTTTATTGCTTTCTATAATATCATTACTTTTTTCCCAACTACATTTTTCCGAATTGTACTTTTCTAATTTAGTTATTTGCCCTAAATCATTAAAAACAACTGGTTCCCAATTTTTGATAATTAATTTAACTTGTTGCAATAGATTAATACTATGATTTAAAATAAAAACCATTTTATTTACCTCATAATCAAGAATATTAATATTTGCGTCTTCAAAAATAGTTAAGCCCAAATATTGCTGTTTAATCAAATGATTACTGCTTTTTAAAATCTCTTCAGGAAAATTTACCCCTATGGTGTAGTTGTTTTTTGTATTTGTAATTATTGATGTATTCGATAATGAATATCTGCTTTTTTCCACTTTATCAATAATCCCAAGATTTAATAATTGAAATAGATAATCAAAATTTAACTTGTTATTCTCAAAATCAGAAATGTTATTTGAAAGCAATCTTTTTATTCGATCAAATGATAAGCTCTTTTCGCCAATATTATAATTGTAAACGAATATGTTATATAACAGCCCAACCATTACATAAAATAATTGTCTGAATAATCAGGATATTGATTGTTCACTTCAAGTTTAGCTAAATTCAAACCTACTTCGGCATCAATTTTTTGATATGAATAGTCTAAAGTATGTGGTAAAAAAGCCCATTTTTTAAAAGTAGATTTGTTTATAGGAAGTCCAAAATCATCAATCTCAGAATCAACAGCTATAAGAATGAAAAATAGATTATCAGGCCAATTGTTTTCAGTTCCAGGTATTTTAGTCCTTATCTTATTTCTAATATCTAAAATTGATTTTCCATAACATTCAAAACTAGCCACATTGAAGTCTTGCAAAATGAAAAAATGCAGTATTTCTTTATTTGCGATTGCTCTTTGACAAATTATACTAAATCCATTTTCTTCAAGATATTTATATTTTAACCAATCTGCTTCTGCATTTTGAATCATTATTTCATAACCTCCTAAATGTTGAATTGAATTTAGAGTTAATTCAATTGAATTTCCAATTAAAAAACGATTTTCTTTTAATATGTATAACGCATTCTTTAATTCAGCTTTTAATGAAATTTTGGATTCAAACTGATCATAAAAATCATCTAAGTCAACAATTGACGATGAATTATTTGATGAAATGATTTCATAATAATTTTTAATTAATTCATTTTTAACTACTGTACTACTATTATTTATTCCTGCAGCTAATTGAATGGAAAGAATTAAATCCTCTTTTTTATTTGAAATCTCTTCAGTTTCTTTTATTATTTTATTACAATCAAAGGTTAATTTATTTAATTCGTTGTGTTTTAATTTAATTTCTGACTCTAAAGTATTTTTATGTTCCTCCTTCTTTTGAATACTTAAATCTATTTCTTTTAATGTTTCTTCTTCAAATCTTACTTTATTCTCAATAATAACTTGATTGACTAACAAAGTCCAATCATCCCTTTTAGAGCTTATTTTTTTTAATTCTTCATAAGATAATTTTAATTCTGATAAATAATTTGAAGCTCGTTCTAATCTAACGTTATCCAAACTAGAATTCCCTTTATTTAGCGATTTTATATTATCATAAGTTTTACTAATTAAATTGATTTCTGCTCTATCAATAGATAATTGACTTTTTAAAAAATCCATTAATTGATTAACAGTCATACAATCTATTACATCAATTTTATTTTGAGGTTCTTCTAATAAATAACTGAATTTAAAATTTTCAACCTCTATTAAATTTTTAATATCATATTGAAATGAATGAACAAACGTATCTTTTTTGGGTAGAATTTTTGCATTAGTTGTCTTAAAGGGACCACATATCTTTTCATTATCACACAAATAAAAATTTCCAAGTTCCTCTTTAAGATAATCCTTCGATTCAAAATAATTATTTAATTCTTCTAGATTAATATAATTTGTTTTTAAATAATCGTTCGGAACATCTATGATAAGGCTTCCAGTTTTTTTTATTGATTTCAAGTGAATGTAATAATTCCTTCCTTCGATTATTTCTGTATTTATTTTTCCTGGAATAATCTCAACTAATTGATTAATTGCACCATCTGGCAGAAATTTGAAAATTTTATCTGAAAAAATTTTCGAATCAGTTTGAAAAAAATCTTTAATAGTTTCTTCATCCTTAATATAATCTTTATCTCTTGTAAAAGCAACAACTTTACAATTGCCTCCTTCTCCTTGTCCTGCTTGATTTCTATCTAAAATTATCGAGTAAATCTTTTTAATACTTTCCATTCCTGCTATTTGATATTATTTTTAGTAATTGACTACCAGACTTAACTTTACTACCATTAATGGTTTTAATCCAATTATTTATCGTTAGTGTTTCTATCTTGACATTTTCTTTGTATTTCAATAATAAGCCATTAATACATCCTATTTCTTCATCTTTATAATCTAAAGAATAAAATTCTAATGATTTTATTTTATCATTTATGGAATAATCTAAAATCGGCAATTCAACTAATTCAAAATTGTAATTACTATATCCATTTATCCTTATTGTATATTTTCCAACTCTATTCATCTCATCTTTACCTATTCTTTTTTTATTATAATAAATGTGATAATGAATATCTTCTTTCAAATAAATTTTTGGTGGATGATTGACAAAATACTTTTTCTCACCAGATACTTTAAATCCTTTTAATTCTATTGGATAATCACCTCTTACGATATTTTTAAAAAAATCAGGCAAATTATCTGAATTTATTATTTTATAAATTAAAATATTGTGTTTTAAATTTTGGTAATCTATTGATGGAAATACATTTTTTAACATCTTTATCTCATTTGAATTAGATGGAGAATTATAAATCAATATTATATTATTATCGTTTAACAAAATTGAATTAACTGACTCATATTCATTAGGATAATTTTTATTTTCTTTAAAAATAATGAACCTTTTATTGCTGATTAAAGAATTTAATTTGTCCAATTTATTATAATATTCATCATATAATAACAATTCACTTGGACTAAATTTTATAATATAGTTTTTGTTAGAAATAATATTTTTAAAACTCAAATTTTGATCTTTAACAACCCAATCATCTGAACAATAAAAATCAAAAATTTGTTTTAATTTTATCTTTAGTTCAACTTCTGACCATTGATTATCATTTTTTGTATTGTTTTCTCTGCGAAAATTATTTCTAAAATTTGATATTTCATTAAGGTAATATTTTTTAAAGTCTTGAAAAGAAATTGATTCAAACCCATTTTTAATTGCAGAGAAAAAAGAATTATATTCTTTTAAATCTTCATGATTTAATACAATTTGTGAAATAGGAAACTGTATGAATCTTCCTTTGTATCTTGTTGTTTCAGGCAATATAATTTTCACACTCTTATTTTTAAAAAACGCTTGAGCACTTAACCAAATTTTTTCTTGAACTTTAAATTCACTATCATAATCTTCAGCAAAAAAGGAATTTAATTCATTTGTATTCTTGACTCCTATCAAATCTGCAAAATGGACTTTAAAATTAGCTGCCGTTATACCGTTATGATTCTGCATTTTTGATGCTGCAAGACATTGTAAAGCTATTAAGCCAAAATATTGAGGAATACCTTCTTTTTCTTTTAATAAATAAGACCAACTTTGATAATTAATTTCTTTAAAATCATCTAAATTTATGTCATATTCAGCAACAAACCCATCAATCTCACTTATTGGAATTGACAAAGAATTTATTTGAGCAGGAATACAATTATTTATGTAATAATAATAAACCCATTTATTGAACTTGCTATATGATGTCATTTAAAATTATAAGAAAAGGATTTCCGTAAATGTAAAAAAAGGAAATGATATAAAATTGCTGACGGAAGAAAAAAGAAGAAAAATAACGCAAAATTATTTATCGATAAGGAGAATGGATTTTATGACTTGGTTTGAATGCTGAATATGCTTCTCATTTAAGAATTTCTTAAATCCTCCTTGAATTCCTTTTTTTCTTCTTTTGTTTTAGATCTTTTGGGACATGATCATTTGTGTTTTCAGCTTGCAGTAAAACCGCCATAGTATTAATCTTCAAATGGTTTTGCAATTCCAAATTTTGAGTGGTTTCAGAAGCAGCTAAAATTGATTTTTGATGTGTAATATTCAATGCACAACTTTCTAAAATACCTTTAGCACTAAATTCTTTCCCCAGGCTACTTCCATTAAATACCGATTGCGTTTTATGGTCAACATAAGTAATCCCATAAAGCTGTCCCTCTTTGCTTTTTCTTAAAACCACATGAACCCCTTCTTTTTGCAATTTGGTGGCTAATTTTTCAGGAGAGTTAAGCTGTTTGTCCAATAAAGCTAGTCTAATAGTGTTCTTTAAATGACTTTTGTGAGATTGCTTTTTAATCTCGTTAGCCTTGAATTTTTCTTCTAAAAATTTTAAAGTCGGTTTGTTATAAAAATCACTTGCTTTGATTGGAACCCCAATGGGTTTTGAATCTTTATCCAATATTTTATAAAGCAGTCCATTGTTTTTAAAAACTCTGGAATCTTCTGTACCCCTGTCAGCATGAACATTGTACAGATTTAGAACAGCATTAAGTTCTGGAAGATTGGAATATTTGTATTCGAATAAAACCTTATTTAAAACTCCGTTAATCGCTTTTTTAGATTCTGCTTTTCCGTATTCAATACTACGACTAACAATAGGCTGCAAAGAATATTGCTCTTTAGTTTTTCTGCCTTCCGCTTTTACAAGTCCAAAAAGTTCTTCAATTTCTTTGCGTGCAGGTTCTGATTTTCGAATACCTAAAAGATGCAGATCAATTCGTTTTCCATCTCTTTGAATATTATTAGTAACCACATGCAAATGTGGATGTCCCGCATCGTGATGTTGATACACTAAATAAGGCTGTTTTCCAAAACCAATTTTATCCATATAAGTGTCTGCGATTTCAATTAGTTTTTCTTTGGAATACTTTTCTGATGGGTCAAAATTCAAAGAAATATGCACACTGTTTCGCTTTGCATTTTCATTAAGTGCAGCCAGTTTTAAAAATCGATTTAACTTTAAATTGAAGCTCAATTTTTCCAACTTTAAAGGATAATTTACGGCATTAAGACACTCCGCTTTTCCTGCTTTAACTTTATTTTCATTGTAATTCAAAATGCTGTTTATCGAATGACTTGTTTTTATAATTGCAACCATTGTTCCGCTATTTTTTGAGTGTGTTTGCTAATAAAATCCATTTTGTCAAAAAGCAATTTTCTATGAAGTTCAAACAAAAAAAGTTGCTCTTTAAATTCAGGAAGTAATTTCAAGGAATTTACTTTTTTAGCAATTTGATTGATATTATTTCCAATAGCCCGAAGTTCAGAAGTTAATACAATGGTTTCTTCCATTAAATCATCCAAAGATTGATTCCGGTAAGTGCTTATAATGGGTTTATTGAATAAGTGTTTCCGAATATAATCACTTAACTTTCGGCAGCAGCTAGTTTTAAACTTCCCTTCAATTTTTGCATACTCTTGTTCTGTCAGGCGCAGCGTAATTCTGCGAGTTCTGTTTGAATTTTCTCTTTCCATCCTCTTTCATTTTCATAATTTTTCAAACTCTACGCTTTTAAATGTCTCCACCGCCGAGTTCCGAGGTAAATGGTGGCAAGATAGGCGGTTGTCCGACAACCGTTCATCTTGCTGATTGCAGGAACGAGGCAATTTTAGAGATTTTTAAAAGTCATCTACTAAAGTATAATTTGCTTAAGACCTTACCAATCCTCATCAAATTTTGATTAGGATGCGTAAAAAAATGAAATGGGATAAATTGAAAATATGAAGTTGATAATACCATTACCATTCATACATTTCAAAAGAAAAAGGAAAAAAAGAAAGCCGTTCTTCAATTGAATATAGGCAAAGAAAGTGCTATAAGTCCCGAAGGGTGACAGGCTTAGAAACTAAGCTTGTCATTATGCGCACTTTCTTTGCCTATATTCAATACCTTAGCTGGATTTTTTCTCCTTTGGAATGGAGTCTAAAAACATATAAATATTCTTGAAAAATCTTTTCGTTTTAGTTTCTTTTGAAAGGGTACACTTCTACAAAATCCAATAAAAAATAATGCCTGAAAGAAGTGTACTTTTTCAAACAATATAACTTTCTAAATCCACAAAATTCTGAGGATTTATCCGAAGGTTTTTGTGGATATCTGGAAGATTTAATAACAATATTAATGACTTTACCAGACTTTGATAAGCTACACATTTTATGTTCTTTATTTCTATTTTTCTACTCATCTTTTGAAAATGTTTAAAAAAACTTAAATTTTTCTGTTTTAATAAAAACAAGTTTACATTTGTAAAATATAATTTCTAAAAGTTTGATTATGTGCTACCTATCGTTTGGTTTCTGTTGAAAGAAAAACAATAGATGAAAAAATCATTTTGATCCTCATCATATTTTGATTAGGTTAAAATGAAACAGACCTTTTATCTTTAAAGTTGTGAAATGATGTAGAACGAAAGTTTTTATGACTTTAAATGAAGAGGATTGTAAGATGGAAAATGAAAGAGGAAGAATGACAGACGAACAAGCATTAATAATGCTTAAAAAGGAAAAAATAAACTTAACACTTGACCAAGTAAGTAGAGTTTTAGAGTTTATGAGAAAACTAGCAGCTATAACCGTTTCTAATTATTTAAATGAAAAAAATGAAAAAGATAGCAGATTTATATGTGAGAGTGAGTACGGACGAACAAGCGGACAAAGGATACTCACAAAGAAATCAGGAGGAGGTATTAAGAAAATATTGCCAAATAAATAGTATTGAAGTTCGTGATGTTATATTTGAAGACCATTCAGCTAAAACTTTTAATAGACCCAAATGGAAATCATTATTGCTAAATCTTAAAAAGTACAAAAATAAAACAGACTTGGTTTTGTTTACGAAGTGGGATAGATTTAGTAGAAATGCAGGAGATGCATATCAAATGATTAGTGCATTACGCAAGTTGGGAGTTGAGCCACAAGCAATAGAACAGCCTTTAGATCTTTCCATACCGGAAAATAAAATGATGTTGGCATTTTATCTTGCTGCTCCCGAAGTAGAAAACGATCGCAGAGCATTAAATGTTTTTCATGGAATGCGAAGAGCAAAAAAAGAAGGACGTTATGTAAGTCAAGCACCGATCGGTTATATTAACAAATCACAAGAAGATGGCAGGAAGTATATTGCAGTCAAAGAACCAGAAGCCTCCATTATGCGTTGGGCTTTTAATGAAATTTCAAAAGGAATATTTTGTACCGAAGACATTCATCGTCTTGCTAGAAAACGAGGATTAAAAACTGGTAAACATAGTTTTTGGTTGGCTGTTAGAAATCCGCTGTATTGTGGAAAAATATTCGTTCCCAAATACAAAGATGAAGAAAGTTATTATGTAGAAGGTCAGCATGAAGCAATTATAAGTGAAGAGTTATTTTATAAAGTTCAAGATGTTGTTGATGGTAGAAAAAAAGTCGCTCGTGCAAAAGTAGAAACGATTGTTGAACTCCCATTACGTGGCTTTTTAATTTGTCCATTATGTTCAAAAATTCTTTCAGGGAGCAAATCCAAAGGGCGTACTAAACATTACGCCTATTATCATTGCTTTAAAGGCTGTACACATCGTTTTAGAGCTGAATCCGTTAATGAATTGTTTAGTAAGGAACTTCAAAAATATGTTCCAAGGGAAGGATACAAAAAGCTTTATAGCTTAATAATTCTAGAAGCTTATAAAGAGCAAACTAAAGGGAGACAAATTGAAAAGACACAATTGGCTAGTCAAATAAAAGATTATGAAAGCCGGTTAGCTAAAGCCAGGGATTTATTAATGACCAATCAAATTGATGCATCTGATTACAGAGATATAAAATCCGATTATGGAGGTATATTAGACAAACTTCAAGCAAAATATTCAGGATTGAATAACGATCAAGATGATATTGAAAAGTTACTCAACCAAGGGATTGAAAATCTGTATAGACTTAATTTTATCTATCAAAAATCAAAATTTGTAGAATGTAGGGATTTAATAGGTTCAATATATCCTGAGAATTTAATGTTTGACGGAGTTGGATTTCGAACCACAAGAATTAATGAAGCAGTTCAGCTAATGTACCTGATTAATGAACAATTAGACTCAAATAAAAAAGAGACAAATCAGAATATTTCTAATTTGTCTCTTATGGTGGGCGATGAGGGGTTCGAACCCCCGACCCCCTCGGTGTAAACGAGGTGCTCTGAACCAGCTGAGCTAATCGCCCTATTTTACTAGGTTGCTATCGTTTGTGATTGCGAGTGCAAATATACACCACTTTTCTTGATGTGCAAGCAAAAAACGAAAAAAATTATAAAATTTCTGCAACTACAAAAGTGCTTCCGCCAATATAAATGAAATCATTTACTGCGGCAGATTCTTGCGCTGAACGGTAAGCTTCTGAAACAGAATGATGTATTTTTCCTTTTAATCCAAATTGATTTGCTTTTTCTTCCAATATCGAAGCTTCAAGTCCTCGAGGGATATTGGGTTTACAGAAATAATAAATTGCATTTTTTGGGAATAAAGGTAAAACTTCATCTAAATCTTTGTCGTTGACAACGCCTAAAACAATATGTAATTGATTGAATTTTTCTTTTTGAATTTGATTCAGCACAATTTCCAAACCGTTTTTGTTGTGTGCGGTGTCGCAAATTACTTTTGGAGATTCGCCTAATTGTTGCCATCTTCCTAAAAGTCCTGTATTTTTAACCACATTTGACAAACCCGATTCAATATTATTTTGGTTAATGTTAAAATTAGTTTGTGTGTTTAAAACTTTGATGGTTTGTAGAACTGTTTTTTTATTGTGAATTTGATAATCACCAATCAAATCAGAAGGATAATTATCCGAAATCAAATCGGAAGCAAAATAGATTTCTGAATTTTTTTCTTTGGCTTTTGCCAAAAAAACGGCTTTAGTTTCAGGAAGGTATTCGCCTATAACAACTGGAATTTTAGCTTTGATAATTCCTGCTTTTTCGGCAGCAATTAATTCAAGGGTATTACCAAGAAATTGCGTGTGATCTAATCCGATATTGGTAATCACTGAAACTAAAGGTGTAATGATATTAGTAGCGTCCAGTCTGCCGCCCATTCCGACTTCGATGATAGCAATATCTACTTCTTCTTTTGCAAAATAATCAAAAGCCAAACCAACGCTCATTTCGAAAAAACTAATATCATTGGCTTCAAAAAAAGTTTTGTTCGAATTGATGAAATCACAAACAAAATCTTTGGTAATTTCGATTCCGTTAATTTTAATGCGCTCTCTAAAATCTTTTAAATGTGGCGAAGTGTAAAGTCCTATTTTGTAGCCTGCTTCCTGAAGTATCGAAGCCAGCATGTGTGAAGTTGAACCTTTTCCGTTAGTTCCAGCAACGTGAATAAATTTTAAATTTTGATGCGGATTATCAAGATGACTGATCAGTAAATGGGTGTTTGTTAAGTCTTTTTTGTAAGCAGAAGCACCCTGCAATTGGTACATCGGAAGTTGATTAAACATCCAGGCTGTAGTTTCTTGATAATTCATTTTTATTGTAAAATTGTTCAATATTATTCCCCCAGTTTGAAATTCACGGTGATGAATCCTATTTGAGTTTCGGGAGCATTGCTGTCTGGTTGCCATTTGTATTTTCTGGCTGTGGCCAAAGCGGGTTCTATTAAACAAGGGTTGGTGTTGGTAGTTCCTTTAGTGTATTTGGCGGCAATAACATTTCCGTTTCTATTCACTGTAATTTGAACTACAACAGTACCAAATTCGTTACATTTTTGAACTTCTTTTCCTCGACTACTTATTTTTCTTCCATTTAATCCCCAGCCACTTCCTGTACCGCTTCCGCTTCCAGAACCGTAATAAGTATTAGCATAAGGATTTCCGTTTAAACTTCCTTTATCTCCAGCTTGGTTTTCATTGCCTTCGCCGCCTTTGGCTGTTCCAGTAGATTTTGGACCATTGATTAAACTAGACAAAGCATCAGTTGTGCTTTTAGAAGGTTTCGGATTTTCTTTGGGTTTTTGTTTTACTTCTTCTTTGGCAACTTCTTTTGTTGGTTGGATTTTTTTAGCTTCTTTCATTACAACAGCTTCTTCAATGTCTTGCGATAAAACATCGTCGTTGCTTGCTGCAGCTTGTTTTGCAGCTGTGGCTTTTGGTGCCGATTGAATGGCCTCAGTAGGTTGAATATCTCCATTTCCAAATTCAGTTGTGCCAAAATTAATAGCAATTCCGTTTTCAGGGGGAGGATCTAAAGAAGTAAGTCCTAGATATAAGAACAAAACAAATAGTATCACAAAAATGATAGATGTGATAGCAAATGATTTTTTTTCTTCTTCTGTTTCTAAATATTTCATGTAGAATAAATCTGTTTTTTGAAAGTCAGTGCCAAATTATTTAGGTCTTACAGCTAAAACCACTTTAATTTGGTTTCTGTTCGCAATGTCTAAAACGTTAACTGCTTTTTCAATTGGAACACCTTCTTCGGCTCTTAGAATTATGGCTTTGTTTTCATCAGCGGCAACTAGTGATAGTAATTTTGATTCCAATTCGGCTTCTAAAACAGGCTCTTTGTCAATAAAAAATTCTAATTTTTTATTGATACTTACAGCAATATTTTTGTTGCTGTCTGTTTTTCCTTTTGCTTTTGGTAATACTAAATCCAGTGCGTTAGTAGTTACCATAGTTGAGGTTAGCATGAAAAATATCAACAACAGAAAGACAATGTCTGTCATGGATGACATGTTAAATTCAGCACTAACTTTATTTCGTCCTCTTAAATTCATAATTATGCGGGATCATTTAATAAGTCTAAAAAGTCAACGGCATTGGCTTCCATTTGGTGTACAATTTTATCGGTTTTTACTACTAAGTGGTTGTAGCCTACATAAGCAATAATTCCAATTACTAATCCAACAACAGTAGTTGTCATAGCAGTATAAATTCCTTCAGAAAGTGCGCCTACTTCAATTTGACCGCCAGCAGTAGCCATTTTGTGGAAAGCCTGAATCATCCCTACAACAGTTCCTAAGAAACCAGTCATTGGGCCAGCTCCCGAAATAGTAGCAAGCATACTTACATTTTTTTCTAATTTATTTATTTCTAGTTTTCCAGCGTTCTCAATTGCGGTATTGATGTCACTTAGTGGTTTTCCAATTCTGGAAATTCCTTTTTCTATTAATCGAGCTGCTGGTGAAGAGGAATGTGCACAGGCCATTTTAGCATTATCAATACGGCCGTTTTTGATGTTATCTTTAACTAGACTCATGAAGTTTGTATCAATTTTTGAAGCTTTATTAATAGCCATCAAGCGTTCAAAATACAGATATAAAGCAACAAAAAGCATTACAAATAATGCTGCCATTATTACTTGCCCTGCTAATCCTCCGCTAGTTAGGAGTTCGATAATTGATAAGGTTTTTTCAACTGGAACCGCTTCGGCTAAATTTTCACCTGCAACAGATAAGGTATCTGCTTGTAACAATATACTCATAAATTTTTTCTTTGTTATTGAAACGCTAAGATATTATAAAAATTGCGATTCTATTCGATAAAATTCGAAACAAAAATAGTGCCTCTTCTGTATTCTAAGGATAGATGTATCCTGAACTATGATCTTCTTTTGCTCCGGTAACTGAACTGAGTACATTAATTTCATCTCGTAATTTTAATACACCGAGTAAGGCAAAAATTAAGGCTTCTTTGAATTCCAGAATTTTCTTTTCGGGAATAATCAGCTTCATTTCGGGTAAATAATGTTGAATTCTGGAAATTAGAAAATCATTGTAAGCACCACCGCCAGTTATAAAAAGACTTCCTTTTTTTGTTGGCAAAGCCAAAGCCGTTTGCCAAGCAATGTGTTCCGTAAAAGTGTGTAATTTATCTTCAATTGAAATGTCAAATTGTTCAATAAGTGGTAAAACACTTTCTTTTACAAATTCAAAACCGAGTGATTTCGGGTGTTTCTTTTGATAAAATTCGAAAGCATTTAATTCGTTTAATAATTCGGTATTGATTTTTCCAGTTTTTGAAATTTGACCTTTATTATCATAATTCAATCCCAACTGATTGGCATAAAAATTCAAAACGGTATTTACGGGCGAAATGTCAAAAGCAATTCTTTGATTGTTTTCTTCGAAAGAAACATTGGAAAAACCGCCCAAATTCATGCAATAATCGTATTTACTAAATAAAATTCGATCACCAATAGGTACTAAAGGAGCGCCTTGTCCGCCCAATTGAACATCCTGAATTCTAAAATCGCAGACTATTTTTTGTTTGGTTAAAATAGTAATTTCTGGAAGATTTCCTATTTGAAGTGTAAATCCGTTTTGTGGTTGGTGCAAAATAGTATGCCCATGAGAACAAACGGCATTCAAATTAATTATCTGATATTTTTCAATAAAATCTACAATGATTTTAGAAAGTAGTTGCGTATAATTTCGATTCAAAATTTCGAGATTTTCTTTCGAAAAATCCACTGCTGTTTTTAATTTGTTTACCCAATCAGAATTATAAGGAACGGTTTCGCTTTCCAGAATTTTAAAAGACCATTGGTTTTGTTTTATTTCGAATTCAATATGAGCTAAATCAACCCCGTCAAGTGAAGTTCCTGACATAACGCCAATTACGTTGTAAAATTCTTTTTTCATGGATGGAAAATAGGAAACGATTAAAATATTAAAAGCTTAAGTTGTTTTTTTAGAATAAAAGTAAGTAAATTTAGAAAACACAAAATCAATTAACGAAGATTAGGTGCTGAATATTAAAATATTTTTATCTCGAAAATGAGTTTTTTATCCTCAATCGAGGAATTAATTTATAAAAAGTGTTGTTATGGATTTCAATTTGACTGAGGAACAAAAAATGATTCAACAAGCCGCTAGAGATTTTGCTCAAAGCGAATTGTTACCAGGTGTTATAGAAAGAGATGAGTTTTCTAAATTCCCAACAGAGCAGGTAAAAAAAATGGCTGAACTGGGTTTTCTGGGAATGATAGTCGATCCTAAATATGGAGGATCAGGAATGGACAATGTTTCTTATGTTTTAGTACTCAATGAAATTGCAAAAGTAGATGCTTCGGCAGCAGTGATTATGTCAGTAAACAATTCTTTGGTTTGTGCGGGCTTAGAAAAATATTGCAACGAAGAACAAAAACAAAAATATTTAGTTCCGCTAGCTAAAGGCGATGTGATTGGTGCTTTTTGTCTTTCGGAACCCAATGCTGGTTCTGACGCTACTTCACAGCAAACAACCGCCATCGATAAAGGGGATTATTATTTGTTGAATGGAACAAAAAACTGGATTACTAATGGTTCTACGGCTTCGACTTATATTGTAATGGCGCAAACGCATCCCGAAAAAGGACATAAAGGTATCAATGCGTTTATTGTAGAAAAAGGCTGGCCTGGTTTTGAGATTGGTCCTAAAGAAAAGAAAATGGGAATTCGTGGTTCGGATACGCATTCTTTACTTTTTACTGATGTAAAAGTTCCTAAGGAAAATAGAATTGGCGAAGATGGTTTTGGTTTTCATTTTGCTATGGCGGTTTTAAATGGCGGAAGAATTGGAATTGCATCTCAAGCTTTGGGAATTGCTACAGGTGCTTATGAACTGGCGTTAAAATATTCCCATGTGCGTCACTCTTTTGGTAAAGAAATTTTTCAGCACCAAGCCATTGCTTTTAAATTAGTAGATATGGCTACTCAAATTATGGCAGCTAAAATGTTATGCTTGAAAGCAGCATCTGAAAAAGATGCAGGAATGGATATTACACAATCAGGCGCCATGGCTAAGTTATTTGCTTCTCAAACGGCTATGGATGTAACTATTGAAGCAGTTCAAATTCATGGTGGAAATGGTTATGTAGCCGAATATCATGTAGAACGTATGATGCGTGATGCTAAAATTACTCAAATCTATGAAGGAACGTCTGAGATTCAAAAAATTGTGATTTCTAGGACTTTAACTTCATGATTGTTAAGAAGAAAGAAGTATATTTACCTAAATAATGATGCCCAATTTATAGAGGGGATTATTACAAATTTTTTGATCTTTAAAATAAAAGGATGATAAATGGAGTTATATTAATTGTACTTCAAAAGATATGCGAATTCAATTATTTTCATTTTTAAATGAGTAAAAGGGATGGTAGCACAACGGATAACAAAACGATAATTGATAAATTAAAATTACAATATGCTTATACCGTCCATAAATAGGAGTTTGAACGAATTAGTTGATTTACTAGTTCAAATTTCAAATTCAGAATACGCTAGACCTTGTGCTGCCCTGAGCAATTCTACTATTGGAGAACACACCAGACATATTGTGGAAATGTTTCAATGTCTGAATAACAGTTACGTTTCTGGGATGATCAATTATGATAAAAGACCAAGGAATAAACGGATTGAAACGGATACCGAATTTGCGAAAAATCAGATTAATTTGATTCAGAATTCCTTAGAGAAAGAAAATAAAAAGCTGTTATTGTTGCAAGTTGTAGATCAGGAAGAACTTCATGTTGAAAGCAATTATTACAGAGAACTACTTTATAATTTAGAACATTGCATTCATCATCAAGCTTTAATAAAAGTTGCTGTTTTGCAATATGAAACTATCACGATTGACCCCAATTTTGGTGTTGCCCGTTCTACTATCGAATACAGAAATCAATGTGCACAGTAAGTTTTGTAAAAACAGACGGTAAAATTATTATTACCTCTAACAGAGATGAAAATATAATTCGTCCTAATGCCATAGCACCTCAAAATTATACCTTAAACGGAAAAAACATAATCTATCCCAAAGATCCCAAAGCAGGAGGAACCTGGTATGTAGTTGACGAAAATGGAACGGTTCTGGTTTTGTTGAATGGTGCCAATGAAAAACACATTGTAAAATTACCTTATAGAAAAAGTAGAGGATTAATTGTACTTGATTTGATAGCACAAACTTCTCCAAAGGATTTTTGGAATGCTATTGATTTAGAAAATATCGAGCCTTTTACGTTGGTTTTATTCGAAAATGAAACACTTTTTCAATTGCGATGGAACGGAATTATTAAGGAAACATCGCAGTTAGATGCGAATAAAAATCATATTTGGTCGTCGGCAACTTTATATCCAGAAATGGTTCGAGAAAAACGAGCGAGTTGGTTTTATCATTTTTTAGAAGTAACACCAGCAATTTCAGAAACCGAATTGCTCCATTTTCATCGGTACACCGAAGAAACCAATCAGGAAAATGGATTGGTTATTAATCGAAATGAGGAAACGAAAACGGTAAGCATTACACAGTCAGTAATAGAAAACAATAAAGTGAGTCTGTTGCATTGCGATTTGATAGCACAACAAGAAAGCAAAATTTCATTTATAACCATTTAAAAACAGCAATTCAAACGAGTGAAATCAAACAGACAAAGCAAACTCCTTTTTCATAAAATCACCCATTGGGAGTATTGGCCTTTCCAGATTGTTTATATCCCCATTTATTTTCTTTGGGCTTATTATGCAATTCGTGCCAAATCAATATTTTTCTTTAATGCTTCTAATCCCACCATAAAAAATGGTGGTTTTATGATGGAATCCAAAAAAGAAATTTACGATTTAATTCCGCAACAATATTATCCTAAAACCGAATTGATAAAAGGAGAGACTACTTTGCAGGAAATAAAAAATCAGATGAAGAAATTGGGATTGCAATATCCATTAATTGCCAAGCCTGATATTGGTTTACGAGGTTCAGCAGTAAAGAAAATCAATTCAGACAAGGAGTTGAAACATTACCATGAAAAGGCAAGTTTTGATTTTTTAGTTCAGGATTTGATTCCGTATGAAAAAGAAGTCGGGATTTTTTATGTACGATATCCGAATGAAAATCAAGGAAAAATTACAGGGATTGTTTCTAAAGAATTTGTGATAATTACAGGAGATGGTCATTCGACAATAGAAGAGTTAATTCGTAAAAATCCGCGATATGAATTGCAGTATGAATCTTTGCTAAAAGAATATGGTGAAAAAATAGTAAGCATTCTTCCTAATGGTAAAAAACTCAATCTAGTTCCTTATGGCAATCATGCTCGTGGTGCTAAATTTATAGATTGCAGCCATTGGATTTCTCCAAAACTGACTCAAACTATAAATGAAATTTGTTTGCAAATACCCGGTTTTTATTTCGGGAGATTAGATATTATGTATCATTCCTGGGAAGAATTAGAACGTGGAGAAAAATTTTCTATTGTCGAAATAAACGGTGCTGGCAGCGAACCTACGCATATTTATGATCCTAGACATTCGTTGTTTTTTGCTTGGAAAGAATTGGCCAGACACATTACTTATATGTATGAAATTAGTGTTATAAATCATAAAAATGGAAATCCTTATTTGTCTCACAGTGATGGCATGAATCAATACCGACTGCATCTGGAACAAAGCAATAGAATTGTAAATTTCTAAGAATATGAAAATAATGCAAGCTGTTTTAGTGGGGTTTTTAGTGAGTTTCCTGGGTTCTATTCCGCTGGGCTATTTGAATATTATTGGGTACGAAATTTTCTCAAAATCTGGAGTCAATAGTTTACTAATGTACTTATTAGGTGTGGTTGTAGTGGAAGCTGTTGTTATTTATTTTACTTTGATTTTTGCTGATCGATTAGTCAATAACAAGAAACTAATGAAAACAATTGATGTTTTTGGAATTTTATTTTTATTATTTTTAGCTTATTCTTTCTTCGCTCATTCAAATCAAGACACTAATCATCAAAGTTATTTAGATCAATACCTTCATTATTCGCCTTTTTTAATTGGGTTGTTTTTAAGTAGTATTAATTTTTTACAACTTCCTTTTTGGACCGCATGGAATGTATATCTGATTAATGAAAAATATATTGATTCCAGTAGTATTCCGTATCGATTTTTTTATTTGGCAGGAACGATCACAGGAACATTTTTAGGAATGATAACTTTAGTGTATTTCTTAAATAAAATGGCTCAGGATGTTCAAAGTGTTTTTCAATACTTTATTCCAATATTTATTCCTGTTTTCTTTGTGATTTTAGCTCTTTTAAAAAGTTATAAAGTCATTAAAAAATATGCTTTTGTTCGTGTTAATAATAAGAATTGAGTTAGAAAGCTAACGGCTATTTTAAAGCTTTTGTTTATTTTTGTTGCATGAAGAATATTATTATCACAGGAACAAGTAGAGGAATCGGATTTGAACTGGCTTTGAAATTTGCCAATGCAGGTCATCAGGTTTTAGCCATTTCGAGAAAAACACCTCAAGAATTAATTGTTCACGAAAACATCAGCTGTCTTTCGGTGGATTTGGCTACTGAATCTGAACTAGAAAAAGTAGAAAATTTTCTTGCTGACACTTGGAAAAAAGTTGATGCTGTGATTCACAATGCCGGAAGTTTAATTTGTAAACCATTCGAAAATTTATCACAAGCAGATTTTGAATCTGTCTATAAAGTAAATGTTTTTGCTGTTGCCAATTTAACTCGCATTTGTATTCCGTTTTTGCAAAAAGGAAGCCATGTAGTTACCATAAGTTCTATGGGAGGTATTCAAGGAAGCTTAAAATTTGCAGGACTTGCAGCTTATAGTTCAAGTAAAGGAGCAGTAATTACGCTTTCGGAATTATTAGCCGAAGAATACAAAGAACGCGGTATTGCATTTAATGTTTTGGCTCTTGGATCAGTACAAACTGAAATGCTCGAAGAAGCTTTTCCAGGTTATCAAGCACCGATTTCAGCAGAAGGTATGGCCACTTATATTTTTGATTTTACACTGAATGGAAATAAATACTTTAACGGAAAAGTATTAGAAGTTTCAACGACTAATCCTTAAGAATCAAATTCCAATTTTTTAAATTCCAAATCCTAATTGAGCGATACTTTAGCAAAATATATTCCGGATCACGCAGTCAAACCTGTTTTTGAGTTGATTGTAGAACATGGTGTGCATTTAAAAATTGTTAACGAACGCGCAACTCGTCATGGTGATTATCGAAAAGCGATTAATGGAAAACACGAAATTACCGTAAACGGAAGTTTGAATAAATACCGTTTTTTAATTACGCTTATTCATGAAATCGCGCATTTAGTAGCTTTCGAAAAATTTGGTCGTAACATCAAACCGCATGGAAATGAGTGGAAACATACTTTCCAGCAATTAATGGTTCCATATATCCGTCCAGAAATTTTTCCTAACCAATTATTACCGTTGTTAGCGAGACATTTTAGGAACCCAAGTGCGAGTAGCGATACTGACACTACTTTGTCATTGGCTTTAAAACAATTTGATATCCAAAACGATAAAAATTACGTTTTCGAAATTCCCTACGGCAGTATTTTCCGAATTAAAAATGGAAAGGTTTTTAAAAAAATAGCTGTTCGAACCAAACGTTATGAGTGTCTAGAAATCAGTTCTGGACGTTTGTATTTATTCAATCCTAACGCTGAGGTGGAATTACTAAAAAATTCCAATTAAAAATAAATCCCAAATTCCAACTTTATAATAATTGGAATTTGGGATTTTGAGTATTTGGATTATAAAAAAACTATTCTTTCAAATGTGCTTCTCGTACTTTTCTAAATAAATTAGAAGAATAAACAAAGTCAACGACTGCTTGGTTATCAGTTTCAAAAATTTTCTCTTTAGTGCCTTGCCATTCTTTTAGTCCATTTTTTAAGAAAACAATATTATCACCTATTTCCATTACCGAGTTCATATCGTGCGTATTAATTACGGTAGTAATGTCATATTCTTCGGTGATTTCTTTAATAAGATTATCAATTAATATGGAAGTATTAGGATCTAAACCTGAGTTGGGTTCATCACAAAATAAATATTTCGGTCGGTTTACAATTGCTCTCGCTATCGCTACACGTTTTTGCATACCACCCGAAATCTCAGAAGGCAACTTATTATGTGCGTCTTTTAGCGCCACTCTTTCGAGAACAAAATCAACACGCTCTTTAATTTTTGCTTTATTATCTTTGGTAAACATTCTCAGAGGAAAAGCTACGTTTTCGGCTACTGTCATCGAATCAAATAAGGCACTTCCTTGAAAAACCATACCAATTTCGGTACGCAATTCTCTTTTTTCATCATCATCTAATTCAGAATAAATCCGTCCGTCAAAAGAAATTGTACCTACTTCAGGATGATGAATTCCAAGTAAACTTTTTAGTAATACCGTTTTTCCAGAACCACTTTGTCCAATAATAAGATTGGTTTTTCCAGTTTCGAAAGTGGTAGTAATTCCTTTAAGGATTTTGCTGTCTCCAAATGATTTTTCAACGTCTTTTACTTCTATCATGATCCTAGTAATAACTGAGTTAGTATATAATTGAAAAGTATGATGGAAACCGAGGTCCAGACAAAAGATACCGTACTTGCTTTACCCACTTCCAGTGCCCCACCTTTCATGTAATAACCGTGAAAAGATGGAATTGTTGCTAATAACATAGCAAAAATGATGGTTTTGATAAAAGCATACACAATATGAAAAGGAATAAATTGCATTTGTGCTCCATTAATAAATTCGGCACTTGAAGTGAAACCTCCGTAAACACCTGCCATCCAGCCACCAAGAACTCCTAAAAACATACTGATTCCAATAACAAATGGATAGAAAAGTAATGCAATAATTTTAGGGAAAACCAAATAATTTAGTGAGTTAACTCCCATTACTTCTAAAGCATCAATTTGCTCGGTTACACGCATTGTTCCAATACTGGATGTAATAAACGAACCCATTTTTCCAGCCATAATTACCGAAATAAAAGTAGGAGCAAATTCCAGAATTACCGATTGACGAGTGGCAAAACCAATAAGGTATTTTGGTATTAATGGATTGGTTAAGTTTAATGCCGTTTGAATAGCAACAACTCCACCAACGAAGAATGAAATAAACGCAACAATACCAAGTGAATCAATGATTAAATCGTCTATTTCTTTAAAAATGAGATTACGCATTACAGACCATTTGGTTTGCTTGTTAAAAATCTCTTTGAGCATCAGGAAGTATTTCCCTACTTGCGATAAATATCGAATGAGCATCATAGTTTTTTGAATATGGGCTAATTTACGAAATTAGTTATGAGTTATATGGTATGAATTATGAGTTTTTCTTTAGAAAAGTTTTTCTTTCATCTTCTTTAAACGATAGCTGCGAATAAATTTAGCTTGTTCGGGAGTTACCATAAGTGGTTTTTTTTCGGATTTGGCTTTTAGAAAACCTTGAATGTAATCAAAAAACAGCAAAGGTTTCTTTTTCATAAACGACAATTTAGCCGAAGCGATTGAAGTAATCCAAAATCCGTAACCTAGTGTATAAAAAGCTTCTCCTTGTTTGTAACGTGCTGTTTTATTGTAATTGGCGCCAGTAGGTTTTAGATGTTTTACTTTCAAAGAAGCATCCGTAACTACTTTCCAATTGTAAAATTTACACAATAATTCGTCCACGGTATCCCAACCCATTTGAGGTTTTAAACCGCCAATTTGTTCGAAAGTTTCTCTTCTATAGGCTTTTAGTGCACCGCGAATATGATCTTTGTCCGTTAGGTTTTCTAAAATCCATTCGCCATTTTTTTCTATGTAGCAAAATCCGCCGACCATTCCAATTGTTGGATCGGAGTTGAAATGTTTGGTAATTGTTTCGAAATAATTATTTGGAAAAATTAAGTCGGCATCGAGTTTTACAATCACATCATAATCTTCGTCTAAAGATTCAAAACCTTTTTGGAAGGCCTGAATTACTTTGCTTCCTGGCAAATGAATCGCACTTGATTTTTTTTCTACCAATGTAATAAACGGATTGTCTTTGGCGAAAGCCAACACAATTTCGGCAGTGCTATCAGTAGAATTGTCATTTACAATCACTACTTTTTTAGGTAAATGTGTTTGCGAAATCAAAGATTCTAAAGTCAAAGAAATAAATTCTTCTTCGTTATGTGCAGGAATAACTATGTAGTAGTTCATATTTTTTGAATAAAATTCCATATTTTTTAAAATTTCAAATTCCAAATTGAAGTTGGTTTCAAGTTGGAATTTGAAATTTCATTTTTGAGATTTGCCTTTAGGCTTTTTCCGCAAAAACAATATAATATCTTGGTGTTAAATAGCGCAATAAAGGTCTAAAACCTATTTTTTTTACAGGATGAGTGAATTTTTCTCTAGCGGTAATTTTCCAGCCTGTTTTTTCTAAAAGCCAGTCTAATTGCCAGTCTTCAAATTCATGATAATGTCTGTCCCACATATCGGTTTTGCTTCTGTAAGCTGGAGAAAACCAAAGACGCAGCGGAATTGAAATTACCAATTTGTCGCATTTTACATTTTCTAAAACGGTATAAGGATTTAATAAATGTTCGAAAATTTCGAAAGCAGTAAAAACAGTATAGGATTCAGTTTGTAAAGCCGTTTGGTCTTTGTCTAAATCCTCTCCTTTGGTATTTTTTACCTGATATCCATTTTCTTCCATAATTTTGGAAAATGGATTGGGCACTCCTAAGTCAAAAATAGTTTCAGAAGTTGAAACATGCTTTTTTAAAAAATCTAAGGTATGTTTGAATCTTTTATTAGGAAACGTTTTTTCGTACATTGTTTATAGCGTTTTTAGAACAGGCACAAATGTACAAAGATATATGGCTTGTTTTGTAGAATTTTAGCGCATATTATGATGTTAGTATCTTATTCTTTTGCCACAAATTCACGAATTTATTTTTTAAAATACCGTACTCTATTCGATTTTATCACACAAATTTTAATCTATTAAATAAAATTTGTGAATTCGTGGCTGTATTCTACATAAATAGAAAAATCCGCAACTAAAAAATAACTTTCAGGTTGCGGATTTATAGTTTGAGTCTAAAAATTAGTATCGGTAAACAAAAGCATTAATGTTCATTCCAGCACCTACTGAGGCAAAAATAAGAATGTCACCTTTGTTGATTTCGTGGCTTTCAATTTGTCCTTGTAATATCAAATCGAATAGAGTAGGAACAGTAGCTACACTACTATTTCCTAAATCATGGATACTCATTGGCATAATGTTAGCCGGAGCAGTTTTATCATATAGTTTGTAAAAACGGTCTATGATAGCTTCATCCATTTTTTCATTCGCTTGGTGAATCAGGATTTTTTTAACATCCTCGATAGCAATTCCGCTTTTGTCCAGACAGCTTTTCATGGCAGTTGGAACATTGCTCAACGCAAATTCATAAATTTTTCTACCATACATTTTGATGTATTTGGTATCACTGTCCTGACCTGGATGATATGATTTTCCATAATATAAAAATCCAGCTTCTTCTTCAGTATAGGAAGCCGTTTCATAAGAAAGCATTCCAGTTTCGTTATCAGAAGCTTCCACGATTGTGGCACCAGCACCATCCGAATATATCATCGAATCACGGTCATGATCGTCTACAACTCTTGAAAGTGTTTCAGCACCAATAACCAGGCAACGTTTTGCCATACCAGATTTGATAAAAGCATTGGCTTGCAAAACTCCTTCAACCCAGCCTGGACAACCAAAAATAAGGTCGTAAGCCACACATTTAGGATTTTTAATGCCTAATTTGTGTTTTACACGACTGGCTAAACTCGGGATCATATCGGATTGTATAGTTCCGAATTTTACGTCTCCAAAATTATGTGCGAAAATGATATAATCGATAGTTTCAGCATCAATTCCTGCATTTTCTATTGCTTTTTGAGAAGCTAAAAAAGCCAAGTCAGAAGTATTATAATGACTTTCAGAATAACGCCTTTCCTCGATTCCAGTTATTGCTTTAAATTTTTTAATAATAACTTCATTCGATTGCTTGATGGGAGTTCCGTCTTCGTTTAAAAATTGATGAAGTTCAAAGTATTTATCAGAAATCACTCTTTCGGGAATGTAACTTCCTGTTCCAGTTATTTTTATTTTCATTTGGTTTTTTCCATTAAAAAAAATAGCGATAATTTAATATTTTCAAAACAACAAGGAAATAATAATTGCTATACAATTGGCAAAATTACTGATATTTTTTAAAGAATTTTTAAAATCAACTGCTTTTAATTTTTGATTTCCGAATGTTGTTTGAATAAAAAATATTTAGTACCGTAATTTTCTGTTAGTTAAAAAAAATGCCCCGAGAAACAAACGAGGCATTTTGAATTATAATTTACTGTATTAACTTTCCATATATGCCTCAATAGGAGCACAGCTGCATACTAAATTTCTGTCACCAAAAGCATCATCAGCTCTGCGAACTGATGGCCAGAATTTGTTTTCAGAAATGTATTCTAATGGGAAAGCAGCTTGTTCTCTAGAGTATGGGAAATTCCAGGTTTCAGCCGTTAACATAGCTAAAGTATGCGGAGAATTTTTCAATACATTATTTTTGTCTTCAATATCTGAAGCTTCAATTTCTTTTCTAATTGAAATCATCGCATCACAAAAACGATCTAATTCTTCTAAGTTTTCACTTTCTGTTGGCTCAATCATTAAAGTTCCAGCTACTGGAAAAGAAACTGTTGGAGCGTGGAAACCATAATCCATCAAACGTTTTGCAATATCAGTTACTTCAATTCCTTTTTGTTTAAACGGACGGCATTCTAAAATCATTTCGTGAGCTGCACGACCCATTTCTCCAGAATATAAAGTGTCGTAATGACCGCTTAATTTCTCTTTGATATAATTGGCATTCAAAATAGCGTGTTCTGTAGATGATTTTAATCCTTCAGCTCCAAGCATTTTGATGTATCCGTAAGAAATCAAACATACTAAAGCAGAACCCCAAGGAGCAGCAGAAATTGCTGTAATTGCATTTTCTCCACCAGTTGCAACAACAGGATTCGTTGGTAAGAAAGGAGCTAATTGTGGAGCAACACAAATTGGTCCTACGCCAGGTCCACCACCACCGTGAGGAATAGCGAAAGTTTTGTGTAAGTTCAAGTGACAAACGTCAGCACCAATAGTTGCTGGATTTGTTAATCCAACCTGAGCATTCATATTAGCACCATCCATATAAACCTGACCGCCATTATCATGAACGATTTTAGTGATTTCTTTGATGGCACTTTCGTAAACACCGTGAGTTGATGGATAAGTAATCATTACACAAGATAAATTGTCTTTGTGTAAAATGGCTTGTTCACGTAAATCTTCTACGTCAATATTTCCATTTTCTAAGGTTTTAGTAACTACCACTTTCATTCCTGCCATAGCTGCCGAAGCTGGATTAGTTCCGTGAGCCGATGAAGGAATTAAAGCAATATTTCTATGATGATCACTTCTTGATTGGTGATATGCCTGAATTACCATTAATCCTGCATATTCTCCTTGTGCACCAGAGTTTGGTTGTAAAGTAGTTGCAGCAAAACCAGTTATTTCATTTAAGTATTCTTCCAGTTTAGAAAGCATTTCCTGATATCCTTGCGCTTGATCTAAAGGTGCAAATGGGTGAATACTGTTCCAGCTTGGAGCACTTAATGGCAACATTTCGGCAGCGGCATTCAATTTCATTGTACAAGAACCTAACGAAATCATCGAATGATTTAAAGCCAAATCTTTACGCTCTAACATTTTGATGTAACGCATCAATGCTGTTTCTGAATGGTATTTATTGAAAACTTCGTGTTGTAAGAATGTTGAAGTTCGAACTAAACTTTCTGGAAAATGATTGGTTTCTGATAAAGTATCAATTGTGATTGTTGCTAGTTCTTTTGCAGCAGCAAAAATAGAAACTACTTTATTCAAATCGGCAAAACCGATGGTTTCGTTCAACGAAATAGAAACGCTGTTTTCATTTGGATAAAAGAAATTTACTTCATTCGCTTCGGCAATTTCTCTTATTTTTTTAGCATCTGCTTGTATCACAATAGTGTCAAAGAAAGCAGTATTGGTTTGTTCGAAACCTAATTTAGCTAAAGTATTTGCTAAAGTTACCGCCGAAGCATGTACTTTGTTTGCAATGTATTTTAATCCTCTTGGACCGTGATAAACAGCATACATACTTGCCATTACAGATAATAAAACCTGTGCTGTACAAATGTTTGAAGTTGCTTTGTCACGTTTAATGTGTTGTTCGCGGGTTTGTAATGCCATACGCAACGCACGATTTCCATCAGTATCAACGGTTACACCAATGATTCTTCCTGGCATGCTGCGTTTGTATTCTTCTTTAGTAGCAAAATAAGCAGCGTGAGGTCCACCATAACCTAATGGAATTCCGAAACGTTGTGTTGTTCCAAGAACTACTGCAGCTCCCATATCACCTGGAGGAGTTAATTTGGCTAAACTTAAAATATCAGCAGCAACAGCCACTTTTATTTCGTTTTCGGCAGCTTTTGCAATAAAAGCAGTATAATCGTTTACTTGTCCAAATTTCCCTGGATATTGAAGAATTGCTCCAAAGAATTCAGTAGAAAAATCGAAAGTTTCGTGATTTCCTATTACTAATTCTACTCCAATTGGTGTAGAACGGGTTTGTAAAACAGATAAAGTTTGTGGTAAAATTTCTTCAGAAACAAAGAATTTACAAACATTAGCTTTCTTTTGGTCTCTTGTTCTTACGTCAAACAATAATGCCATAGCTTCAGCCGCAGCTGTACCTTCGTCAAGTAACGAAGCATTAGCGATTTCCATTCCGGTTAATTCGATAACCATGGTTTGGAAATTCAAAATGGCTTCCAGACGACCTTGAGCAATTTCGGCTTGATAAGGTGTGTAAGCGGTGTACCAACCTGGGTTTTCAAATACATTTCTTTGAATAACCGCAGGAACAATGGCTTGGTTGTACCCTAAACCAATGTAGGTTTTAAACATTTTATTTTTATTTCCTAAAAGGGTAATATGTTTTAAATATTCATATTCCGTCATTTCAGGATCTAAATTTAGAGGTGCTTTTAGACGAATATCATCTGGAAGTGTCTCATAGATGAGTTGTTCGATAGAATCAACTCCAATAGTTTTCAACATCTGTTGTAGGTCGGATTCCTCTGGACCTATGTGTCTTAAAGCAAAAGCATCTGTTTTCATTTGTAGATAATATCTGTTTTTAATCGGAAAATGGAATTCGCATAATCTTCATTTGTTTCGACAACAAATTTAAGATCATGCTCATTTCATGTAGATATAAAAAAGGTTGTATTTTTCGTGGCGCAAAAATAAACATAATTCCGTTTTAAATCATTGTTTTTTAGGATTCATTTTATTTGAACAAAATGAATTTATAAATATTATTCTCAAATGATTAATTTTGTTAGATGATTCGTATTCAAGCCCTTTTTGATTTTTATCTTAAATCCAGTATTCACGTCGCTTTGTCGGTGTATGCTTTGGTACGAATGACCCAATTTATGTTTGGAATTCCGTATGATGAACCTATTGCACTTTTTGCTTTTTTCGGAACAATTGTAGGTTATAATTTTGTAAAATACGATGCTTTGGCTAGAGCCAAAAAAAGAATGATGCGCAACGAATTGAAAATGATCGCTGTTTTGAGTTTTTTTTCGTTTTTGGCTGTTGGTTTTTATTTTTTCAAATTACAGTTAATTACCCAATTGGTTGCTGTTGGAGTTTTAATTTTGACTCTTTTATATACACTTCCTTTTTTTCCTAATCGAAAGAATGCCAGAAATTGGGCGGGAGTAAAAATTTATATGGTTTCCTTGTGTTGGGTGGGAGTAACGGTGTTGTTACCTTTGGTAGATGCACATTACAACTTAAACCTTGATTTTTTTATCAAATGTATTCAGCGATTTATACTCGTTTTTGTCCTGATACTTATTTTTGAAATTATTGATTTGGCTAATGATGATCCGCATTTAAAAACAGTTCCACAGCAAATAGGGGTGAAGTGGACAAAAAATCTGGGATACCTTTTATTGATGTTTTTTTGTGCATTTGAATTTTTAAATAGCAATATTCAATATTCGTTAGTATCATTGCTGTTGATTTTTGGAATTGCAATTGTAGTAGCTTTATTTTTGGTTTTCGCCAATGAAAAACGCTCTAAATATTATACTTCTTTTTGGGTAGAAAGCGTACCTATTTTGTGGTGGTTGTTACTAGTTTTGGTTTAAAACATTAATATTGGTGAATGTAATCACCAAAAAATACCTTAAATTGGTGAATATAATCACTGAATAACACCTTAAATTGGTGAATAGAAATATTTTTTTGTATTTTTGTTCAAAATCAAAGAGATGATAGACAGGTTTTTAATATCAAATATAGCAGAAAGACTCAATAAAGGAAAGGTAATTGTACTTGTTGGACCACGTCAAGTGGGAAAAACAACTATGATTCAAAGTCTGTTAAATGGAATCCCTTTTTTGTTTCTTGATGGAGATGATTCTGTTGTAGTAGAAACGTTATCAAATGCTAATACTGAAACGCTTAAGAATATTATTGGTGATTATAAATATGTCTTTATCGACGAGGTACAACGCATTCCGAATATTGGTTTAAAATTGAAAATTATTGTAGATCAAATCAAAGATGTTCAGGTTATTGTGAGTGGTTCATCAGCTTTTGATATTAATCATGTTACTCAGGAACCGCTTACGGGTAGAAAATTTGAATACCATCTGTACCCGATTTCCTGGAACGAATTTGAAAAAAATGTAGGATATATGAAAGCGCAACAGCAATTAGAAATACGGTTGTTGTATGGTATGTATCCTGATGTTATCAATAATTTAGGGAACGAATATGAAATTCTGAAAAATTTAGTATCAAGTTATTTATATAAAGATATTTTGAGTTTGGCTGGTATTCGTAAATCGGAAGTTTTAGAGAAAATTTTGCAGGCATTGGCTTTTCAAATTGGGAGTGAGGTGAGTTATAATGAAATAGCACAATTAGTTGGTGTCGATAAAAACACAGTAAGTAATTATATTGATTTACTTGAAAAAAGTTTCGTTATTTTTAGATTGAACAGCTTTAGTCGCAATCATCGAAATGAAATAAAAGCGAATAAAAAAATCTATTTTTATGACAATGGTGTTCGCAATATGTTGATAGGAAATTTTAATTTTTTAGAATTTAGGCAAGACAAAGGAGCGCTTTGGGAAAATTTTTTAATTTCTGAAAGAATGAAATTATTAAGTTATGAAAACAGAAATGCCAAGCCCTATTTTTGGCGAACTACTCAGCAGCAAGAAGTAGATTATGTGGAGGTAGTCGCTGATGAAGTAAATGCTTTTGAAATTAAATGGAAAGTCAAAAAAGCTAAGTTACCCAAGCCTTTTTTAGATAATTATACGGGAAGTTTTACCATTGTGACTGCTGATAATTTTAGAGAGTTTTTGAAATAAGAAAACCGAAACATTATTACTTCAGGTTTCAAAATAAAAGAAAATATTATTTTCCATTTACGGGATTTTCTCGAACATAAGTAGAATCATCAAATTTAATGTGATAAGTAGATTCGAAAAATTTACTTGGTAAATAATAATCGGTTGTGATGATTTGTGCCCCTGATTTTTTTGCATCTTCAAAATGGGAGTAATCATTATTTCGAGCTTCTTTAGTATCTGCATCCGCTCGAGTGCGAACAAGATACCCTTTTTTGATTAAATCAGGAATGCTTGCGTCTTCAGGATTATTTTTAAATAAAGTAGCTGCTTCAGCTGTTCCAGGTTCAGCATTAACAAAAATGGCACGTCCTTTTAGTGATGGATGATTTAAGATATACAAATCTCTTTTTGCTCCATTGTTGTCTAAAATGAATAAAAATTTTCCTTGAGCTTCTTTTAGACTTGGCCAATTATTATGCAGCACAGCTTCTTCAAGTGTTGCATATTTTCCTCTAACCCTGTCGGGTGTTATTAGTTTATCATCGCCTAATTCTTGACGAATGATAGCATCCATAGCATCAAATTGTGTAGCAGTAAAATCTTCTGGTTTAGTTCCTAAAAAAGATGCTTCTCCATCTTTTGGTTCTAAAGTGATAAAAACAGGAACATGATCGGGATTAGCATCAGACCATTTTTTAAGTTCTTGTAAACAAATTGAAAAAGTCAAACAAGAGGATCTAAAATCAATATCAGGCATGTGAAAAACTTTGAATCCAGGTCTTTTCATTATTCCAGTTGGATCATAAGCTTGGGTTGATTTAGCAATATCTAATCCTTTTGGGTGGGCATATTTCCCACCTTTGGTATCTACATAAATATCAATTTCTAAATTTCGTAATCCCATGTTTAACTGTTCGGTAATATTAATATGATTGTATTCTAAACCTTGTAAAGAACGGTTTGGAGCTTTAGCTTGAATGGTATTGTATAAATCAGTTTCAATTGCTTGTCGGTAACTGTTGTGCGAGCCTATAACTTGAATTTGGTTTATTTTCAAATCCTTGTTTTGAGCTTGCAAACAGCTGCTAATGGCACTTACTAAAAATGTGGTAATGAAGATTTTTTTCATGTTTTGCATTTTGTTTGTCAATAACTGAAGTTGTTATTCTATTTTCTTTCGAAAATTATTCGAACAGAACTGACGAAAAATTTCATTAAAAACTAATTATGGTCAACGCATTATTACAATATCCCTCTGGCTTTAATTTCCAGGTATTTATTAATTGCTTCAAGAGTAAGATTCTCTGGAGTGGTTAGCACACTGTGGATTCCGTATTTTTTTAGTTCTTGAGCAATGAGGCGTTTTTCAAACATAAATTTATCCGCAACAACTTTGTCGTAAATGTCCTGAACTGTTTCTGTTTTTTTATTGATAATAGTATTAAGTTCTGTGTTATTGAAAAACACAACTACTAAAAGATGACTTTTTGCAATTCCTTTTAAATAAGGCAATTGTCTATGAAGTCCGTCCATGGTTTCGAAGTTGGTGTAAAGAATGATTAAACTTCTTTGGTTGATATTTTTTTTGATATCAGCATACAATCTGCTGTAATCACTTTCAAAAAAATTAGTTTTAATATTGTATAAAGTTTCTAGGATTTTTTGCATTTGTGATGTTCTTCTCTCTGCAAATACCCGATTTTCAACGGTTTTTGAGAAAGAAAACAAGCCCACTTTATCCTGTTTTTTTAATATTACATTCGATAAAACAAGAGTTGAGTTGATGGCATAATCCAGTAAACTTAGTCCATTAAAAGGCATTTGCATTACTCTGCCTTTGTCGATAGCCATGTAAACCGATTGCGATTTTTCGTCCTGAAACTGATTGATCATCAGGTTGTTTTTCTTTGCGGTAGCTTTCCAGTTTAAGGTTCGTATGTCATCGCCTTGAACGTATTCTTTAATTTGTTCAAATTCCATCGTATGTCCAATACGGCGAATTTTTTTAATTCCGTGTTGGGCTAGATTATTGGAAAAAGCAATTAAATCGTATTTTCTTAATTGCATGTACGATGGATAAGTGGGAACCATTTGATTTTTGTCGAAAGTAAATCGTCGAGAAATTAATTGCAACGGCGAACTAACATAAATGTTGAGGTTGCCAAAAAAATATTCGCCTCTTTCAGTAGGATGCAATTCATAATTAAATTCATCCTGAGCATTAGATTTTATTTTCCTAATTAGTTCGAAATTTCGAACTTGAAATTGAAACGGAATTTCATCAATTATTTTAACGTTTACAGGAAAGCTGTAGTTGTTGTTAACATTGATTTTTATTGGATTAGCATCGCCATTAGATAATTTAGCAGCGGTGGTTCTATGGGCTTCAATATTTTGTTTAGGAATAAAAAGCAGCAAAATATCAAGAACTAAAAAAGCCATTAAAATGATAACAATAAACCAGACAGCATGATATAAATTAGGAAAAATAAAAGCGCAAACAAAAAGTCCTATAACTCCCAGGAGTAAATAGAAAAATAAATTGTTTAAGTATAATTGTTTGATAAATTTCAATGGGTCGATTTTATGTTTATTGGAATTTTTACCTTGGAATTTCTACTGTTTCAATAATTTGTTTGATAATTTCTACACTGCTAATTCCTTCCATTTCTCTTTCGGGAGTCACAATAACCCGGTGTTGTAAAACCGGAATAGCCGCTTCTTTAATATCTTCGGGTGTTACAAAATCACGTCCTCTAATAGCCGCAAAACCTTTAGAAGCATTTAAAATAGCAATAGAAGCACGGGGCGAAGCGCCTAAATATAAAAAAGCATTTTCTCTTGTGTTTACCACAATGCGGGCAATGTATTCTAATAAATTTTGCTCAACGATAATTTGTTTAACCAGACTCTGATACTTTCTAATTTCTACATCAGAAAGAATGGTTTTTATCGCAATTAATTTATCTTGATTTTGCAATAAATGTTCTCTTTGAATAATCGAAATTTCTTCTTCCAGTTTTGGATAATCAATACTTATTTTAAAAAGAAATCGGTCTAGTTGTGCTTCTGGAAGTCGATAAGTTCCTTCTTGTTCAATAGGATTTTGAGTAGCAATGACAAGAAAAGGAGTTTCAAGTAAATAGGTTTTTCCATCAATAGAAATTTGACGTTCTTCCATTACTTCAAAAAGGGCAGCCTGGGTTTTTGCCGGAGCACGATTGATTTCGTCAATCAAAATCAAATTCGAAAAAATAGGTCCTTTTTTAAATTCAAATTCGGAGTTCTTGAGATTAAAAATTGAAGTTCCTAAAATGTCCGATGGCATTAAATCGGGTGTGAATTGAATTCGGCTAAAGCCAATGTTTAAAGTTTTAGAAAGCAGTTTGGCTGTAATAGTTTTGGCAACTCCTGGAACTCCTTCTAACAGCACGTGGCCGTTGGACAAAATAGCAACCAGCAATTGATCTACCATTTTATGTTGCCCTACAATCACGGTTTCAAGTTCTGTTTTTATGGCATTAACATGGTTTAATAATGGAGCAAGATCCAGTCTTGTTTCAAAATTCACGTTCTCATTTGTTATATTTTCCATGATTATTGATATGTTTTAAAATATTAATTTAAAAATTTTTCGATAGCATTGTTAAGTTCTATTAAATCAGATTCTACGCTATCATGATAACTTTTTCGATGATTAATAATAAGTTGGATTACATCTTCAATATCAGAAGGATTTTTACCTGATTTAAGATGCAATTTAGTAACAAATTCTTTGTCTAGTTTTGAGGTGTCAATTAGATATTCATTTCGTATTTTTTCAAGGAAATAAATTATTTTTTTATCCATTATACTGTTGTAATCGCCTTCTTGATAGTATAAATTACCAATGGTTTTAGTAAAATCTACTGTTAAATTAGCCAATGGTTTGATTATAGGAACTACACGTTGTTTTCTTTTGGCATTAAATAAAATAAAAATTACTATTCCTATTAATGAGAGATACCAAGCCCATTTTAAAGCTTCCTGACTTAAAATATAGCGTAACGGCGAATCAGATATTCCTTCGCCATTGATAGGTTTCATGTACCAATAAATGGTTTCTTTAGGCAAATAAGACAATACTTTTTCGGCATATTGATGGTGATTGGCTTTTAACAAATGGAAATTGCTAAACACAGCCGGTTGAATGTGCAAATAGAAATAACCATTTACATAAGGTACTTTTATAAAATTGATTCGATTGGATTGAATTTCATTTCTTTGATACCCCAATACAGTTGTATTTAAGGTGTCAATTCGTGAAAAATAATAATCGCCCATTCCTTCAATAAAATCATATTTCTCATTACCAATTTTTTTATTGGCTAACCAAACAGAACTGTTTTGGGTATATTTAAAATCAGTTCTGAAATCTAATTTCAAACTATCCAGTAATGATTGAGGAAATGTCTTCATGCTTAAAAAAGCATTATTCCCATGAGAAACAAAATAGAAAATCTCTTTCATCGAGGCTTCGTCAATCGAGGCAAATTCTGAAATATTTAAAAGTGTCCCTTTGGTAGTATAGTTTTCTAATATAGGATTAGAATCATATTTTGGATTTAAAAATTCATAAGGTGTAACGGTACTTAAACGTTCTACTTTTTGGTTTTTTAAAATCCCATCAATTTCATGATCGAGTACATAAAGTCCAAAAGGAATTTTATCATTGACGGAATAAGTAGGATTCCAGTCAACGGGTTTGGGACGATTGTAATCGGCTACTAAAATCAGTACAAAAACGAGTACTAAAAATGCTATGTATATTTTGATTTTGTTATTCATTACCAAAAGATTTTAAAGCATTTTTAAATCGGTTTTGAGCGTTTTGAAAGCTCTTTTCGTCCATGTCAAATTCGCCATACCAAATGTAATTGTACAAATAAGACAAATAAGTAAACTCTTCTTTCAACGGTTTACTTTGTAATTCATATAAGTAGTCGCTATTGGTTTTGTCAACATGCCATTCTATAAGACGATTTTCCGCCATTACTTTGAGTAACCATAAATAATAATAACGTATGCAAAGTCTTTTTCTATCTTCTTTTAAGCTTTCCTGAATTAGCTTTTCAAAATCGACTAAATGGATGTTTTTTTCAATATCGTTATAATTGATTTTCTTTTTGTTTGAATTAGCTCCAAAAATCCACTGTCCTTCTTTGTTAATCAACGCTTTAGTAATAAGGTAAATCACTACTAAAATAACTATGCCAGCTAAAACTTTTAAAATAGTAATAGCCGTTTTTGGATCACCTAAACGAAATAAATTCAGAATTTGAGTAATTAGCCATTGTTTAAATCGTTCCCATGCGTTTATTTCGGCAGCCTGACGCTCGTAAACAAAATCGGAATCCTTGTATTTTTGCTGGTAATTTTTTGCAAAAGCTCTTTTTTCAATTGCGCTAGAATCCACTAAAATGTCTTTTTGATTCCATTTTGTGGCAACCGTATCTTGAGCTACAGCCAAAGAGTCTTGTGCCTGACTAAGATTCAAGAATAGCAGAAAAAAGATAATAATTAGATATTTATTCATTATCGAATGCAATTAAATCGATTTGTTTTTTGTGAAGGTATCATTCGGTATTTCTAATTTTTTATGAACTATAAATGGATAGACCAAATAATAAAATGAAATAACGGCAAGCGTAAATAAAATAATGAAACTACTCAACAAGATGGGCATATCGATTGCATAACGGGTTATAAAACCTTCTAGAAATCCAGCACTAATAGTAAATGGCAGAGTGCTCAGGAAAATTTTAAAACTATTTTTGAAACCAATTTTAAATGAATTAAGTCTCGAATAAGTTTTTGGAAAAAGAATAGATGCACCTAGAATAAATCCTGCTGCGGTTTCGATAACGATGGCAAAAATTTCCATAGCACCATGAATCCAAATGCTGCGAACGCTTTTCCAAAAAACATGATGTTCGTAAAAAAAATATTGGAAAGACCCCAGCATTAAGGAATTTTGTAAAAAAATATAAAAAGTTCCTATACCGCCAAAGATTCCATAAATGTAGCATCTAGCTCCCACATAAAGATTATTGAGTGTTATAGCTATAAAACCGCCCCAATTGCTTCCTGAACTATACACAGCCATTGGGTTTCCTTTTTTGATGTTCTCTAAAGTCATGTTAACATAACCATCACCAAGAATTAAACGAACAAAATCTTTGTCAAATTTTGCCGAAACTACTCCCATAGCCACCATTACAAAAAACAATACAAAAGCATACAATAAATATCTTTTGTATTCATAGAGAAGCAACGGAACTTCGGTTTTAAAGAATGTTACAATTCTGTTTTTATCTTCTCTTTTGGTTTTATAAATTTTTTGATAACTCAGCGAAGCCAAGTGATTCAGGTAGACTACCGTTTTGCTTTTTGGATAATAGGTTCGGGCATAAGATAAATCATTCATTAATTGAATGTACAAATTGGCTAAATCATCAGTATTTTTTTTAGCTTTACCAAAAATAGCCAGTTCAAATTCTAGCCATTTTTCTTTATTTTGTTTTATGAATGCAATTTCTCTCATTGGATGCTAAAATATAAAATATGTCAGAATTATCTATAAATACAACCCAAAATGTTGTAATAAATTTTAATACGGCTTCCGTGGGACAACGTTTGCAATCGTATTTGATTGATTTAGTTATTAAAATAGCCTACGGAATCACGGTTTATGGCGTTTTTTTCTATGCCTTAGGATTCGCAGCTTTAGATGGCTGGTCTTTAGCAGCCATGATTTTATTGTTTTATTTTCCAATAGTAATTTATACTGTGGTTTTAGAAAGTTTATTTCAGGGACAAACCATTGGAAAAAGAATAATTAAAATTAAAGTAGTAAAAATAGATGGTTATCAAGCCGGATTTGGAGATTATTTAATGCGTTGGTTTTTTAGACTGATTGACATTTCTATTTTTAGCGGAGTTATCGCGTTTGTCACAGTAGCTTCTTCTAAAAAAAATCAACGAATAGGAGATATGGCGGCAGGTACGGCAGTTATTACTTTAAAAAACGAAATAGATATTAGCCACACTATTTTAGAAGAACTAGATCAGGAATACGTGCCGCAATATCCAGCTGTAATTAAATTTTCAGATAATGACATGCGTATCATCAAAGAGAATTTTCAACGTGCCTCGGCAAAAGGCGATTATGTAACCTTATATAAATTAGCCGAAAAAATTGAAAGTATTTCTGGGATAAAAAATGAAACTAATGATACTGTAGTATTTATTACAACCATTTTGAAAGATTACAATTATTACACCCAAAACATGTAAAATAAAAAACCGAAGCATTGCTACTTCGGTTTCGATCTGCATTCTAAAATCTTGATTCTGCTAGCTTTTATAACAATCCCGCTCTCTTTAACAAAGCATCTGGGCTTGGTTCTTGTCCTCTAAAACGTTTGTACAATTCCATTGGCAATTCGGTTCCTCCTTTAGAAAGAATATTGTCTTTGAATTTCTTCGCCACTTCTTTGTCAAAAATTCCTTTTTCTTGGAAATAAGCAAAAGCATCTGCATCCAAAACTTCGGCCCATTTATAACTGTAATATCCTGAAGAATAACCGCCTTGAAAGATGTGCGAAAACGCAACGCTCATACAGTTTTCGGCAACATCTGGATATAAAGTAGTGTCTTCAAAAACAGTTTTTTCAAAAGCTTTAATATCAGTTATGTCAGTTGGATTATTGCTATGGAAAGCCATGTCTAATAATCCAAAACTAATTTGGCGTAAGGTTGCCATTCCTTCTTGGAAACTCGCGCTTTCTTTTATTTTTTCTACATATTCTTGCGGAATAATTTCGCCTGTTTGATAATGCGTTGCGAACAAAGCCAAAGCTTCCGGCTCGTAACACCAGTTTTCCATAACCTGGCTTGGCAATTCTACAAAATCCCAATAGACTGATGTTCCAGACAAACTTGGGTAAGTAGTATTAGCTAACATACCATGTAATCCGTGACCAAATTCATGAAATAAAGTTGTTACTTCGTTAAAAGTCAATAACGATGGTTTGGTTTCGGTAGGTTTTGTAAAGTTGCAAACGTTGGAAATATGCGGTCTTTCGTTTACGCCGTCTTTGATGTATTGTGATTTAAACGAAGTCATCCAGGCGCCGTTGCGTTTTCCTTTTCTTGGAAAAAAATCAGCATAGAAAACAGCAACTAGTTCTCCAAATTCGTCTTTGACTTCATAAGTCATTACTTCTTCGTGGTATTTATCGATGTCGAAAATTTCAGTAAAAGTCAATCCGAATAATTTTCCAGCAATGGTAAAAGCGCCTTCTAATACTTTTTCCAATTGAAAATAGGGTTTCAGTTTTTCGTCATCCAAATTGAATAATTCTTGTTTCAATTTCTCCGAATAATAAGCACCGTCCCATTTTTCTAGTTGTTCGATACCGTCCAGTTTTTTAGCGAAAGCAGCCAGTTCATCAAATTCTCTTTGAGCAGCTGGTTTGGCTTTTGCCAATAAATCATTCAAAAACGATTTTACTTTCTCTGGACTTTGAGCCATTCTTTCTTCTAAAACAAAATGAGAATGGGTTTTGTATCCTAATAAATTGGCTCTTTCGTGGCGTAATCGGGCAATTTTCAAGGTAATTTCTTTGTTGTCAAATTCATTTCCCTGAAAGGCTTTTTTACCAGCAGCAATAGCCATTTTTTTACGCAATTCCCGATTGTCAGCATAAGTAACAAACGGGATGTAACTGGGGAAATCTAAAGTAAAAATCCAGCCTTCTTTTCCCTGGGCTTTCGCCAAAGAACGAGCTGCTTCGATAGCGCCTTCGGGCAATCCTGCCAAATGGTTGTAGTCAGTCAAATGCATTTCGAAAGCATTGGTTTCTGCTAATACATTTTCGCCAAATTGCAAACTCAATTTCGATAATTCCTTGTCAATTTCGCGTAATTGGTTTTTCTTTTCTTCTGGTAAATTAGCTCCGTTTCGAGAAAAACTCTTGTATTTTTTATCTAAAAGCGTAGTTTGTTCTGGATTTAAATTCAAGCGGTCTTTTTGCTCGTAAACTGTTTTTATACGTGCAAACAAATCAGCGTTTAGCGTAATATCATTTCCAAATTCAGATAACAAAGGCGAAATTTCCTGAGCTATTTTTTGCATTTCATCATTGGTTTCCGCCGAATTCAAATTGAAAAAAATACTCGAAGCACGATCTAAAATAGCGCCTGAATAATCCATAGCTTCAATTGTGTTTTCGAATGTAGGAGCTTCAGGGTTTGTTACGATAGCATCAATTTCGCCTTTGGCCAAGGCAATTCCTTCTTGAATGGCAGGGAAATAATCTTCGTTTTTTATTTGAGAAAAAGGAGCAGTATTGTATTTTGTAGTGAATTTTGAAGTTAAAACTTTCATTGTAATATAATTATTTTCATTAATGGAAACCCAATATTTTTGAGGCGTAAATATAGTAATTTATAAAAATGTAGCGACCAAAAAAAGATGGATTCTCCTCTTAAAAGCTATTCAAATTCTGTTATATATATGTTATTTATTTCTTTTGAAGGCTTTAAAAGCTTAAATTGTAAAAATCACGATTAGCATGCAAAACAGCTAATTATAAATAATTGTAAAACAAAAGAAGATGAATTATCAAGTTGTAATAAAGAATATCGAAACGGTTAATGAGGTAGAAGGATATTGGTCTGACGAAGATTTTATTCAATTATTAGAAAAATTCAATTATCCTGATGGCGCAACCGCAGAGAAAAAGAATTTACCAGAATTATTAGAAATGGCTATTTCGGATTATGAGCCTAATGAAGCCGCAGAAATTGTACTTACTTATAAATTATCGGAAGAATTAAACGAAGGACAAATTCAGCAGATTTCGCATAATATGTTAATTGATAAAGTATGTGAAGAATATCCTGAAATCCATTTGCAAGGAACGATGTATCACGTCAATCAATTGCTTTTTAAAGCTTACAATGGGAAGTTTCCCAATGCAAAAGCATCTGTAGTTCAATTTTCTATGAAGCCAATATATGAAGATGCGGTAAAAATATTAACAAAGGAAAATGTATTGAAATTATTAAACAATGGTTTGTCAGATAGAAATTTGATCAAAAGATTATTTGAAGATCAAATGTCTCAAAATATTCCTTTTCCGGAAGCCGAAGGTATTGTTTGGGAATTAAATACTGCGGATAATAAAAATTATACTTTAGTAACTTCGGAAAATTGGTTGAATAAGGAAGATTTTACACAATTTGAATTTGAATCGGTTCTAGAAGAAATAGAAGAAGAAGTATAAAAAAAACAGACACGAATTTCTCTAATTTACACGGAAAACAGCTTTGGTTAAATTTCACGAATCTGTCATAGACAGATATAGATTAGTGAAATTTTTTAACTTTTTTAATTCGTGGTAATTTGTGAAATTCGTGTCTAAATTATACTATTTCAAACTTTCAGAAGCTTTAATTACGGCTTCTTTTAAGTTTTCTTTGTAAGCAACAATTTTGTTTAATACAGTCGCATCAGCACTTCCGATGATTTGTGCTGCTAAAATTCCAGCATTTTTTGCACCATTTAAGGCAACAGTTGCTACAGGAACTCCGCCTGGCATTTGAAGAATTGATAAAACCGAATCCCAGCCATCAATAGAATTGCTTGATTTTACAGGGACTCCAATTACAGGAAGTGGAGACATTGAAGCAACCATTCCTGGTAAATGAGCAGCCCCACCAGCCCCAGCAATAATTACCGAAATACCTCTTTTGTGTGCATTATTACTAAAATCGAATAATTTTTCTGGTGTTCTATGTGCCGAAACAATATCTACTTCTGTTTCGATTCCAAATTCTTTTAATATGTCAATTGAATCTTGCATGACTGGCATGTCAGAGATACTTCCCATAATTACGGCTACTTTGCTCATTTATTTTTTTATTTAAAGATTGAAAAATTTAAAGATTGAAAAATTACTTGAAATTCATTTGGTACAACAATTTTTAAATCATTAAATCTTTTAATTATTCAATTTACTTACTAATTACTCTAATCGTATTCTTAACATCCTCAGCAATTTTTCGTGCTTCGGTCATGTTTTCATTTACAATAGTTACGTGTCCCATTTTTCTAAAAGGACGTGTTTCTTTTTTACCGTAGATGTGGGGTGTAACACCATACCATCCTAATATTTTTTCGATGTTCTGGTAGATTACATTTCCAGAGAAACCTTCTTCACCAACTAAATTAACCATAATTCCAGCTACTTTACTATCAGTATTTCCAAGCGGCAAATCTAAAATAGCACGCAAATGATTTTCAAATTGCGAAGTATAACTCGCTTCAATAGAATAATGTCCAGAATTGTGTGGGCGTGGAGCGACTTCATTAACTATAATTTCGTCATCTTCGGTTTGGAACATTTCAACCGCCAAAAGTCCAACATGATTGAAGTTTTGTGAAACATTCAATGCAATGGCTCTGGCTTTTTCGGCTACCTTTTCGTCTATTCGAGCAGGACAAATTACATATTCTACTTGGTTGGCTTCGGGATGAAATTCCATTTCTACCACTGGATACGTTTTGATTTCTCCTGATGGATTTTGGCAAACAATAACAGCCAATTCGTTCTTGAACTGAATCATTTCTTCAGCAATACATTCTACATTAGGAAGGCTGTCTAAATCTGCCATTTCGCGAATGATTTTTACGCCGTTTCCATCGTATCCAAATTCAGTACATTTCCATACAAAAGGCATTTTTATTTTAGCATCTAAAAGCGCTACCACAAGCGTTTTTAAATCCGAAAAACGTTTGTAGGGAGCGGTAGGAATATTATTTTCGGTATAAAAATCTTTTTGAGTTCCTTTATTTTGAATTTTTCTCAGCGTTTTTGGAGAAGGATAGACTTTTAAACCCTCGCTTTCTAGTTTTTCTAAAGCTTCCAAGTTAACCAATTCGATTTCGAAAGTAAGTACATCGACTAATTTTCCAAATCGATAAACGGTATCAAAATCCATTAAGTCTCCTTTAAAAAACTGGTTGCAAGCCACTCGGCTAGGAGCTTCGTCGCTTGGATCTAAAACGTAAGTTTGTATGTCAAATTTTCTGGTGTCGAATAACAGCATTTTACCTAATTGTCCGCCTCCCAGAATTCCTAATTTAAAATCAGAAGAAAAATAATTCATTTGTGTCAAAAGTTTATTGGCAGCAAAGATACTTTTAAATGGTTAAAAAGGAAAATGCTATTTTATTTTCTTCAACACTTCCCGTGCCACCGCTTTGTAAGCAGCAGAATGATTTGCATAATCTTTACCGACAATGATTTGAAGTTCAGGATGAATCCAGTTGTAATGCTTTCCTAAAACATACAAAGTTCGTATCGAATACGCTTTTGTAGCCACTTTTGTGTCATTTATAAGCCAGTCAAAAGAAGTTTCAATTATGTTTTGAAGATTTTCTTCGGAAAGTATAATATTATTTTTGTCTTTCTTATAATGTGCATTTACTAACAACTGAACCACTTTTGCAATGGGTCTAAGAGAACTTTCATCTGTTAAATGTTTAAGATTCTCACAGATAAAATCAAGATAAGGCTGTAGCCAAATCAATTCTTTGTAAGAGACAAATTCTAAAATCCAACAGGCTTTATGATTATTCTTACCAGAAGGAGAAAAGCAAATCGAAATTAATTCGTCAAAATAATTTTTATTATCTAAAATATACTGGGCAATTATAAGCCGGTCTTCGCGGTAGGCTTTTAAATGTTCCAGTTTTGACTGAAGTTCAGAGGCCATTTTTTAATTAAAATAAATAATTAAACGATAATAATTTAAGTTCACCACTATTATTTGTTAGCAGTAACTTTCCAAATTGTATTTCCACTGTCATCATTTACTAAAAGCGATCCGTCATTCATAACGGTAACTGCAACAGGGCGTCCATACACTTCTGCTTTTTCTTCATTGGCAATAAATCCAGTTAAGAAATCTTCTGGTTTTCCGGAAGGTTTTCCATTTTCAAAAGGAACAAAAACTACTTTGTACCCCGTTATTTTAGCTCGATTCCAAGAACCGTGTTGTCCCACAAAAGCACCATTTTTATATTTTGCAGGGAATTTATCTTTGTCATAAAATGCTAATCCTAGAGAAGCGGTGTGAGGACCAACAGAAACATCGGGTACTATTGCTTTTGCAGCCAGATCTTTGTGAGCTCCTTCCATTCTCGGGTCTAAATTATTTCCATAATAGGAATAAGGCCAACCGTAGAAACCATTCTTTTTTACACTTGTAATGTAATCTGGAACTAAATCATCACCTAAATCATCACGTTCATTCACAGCAGTCCAAAGTTCATTGTTTGCAGGATTCCAGTCCATTCCTACAGGGTTTCTAAGTCCAGCAGCATAAATTATTTCTCCTGTTCCATCAGGGTTTATTTCTAAAATGTTAGCACGGCGAATTTCTTTATCCATTCCGTGTTCTGCCACATTACTTGCGGAACCTACAGAAATATAAATTTTTGTTCCGTCAGCATTGGCAATTAAATTTCTTGTCCAGTGATTGTTATAGCCTCCTGCAGGAAGTTCAAGGATTTTCACCCCTTTGGTTTCTAATTTTAATGGATTGTTTTTGTAAGGGTAGCGATATAATCCATCTGTGTTAGCAATGTAGAAAAAATCATTTAAGACCAGCATTCCAAAAGGTTTATTAAGACCAGAAATAAAAACATTGCGGGTTTCGAATGTTCCGTCATTATTGGTATCACGAAAAATGGTAATTTGATTTTTACTTGATTTTGTACCACTTTCAACGACAAAAATATCTTTGTTCGGAGCAATATAAGTCCAGCGCGGATTCTCTAAATTGTCAGCAAATTTTGTTACGGTAAAACCTTGCGGTGCTTTTGGAGTCATTCCTTCGGGCCATTTTACAACACTACTGTTCTTAGTAACTGATTCTGTAGCATAGGGTGGAGGTAACGTAAGATCGCCTACCGCAGTTTTAACTACAATTGGAGGCTGCTCTGCTAATTCTTCCTTTGTTTCTTTTTTTACCTTGCCGTTGCAAGCCGTTAAGAGTATTATTGATGCTACTGAAAATATTTGGATTGCTGTTTTCATTATTTATTTTTTGATTAAAACTATGAAAAGTCAATTTAGTTAATTCTAAAAGATTTGATGAAAAATATTTATGAAATTAAGTGATATTTAACATTTTATGTAAAAAACAGACAGAGTTTATTTTGATACTCAGGTTTAGTTGTAATATTGTATCTTTGCGCATTATTTTAAAATAAAAAATAATGATTCAACTTCACGATAAACAATTTGTTCCGTTTATTTCTGCCGAAGAAATTGACTTTGCTATCCAGAAAATGGTAACTCAAATTGAAGCTGATTTTGTTGATGAAATTCCAGTTTTTATTGGTGTTTTGAACGGTTCTTTTATGGTGGTTTCCGACTTTGTAAAAAGTTATAAAAAACCCTGTGAAGTGAGTTTTGTGAAAATGGCTTCTTATAACGGAATGGCTTCAACCAATGAGGTGAAAGAATTAATCGGTTTGAATCAGGATTTAGCGGGACGTTCGGTTGTGGTAATTGAAGACATTATTGATACGGGACATACGATTGTTGAATTGAAAGCATTGTTTAAGGAACAAAACTTAAAACATTTTAAAATAGCTACTCTTTTTTTTAAGCCAGAAGCCTATAAAAAAGACGTGAAAATCGATTACATTGGAATTTCAATTCCAAATAAATTTATAGTAGGTTTTGGTTTAGACTATGATGGTTTAGGTCGAAATTTACCAGAAGTATATCAATTAAAAGATTAGAAAAAAGTAATACATGTAAGAGTTTATTGAAGAAGATTAGAAATCTTTGAATCACTAAATTTTTAAATTTTAAATTAAATTTTATGACTAACATTGTTTTATTTGGGAAACCAGGAGCAGGAAAAGGAACTCAGGCTGAGTTTTTAAAAGGAAAATATAACTTGACTCATCTTTCAACAGGTGATATTTTTAGATTTAATATCAAAAATGAAACTGAATTAGGAAAACTGGCGCAAACGTACATTAATAATGGTGGTTTAGTTCCTGATGAAGTGACAATTAAAATGTTGCAAAGTGAAGTAGAAGCTAATCCAGATTCGGCAGGTTTCTTATTTGATGGTTTTCCAAGAACAATTGCACAGGCAGAAGCATTAGACGCTTTTTTAGCAACTAAAAACGAAAAAATTACAGCTACCGTTGCATTAGAAGCTGATGATGAAATTCTTGTGGCAAGATTGTTAGAAAGAGGAAAAACTTCTGGAAGAGCGGATGATCAGGACGAAGAAAAAATTCGTAACAGATACCAGGAATACAATGAGAAGACAGCCCCACTTATTGGGTTTTATAAAGAGCAAAATAAATTTTATGCCGTAAACGGTATTGGAACAATTGCTGAAATTACAGAGCGTTTAAGTAACGTAATTGACAATTTATAATTACAAACGGTTGAGTTTAAAGTTTAATGTCGCTAAAATTATTTTAGCGACATTAAACTTTAAATTTTTAAACTAGAAACATACCTATGGAACTATTAATTATTCTTTTTTTGATTCTACTCAACGGAGTTTTTTCGATGTCTGAAATTGCTTTAATTTCGGCTAGAAAATCAAGGCTTGAAAGTTCAGCTAAAAAAGGAAATACGAGTGCACAAACAGCACTAGATTTGGCTAATTCGCCAAATAAGTTTTTATCAACGGTTCAAATCGGGATAACATTAATTGGTATCTTAACGGGTATTTTCAGTGGTGATAAAATCACATCAGATGTAGAGATTTTTATTTTGGAATTTGATGTTTTAAAATCTCAAGCTCATTCTATAGCAGTTGGAATTGTGGTGGTGGTTTTGACTTTTTTCTCTTTGGTATTAGGTGAATTAGTACCTAAAAGAATTGGACTAAATTATCCGGAAACAATAGCAAAAACAGTTGCTATGCCCATGAAAATTGTTTCTATTGTTACTGCACCTTTTATTTGGTTATTAACTCATTCTACTGAATTTTTATTAAGAGTACTTCAAATTAAGCCTTCGGCAGACGGAAAAGTAACCGAAGAAGAAATTAAGGCAATTATTAAAGAAGGAACCGAAGGAGGAGAAGTTCAGGAAATTGAACAGGATATTGTAGAGCGCGTTTTTCATATTGGAGACCGTAAAGTAAATTCGTTGATGACGCATAGAAAGTCGGTAGTTCTATTGCCGTTGAATTCGAATAAAAGTCAGGTAAAAGAGTTTATGCTTCAAGAATTACATTCTTTTTATCCAGTGTATAAGGATAATTTTGATGATATAGTAGGTGTTGTAAGTCTAAAAAATATTTTTGCTACTATTGAAAAAGAAGATTTCAATTTACAAAGTATTATGACAGAAGCACCATATTTAATGGAACATACTACGGCTTATACTGCTTTGGAAAACTTTAAAAAGACAGGAATTCATTATGCAATTGTAGCTGATGAATATGGGGTTTTTCAAGGAGTGATTACATTGAATGATATTTTAGAAGCATTGGTTGGAAATGCTTCTGATTTTTATAAAGAAGATTTCCAATTAATTGAAAGAGAAGATGGGAGTTGGTTAATTGACGGACATTATTCCTTACACGATTTCTTGACTTATTTTGAATTAGATGATTTGTTAAGTGATTACGATGTGACTACACTTAGCGGATTAATCATGACCGAATTGTCGCGTATTCCAAAAGAAGGAGAAAAATTGCATTGGCATAGATTTGAATTGGAAGTGATCGATATGGATGGTGCGAAGATTGATAAAGTAATGGTGAAAGCCTTAAAATAAAAGTATTCAGTGTTCAGGTTTTTAGTTGGTAGTTTTTGCGATTAAAATATTGAACATTGGTAATAAATAAAAATAGGTTATGAGTTATGGGTTATGAGTAAGCAGTGTTACTCATAACCCATAACTCATAACTCAAAACTTAAATTATGACAGAAGGAAATTTTGTAGATTACGTAAAAATATTTGTTTCATCCGGAAAAGGAGGGAAAGGTTCTACGCATTTACATAGAGAAAAGTTCATCCAGTATGGAGGGCCAGATGGTGGTGATGGTGGTCGTGGAGGACACGTTTATTTAGTTGGAAATAAAGCATTGTGGACTTTGTTTCACTTGAAATTTGCACGTCATATTAAAGCCGGTCACGGTGGAGACGGTGGAGGCGATAGAAGTACAGGAGCTGATGGAGATGATAAATATATCGAAGTGCCTCTGGGGACTGTCGTAAAAGATAAAGAAACAGGTGAAGTTTTGTTTGAAATTACGGATCACGGTGAGAAAAAAATTCTTTGCTTAGGAGGTAAAGGTGGTTTAGGAAACTGGCATTTTAGAAGTTCGACTAATCAAACGCCCAGATATGCCCAACCAGGTTTAGTTGGTGTAGAAATGGACGTGATTTTGGAACTGAAAGTTTTGGCCGATGTTGGTTTAGTTGGTTTTCCAAATGCTGGAAAATCTACTTTATTGTCGGTTTTGACTTCGGCTAAGCCAAAAATTGCCGATTATCCATTTACTACCTTAAAACCAAATTTAGGAATTGTAGCATATAGAGATTTTCAATCGTTTGTAATTGCCGATATCCCTGGAATTATCGAAGGAGCAGCGGAAGGAAAAGGATTAGGACATTATTTTTTACGACATATTGAACGAAACTCAACCTTGTTGTTTCTTGTTCCTGTTGATACGCCCGATATTAAGGGGGAATATGATATTTTGGTTAACGAATTGACCAAATACAATCCTGAGATGTTAGACAAAGAGCGCCTTTTAGTAATCTCTAAATGCGATATGCTGGATGATGAATTGAAAGCCGAATTGAAAAAGGAGCTGGATGTGTCGTTCAAAGACATTCCTTATATGTTTATTTCTTCTGTTGCCCAACAAGGATTAACAGAATTAAAAGACAAACTTTGGAAAATGTTGAATGACTAAATAGCATTTTCACAAGATATAAAAACCACTAATAAAATTGAATTTGTTAGTGGTTTTTTTGGTTAAAAAGGGTATAAACAACTACTTTACCTGAACTCGAATTCCTTTAGTATGACTGGTGAATTCTGGAGCGTACATACTTTGTATGGTCGTTACTCCATTTGAAAAATCACCACTATTGTTTACTCTTACATCATATTCTAAGACATAGACGCCTTTGTTTATTCTATCAAAAAAGAAATGCGTAGCGGCGTCTTTAGTGCTTTTGTAAAAAGCCAGCCCTTCTTTGTAATCATAAGAAGATAATGCGTCTTCAGGTTCGAAGCAGGAAGCACGCAAATCTTTTAAGTGTACAAATTCCATGTTTTCTTTTGTTGTAATGATAAGTCTAACAGTAACCAAATCGCCAATTTGTAACGGATTTTTGGTTGTTATTTTCTGTAAAGTCATTCCGTTAGCTGCGTTTTTCTTTAAATGTAATTCTTTCGAAACCGAAAGTGTGTTTGTATCATCTGTTTTTATTTTATCCAAGTCTTCAAAATACTGCCAATACACTCCGCCGTATCCGGGAACTTTCGATTTGTTTTGAATGTTGGTGGTTGCCATTTCCTTTTTAATTTCGTTGGCTTTCCAGTTGAGTTTTAAATAGCCTGTTTCTGACTCTTTCTCGTTTTCGGATAGTTTCTTAGTCAGCAATTTTTCTTCTCCTACTTTTATAATTGTATTGTCCTTAACACTCAACCAATCAGAACCTTGTAAAAGCAAAGCATATATGGCTTCGGTTGTAGATTTGGTCGTTGGCCAGTTTTTGGTCTGTTTGTTTTTTAACAACCACACTTTCATTGCATCCACCGATTTGTTGTCGTTTGTAATTTCGGAGAAAGCTTCAATAAGCAAGGCTTGGGTTTCAATAGGAGCTTGGTACCAATACCAACCTGCTTTGTTTTCGATCCAATACATACCCCAATCTTCATTGTTTGATGCTGTTTCTTTCAAGCTTTCTAAGATTTTTTTCGCTGCTTCTCTTTCACCAAAACGATTTAGAGTCAAAGCTGCCAATCCTTTTTCGTAAAGAGAATAGTTTGACCACTCTTTTTTAGCGATTTCGAGATATAATTTAGTTGTTTTTTTCAACGAATCCGAAAGCGGATAATTTTCTAAATAGAAACTTCGGGTGTATAAATAATGTAAATCGATATTTGGGTTAATCCAAATCAATTTGTCAGTTGGTTTTAGATTCTTAGTTCTTGTTTTATGGGAGTTTAAAAATTTACCATCTAAAAACGGAATCCCAGTTTTAGCGATAGAATTAATTTTAGATTCATTGTTTGCGCTTTTATCCAATTTGGATAAATGTCCTAAACCTGCCAAAATATGTCTGCTAATGTATTCGTTTTCTCTGTCGCCATCAAACCAGGCGAAACCACCCGATGCACTTTGTTTTTGTTTTAATTGGTTAAAAGTAGCTTCTTGTGAGTTTTTCATCTTTTCTAAATCGAATAGAAATGCTAATTTGCTTTTTTTCTCGGTCTCGGTTTGTGTATCGTTTAACCAAGGTGTTTCAGCAAGAATAATCGATTTTAATTCTTCATTTTCTTCGAGTTTAGCATTTAGTTTTCCATTTTTTCTCCAATTTTCGAATAAAGCAGCAATTTTAGGATTACTCGAAATAATTTTGGAAGCCAAGGCATTAGCATAAAAACGGGCAAAAGTTTGTTCGGCACATTCGTGTTCATATTCCATCAAATAGGGTAGCGATTGTAGAGCCAGCCAAGTTGGGTTAGAAGTATATTCTAATGTAAACTGATGATTTTTAAAACTTGTGGAATTGTTGTTTTTTAGATTTTCGAAAGTATAACTTTTGCTTGAATTTTCACGAACCCAAATCGGTCTGTTTTCAGTAACGAGCATGTTATTGGTTAAAACAGGAAGGATGTTTTCTTCGCCATCCGAATAATTTACAGCCTTTGCAACAATTCGATATTGAACGCCTTGCAAGCCTTCTGGAATACTAATTTTCCATGTTGCCGTTGTATTTCCAAAAGCGATGATGTTAAAATTTCGAACGTTTTTTGCGTTCAACATTTTGCTATCAATAGGCTGCATAGTAGTAGCGTCAAAAAACTGTAATTGCGCAATTCCAGTTTTAGTTTGATTAGTCATATTGGCAATTTTTGCACTAATAACAATCGTATCTTTTTCTCTTAAAAAACGAGGGAAATTAGGTAAAAGCATCAGCTCCTTTTGGGTGACAACAGTTTTTTCTAAATAAGCCGAAACAGCACTTTTATTGTGTGCCAATAATCTAAGTTTCCATGAAGTTAAAGCTTCAGGCGATGTGAAATTGAAAGAGATTTTTCCTTTCGAATCTGTTTTTAGATTAGGATAAAAGAAAGCGGTTTCCGAAAGATTTTTTCGTGCTGTTACCTGTGTTAAGGCTTCCAATCCTTTTTTGGTTGTGATGATAATTACACCGTTGGTGGCTTGATTACCATAATTAGCCGTTGCCGAAGCATCTTTTAAAATATCTATTGAAAGAATATCAGTTGGATTAAAATTTTTCAGACTTCCTGCTGGGACTATTTCTCCGTCAATGATGTATAGGGGCTGGTTGTTTGGGTCGTAGCTAGTCGATAATCCTCTAATTTGTATACTAACGGCTCCTCCTGGTTGACTAGAAACACCAGCCACTTTTCCCTGTAGTGCTTCCTCGAATGTTACGGGTTGTGTTTCTCGAAGTTTATCTCCACTAATAGAGGAAATAGATCCTACTAAATCTTTTCTTTTCTGAGTTCCATAACCCACTACGACTACTTCTCGTAAACTATTGCTAGATTCTTCTAATTGAACATTAATCAATTTAGAATTAACTAAAACTCCTTTAGACATGAATCCAATATAAGAAAAAACTATTTTTTCACCTTTAGCTGCTTCTATTTGATAATATCCTTTAAAATCAGTTATAGTACTTCGTTGAGTTCCTTTTATGAAAATACTTACACCTAATAAAGGAATCTTTCCGTCAGTAACAATTCCTGAAATCATTTTGACATTGGCAGGTTTTTTAGCTTTTTTATTCAGTTGTTTTTGATACTCCATTTGTTGATAATTGGAATCTGAATTATTGAAATCAAATCCAAACCACATTAGTTGCGTTTCTTCATTAGTAAGTGAAAGAGATTGTGAAAAGTGATTCAAATTTCTAAAAGTGCTATAAATTTTATCGAAACCAAAGGATGTTTTGTAGTGGCCGTGATTATTATTGTACTCATAAAATGCTAATCCGTTCCAATTCTTTTTAGTAAATTGATCTAAGGAGCTATCGTACATCGAAGCCAGAACTTCTGCTTCTTGTTGACTATTGGTTGCTTTTAATTGAAACGACCAGTTTTCAGTGCTTCCAGGCTGTATTTTGTTTCTAAAACTTTCAATACTAAACTCTAATTTAGGTTCCTTTTCTTTTTCTAAGAGGACTTCAATTCCATCGTAATAAAGACTATTTTCAAAAACAGTCTGAAAACTTAACTGTAATTTGTTTTCGAATTCTTTTAGCAACGGAATTTTGATAATGGTTTCATTGTTTGTCAAGTGAAAGGTATTATCAAAGTACGTTTTACTATTATAATTTCCAGTAGTACTAATGTAAAGATTTGGAATAATCGAAATCAGTTTTACCAGTACAAAACCATCTTTTTTAGGGTTTGAATTGACTTGGGTCGCGGTAAACAACTTGCTTAAATTGTATTTGTCATTGCTTTGAATTAAACGGAAATTAGCTTGCGTTTTAATGTTATTGTCGAAAGCATCTTTAGCCGAGAAGATCACTTTATAATCTCCGGATTTGTGGTTCGAAATAAAATCAAGTATCAATTTTTTATCTGTTGCTGTATCCACTTTTTTAGAAAAAACTAATACTTCTGTCAGACTGTCAGCAACTGTTTTGGTATTGTTTTCATAAGGAAATAATTGTTCGAATTCTTCATCAGTAATACTTTCTATTTCTGGTTTTTCCCAAATTCTGGGTTTGAATTTGTTAATTAATGGTCTAACATAATAAATCTTAATTTCGCCCTTGGTAGCTAAAAATGCACCGTTGAGATTTGTACTGGAAAAGCGTATTTCATTTTTGTTTTTGGTTTCAATTTGATTTGGAATTGTTGCCGAAAGTACTAAATCATGATAACCTACTTTTATAATGGTATTTGCGGAATGAGTTTCTCCGTTAATATCAGTTACTGTTGCTTGAATAGTATATTCAAAAACAGGTAAATTCTCTTTTTCTGCGTTTTTAAAAGGAACTGCCTTAAAATCAATCTTAAATTTTCCTGAAGCATCCGTGATGGTTTCGGCTGTAGCCAAATTTTTTGAAGCTTCCGAGTTATAATAATTGGAATTACAAACTACTGTATAACTCACTTTAGCATCAGTAATGTTACTTCCCGCAAAAGCTTTAGCAATTCCTTTTACTTGTATATTTTGATTGATTCGGTATGATTTAGTTATAGGTTCAAAACGAACTTCAAATTTAGGACGTTTGTATTCCTCTACTTTAAAACTAATTTCAGAATATTCAAAAGTTACAACATCCCAAAACGGATGTTCATCTTCTACTTTATTATAAATAGCGTCTTTTTCATAATCATCAGGTTCGTCAGCTTCTATTCTAAAATTGCCAGTTAATCCAGTTTTTGACAATACAAATTCTCCTGAAAAAGAACCAAATTCATTGGTGGTAACTTCAAATTCTTTAAAATCATTGTTATTGACATCTTTCACTGTAATTTTGAAAGAAGTTTGTGCAACAATAGCTGTTGTGTTTCCTTTTTTTTGAAAAGCAATTCCTTTGTAATATACTGTCTGTCCCGGACGATAAATGGCTCGATCTAAATAAAATTCTACTTTTCCTTTGGTGTTTTCGTCATCCGTTGCATCGTATTCATTGTAATAAGCCGAATAGTTTTTAGTAACTAAAAGGGTGTCATTGGCAGTTGTCAATAAGATAGGTTTATAATTCTTATGGTTTTTCTCTTTGGTGTAAGAAGCCAAACCATTTTTATCTGTTTTAATAGTTTGATTTAATAATTTGATGCTAACATTTTCAAGCGGTTTTCCTGTTTTTCGATCTAAAATTTGAAAGGTTTCAGTATTATCTTTTTGCGAAGCCAAAACAGATAGATTCGTGATGCTAATGGTTTCGTAGGCAAATGCTTTTTTGTTTTCTATATCGGAATCACTTTCAAAATAAGCTAAATAATTACCCGTTTTAAGTTGCGGCAAAAGTACTTCGGTGGAATATTCAAAATAATCTTTTTTGTTTAAAAGAGGATAGTTTTTAGTAATTACCGTTTTTTGATTTTTAATGATTACATCAGCTAAGCTATCTTTTGGATAGGATGAATTTCTGAATTGTTCTGCTTGATTGTGATTAATTTCATAGAAAGAAATAGCTACATGATTCACGTTTTTATAAGCTATAAAAGCTCTGGTATTTTCGTCCGAATAACTTTGTTTTTGCATTTGAATCGAAAGAGATTTCGAAACTATATCTTGCTTTTTTTGAACGGCTTGTTTATACGAATTAGAAATGTTGTTTATTCTAATTATGCTGTCAAGTATTGCTACTGCCTGTATGTTGCAATCAGGACACCTTTCTCTAGAAGCTTGATTACTCAAAATAACAGCTTTGTCCAATTGAATTTTTTGTGTTAAAAGAGTGTCTTTTGCTAATTTTTGAAGACGTTTTAATGTACTTAAGTAAACTTCATTGCTGTCTATTAAATAGGTCGCACAAAATTGAATACGCTCCAACTGATTTGCTAATGAAGGACTGTTTTTCTCTTTTATTTGCAATAATTTAAGTGTTCTTTTAAGGTATTTATCCGTAATAAAATCGAAATTATTTTTTACAAAGTATTCGGAATTTCCAAATAAAGAATCTTTTAAAGCTACAAATTCACTTTTTTTAATACGCCATTGCTCTATTTTTTGAGTATAAAAAGCAATTTTTTCTTGGAGTAAATAATCAAATAGATTCTGTTTTTTGAATTTTTCTTGATCAAAATAATCAAAAATTGCTTCATAACCTTTTAATGGAGTTGCTTTTAAAATGTTCTCGTTTTCTAATGTTTTTTTTAAAGCAGAATTGATTTTAGTGGTAAAATCGTTTTCTGTCCAAGTCATAAATTGCTTATTTATACTTGCGGTATTTGTCCTATTTCTAATAGTGTGATTGTTTCGATTGAAATAATCATTCAAACATTTGGCATGAACTAAATTTAAAATTGATTTTGATGGAATAGACGCACGATTGATTTCTTGGTTTAGATTGTCTAAAATTTTGGTTTGTGCGTTTTCATCAACTACTTGTAAGTATTTTGATTGATAGAAAAAGCATTTTATAATTTGGGGTTCATTTTTTTGACTAACGGCTTTCTTGTATATCCCATCGACTATTTTACTAGCCGATTTTATCTTTCCTGATTTTTCGTGGTCTATTACCTTATCCCAGTTTTTTTGGAAGTTTTGTGCAAAAACTGAAGTCGAAATCAATACTAGAAGTAAGAAGAGTTTTTTCATAAGAACTATTTTTATCTATAGAGAACCTTTTACTGAAAAAGGTTGGAAATGATGTGAAAAATAGTGCTAAAAGTAGATTTTTAATTTGAATAAGTGGTTGTTTTTGTAGGTTTATTTTTGGTTAAAATGAAGTTAATCCTGTTTGCCAATGTTTTCGACTTCGTTCGAACTAACAAATCAGTAAATTACAAATCATTAATAGTTAAAAAAACAATCGAAATTTTCTCTCATTGTTTATATGTATCAAACAAAAATTGTAAAGTTTCAGGAATGTTGTTGGCTTGCATTTTTGGATAGATAATATCCTGATTGAGCCAGTTTTCTATAATGGTTTCGAAATTTTTTCCTGCTTCATAAACCACTGGAACTCCCATTTTTTTTAAGGCAGCTGCATTGCATTCTTGTTCGTAATGATTTTTTATAGGAATAGAAAGTATTTTTTTCTCTAAATGTAAGGCTTCGGCTGGAGTTTCAAAACCACCGCCCGTGATGATGCCTTCACAAGTAATTAAGCTCTCGTTGAATTTTTTCTGATTCACTGGAAAATAAGTAATATTCCCAATGGTATGTTTGAACTCTACTCCTTGTAAAAACCAGTGAAATTGCACATCTTTTACTTTGTTAAACGCTTTTTCAAGACAGTCTTTGTCGAATGAAGGCAAATAAACGGTGATGTGTTTTAAGTTGGTGGGTTCAGCTTGAACAATCTCGTCTTTGATGATGGGAGGAAGAATAAAAGAATCGTATTTTTCAAAATGTAAGCCAATATTTTTAGGAGATGGCGCATAATGTTTCAGAATCATTTCGCCCATTAAACTCTTTTTCTCTGGTCTTGGAGTATTGGTCGAAATAAAACTCGCCTGATGTCCTAATTGCACCGAATGTACTTTTTGCATTTTGCAAGCAAGAGAAGTAATGGAATCAAAATCATTGATGATAACATCATAATTTTTTAACGGAAGTGCATCGGCATCTTTGTAAATTTGGCGAGGTTTGATGTTTTTGGCAATGTCCCAATAATTTAATCCGCCACATTTGCTGTAATGCAAACTACAACCTTTGCTCTTGAATTTTATAGGTAATTTGATGTCTAGAGTAGCATTGTTTCCGCTTAAAAAGAAATCGACAGTCCCAAATTTTTGTAGATAAGGATACAATTGTGTTGCTCTACTAATGTGCCCATTTCCTGTTGCCTGAATGGCATAGAATATTTTCATGTTTCCAAATTTTCATTATACGAAAGTATATCTGAGATGTTATTATAAGGTTGTTTTAAGATTTCTATTAGGTTATTATTTATGCTTATTATAAGACATAAAGTTTTTATAATCCTTTTTAATTTCCTTATTTTTGGAAAATGAAACACTTCCTACTAGTATTTTTTTTATTTCCAATATTGGTTTTTTCTCAGGTAAATCTGGAGAAGGCCCAACAGTTATTTGATGATGGAAAATTTGAACAAGCCAAGCCTGTATTTGAAGCACTGTTGAAAAAAAATCCATCCAATATAAAAATCATGGAATATTTAGGAGACATTGCAGGACGCACTAAAGACTGGGATGAAGCCTTATCGTATTACGGAAAATTAAAAAAAATAAAACCTTCTGAAGCCGATTTTTATTTTAAATACGGTGGTGTTTTAGGAATGAAAGCTTTAGAGGTCAATAGATTCAAAGCATTAGGGATGATTGATGAAGTGCGAAGCAATTTCGAAAAAGCAATTCAATTAAATCCAAAACACATTGAAGCCAGATGGGCTTTGATAGAATTGAACCTTCAATTGCCGGGAATTTTAGGTGGAAGTGAAAAAAAAGCGATAAAATATTCTAACGAATTGTTGCAAATTTCATCCGTTGATGGCTATTTGTCCCGAGGGCATATTGAAGAATATTTTAAAAGATATACAAAGGCAGAGCAACTTTATAAAAAAGCAATTACTGTGGGAAATTCGAAAAAAACCTATCAAAAGTTGGCTAATTTGTACGCCAATAAAATGAAATCGCCCGAAAAGGCACAAGCGGTTTTAGAAGAATTTAAAAAGAAAAACGAAAATTAATTAAGGAAAATAAAACTTACGCACAAGCGAATATCTAAATATGAAAACACATTTTATTGCCATTGGCGGAAGCGCTATGCACAATTTGGCTTTAGCACTCCACAATAAAGGATATCAGGTTACAGGAAGCGATGATGCTATTTTTGAACCTTCAAAATCCCGTTTAGATAAAAAAGGAATTTTACCAGCTGAACTAGGATGGTTTCCTGAAAAAATCACTGCAGATATTGAAGCTGTAATTTTAGGAATGCACGCAAAAGCTGACAATCCTGAGTTGTTAAAAGCACAGGAATTAGGTTTGAAAATTTATTCTTATCCTGAGTTTTTATACGAGCAATCAAAAAATAAAACTCGTGTAGTTATTGGTGGTTCTCATGGAAAAACAACTATTACTTCTATGATTTTGCACGTTATGCATTACCATGATATTGAAGTAGATTATATGGTTGGGGCACAATTAGAAGGTTTTGATACCATGGTGCATCTTACCGAAGAGAATGATTTTATGGTTTTAGAAGGTGATGAATATTTGTCTTCGCCAATTGACAGACGACCAAAATTTCATTTGTATCAACCCAATATCGCTTTGATTTCTGGAATTGCCTGGGATCATATTAATGTGTTTCCAACGTATGAAAACTATGTGGAGCAGTTTGAGATTTTTATTGATAAAATCACCAATGGTGGAATTTTAGTTTACAACGAAAATGATTCAGAAGTAAAACGTGTTGCCGAAGCAGCAACAAATCCGATTCGAAAAATAGCCTATCATACACCAAATTATAAAGTAGATAACGGAACAACCTTATTAGAAACTCCCGAAGGCGATATGCCAATTACCGTTTTTGGAGCGCATAATTTGAATAATTTGGCTGGAGCCAAATGGATTTGCCAAAATATGGGTGTGGATGAAGCTGATTTTTACGAAGCAATTGCGAGTTTTAAAGGCGCTTCAAAACGTTTGGAAAAAATTGCTGAAAGCAAAACAAAAGTAGCTTATAAAGATTTTGCCCATTCGCCATCTAAGGTTTCAGCAACCACAAAAGCGGTTAAAGAACAATATCCAGATAGAACGGTAGTGGCTTGTTTAGAATTGCATACTTATAGCAGTTTGAATGCTGAATTCCTAAAAGAATATGAAGGTGCATTAGCTTATGCAGATACAGCAGTGGTTTTTTATTCGCCTGATGCGGTAAAAATTAAACAATTAGAAGAAGTAACTTATGAGCAAATTGCCAAAGCCTTCAATCGTGAAGATTTGATTATTTATACTAATCCTGCTGAGTTCAAAGAATATCTTTTCAATTTAAATCTGGATAATTCCGCTTTATTATTAATGAGTTCAGGAAATTATGGCGGATTGAATTTTGATGAGGTAAAAGGGTTGATTGGGTAAAAACAAAAAAGCATCCATTTCAATTTCAAAATGGATGCTTTTTATTTTACATATTTAAAATGTCCAACAATGGTGTAGCTGAATAAACAATCTTCTAAAACTTGTCCATTTCCTACATTGTGAACAATCAGGTTTCGTTTGCCATCTTTTGATTTTCGATTGGTTACAATGCCAATATGAGGAAGTTTATTGTTAATCAGCCAAGTCACGATTTCTCCAGTTTTATAATCGCTTGCGTTTTTTGAAACGGCTAATTTTGTTCCTTTTCTTTCAAAGAAAACTTCAAGATTGGGAACTCTACGATGGTCAATATTAGTATCCGTTTTTGTCATTCGCCATTTTTTTAAATTGGGATATTTCGAAAAATGAGATTTCATATCTTCGTGTACTTCTTTTTGTAAATCAATACCCAATTTTCGATACGCTCGAATAATAACATCGGTACAAACTCCTTTGTTTTTAGGAATATCGCCATTTGGATATTTTATACCAAAATAAGAAGGATCATAAATTATGTTTGGGTCAATAATAGCAAGGGCTGCATCGGATAGTTTGGTGGCAAATGGTTTGCTGGCAGTTTGAAGTTGTGCTTTGGATTCGTTCGTTATAAACGAAATTATAAATAAGAATAAATAAATTGACTTCATATTTTTTTATCTTTAATCAAAATAACGTTACTTTTACTTTTGTAGTATAATTATTTATAAATAAATTCAGTGGAACAAACTAATTTCCCCATTACCAATTGGTCCGAAGACGATAAGCCGAGAGAGAAATTAATGTTCAAAGGCAAAAGTGCTTTAAGTGATGCCGAGTTAATTGCTATTTTGATTGGTTCAGGAAGCAGGAACGAATCGGCGGTTGATTTGAGTAAAAGGATTTTAGCCAGTGTAGCTCATAATTTGAATAGTCTGGGCAAATTGTCAATGGCGCAATTGATGGAGTTTAAGGGAATAGGCGAGGCAAAGGCGATTTCGATAATTGCTGCAATGGAGTTGGGAAGGCGAAGAAGAGCAGAGGAAGCCGTCGAATTAACTAAAATCACTTCAAGTAAGACGGTTTTTGAAATTATGCAACCCATTATTGGCGAATTGCCGCATGAGGAATTTTGGATTTTGTATTTGAATAATTCCAACAAAGTCATTTCGAAAGTACAAATGAGTATTGGTGGAATTACGGGAACAATTGTAGATGTGCGTTTGGTTTTTAAAATGGCGCTCGAAAAAGGTGCAACCGCTTTAATATTATGTCACAATCATCCGTCGGGGACTTTGGTTCCAAGCGATGCCGATAAACAAATTACCAAGAAATTAAAAGTTGCAGGTGATAGTTTAGATGTTAAAGTTTTGGATCATTTGATTGTAACAGAGACAAAATATTTTAGTTTTGTGGATGAAGGGATTTTTTAAAAAGTAGAAATGAGAATTGATAATATAAAAGATGTTTTTTTTGATTTAGATCATACCCTTTGGGATTTTGATAAAAATTCTAAAATTACTTTTGAAAGTATTTTTGCTAATAAGCATCCGTCAGTTAGTATTGATTTGTTTATTGAAAAGTATATTCCAATTAATCAATCTTGCTGGAAATTGTATCAGTATGATAAAATAACACATCAGCAATTGCGTTACGATAGATTGAAATTGTCTTTTGATGCTATAAATTATGAAATTTCAGATCCAGAAATTGATCTTATTTCACAAGAATACATTGATTTGTTGACTGAAAATAATCATCTTTTTGATGGCACTTTTGAGATTTTAGATTACTTAATGGGTAAATATAAGTTGCATGTTATTACCAATGGTTTTGCTCATGTCCAAGTCAAGAAACTTACCAATGCTAATTTAAATCCTTATTTTTCGACAATTACAAATTCAGAAATGGCAGGAGTTAAAAAGCCGAATCCTATTATCTTTGAATTTGCTTTAGATTTGGCTAAAGCCAAAAAAGAAACAAGTATAATGATTGGCGATTCAATAGAAGCAGATGTTTTAGGCGCATTAGATGCAGGAATTGACGCTATTTATTTTAACGAAAGTAAATTGGCTGTAGCCAATAATAATATTAAACAAATCAATCATTTATTAGAACTTAAAAACTATTTATAACCATGAAAAAACTATTTTTATTTTTTTTATTGCTCGTTTCCAGTTTGGGTATTGCGCAATCTTTGAACGACTATAAAACGGTAGTCGTGCCTTTAAAATTTGAATTCTTAAAATCAGAAAATCAATATAGATTAGCTACACTTTCTAAATTTAATTTGAACAAAGTAGGTTTTGATGTATATTATTCTAATCAGGTTGTCCCAAGTACCATTGACAGATGTGCTGTTTTGAATTATGATGTTGTGAAAGATAGTGGGTTTTTAACAACAAAACTGTACATCACTTTTAAAGATTGTTTTGGTAAAATTGTATACCAGTCAGAAGTTGGAGTGAGTAGAGAAAAAGAATTTCAATTGGCTTATACAGATGCTTTAAATAAAGCATTTGCATCCATTTATGAATTAGAATACCAATACAACGGCGGAACAAATGTTGCAATGGCTGAAAAGCCCGCAAAAGTTGAAGAAGTAAAACAATCAGTGCCAGCTACAGCTGTGGCTACAACTGAAGTTGTAATAAATAAGGCTATTGATCCAAATGAATTGCTTTTTGCACAACCATTGGCGGGAGGAAATTATCAGCTTATTGATAGTAAACCAACTGTGATAATGAAGCTTTTTAAAACTTCAGATGCTAATTCTTTCCTAGCTCAAAAAGGAAGTCAACAAGGAGTATTGATTAAAAAAGAAAACCAATGGTTTTTTGAATATTATCAAAACGATCAATTAGTTTCCGAAAAAGTAAACGTTAAGTTTTAGTTCAGATTTCAGATTTCAGATTTCAGATTTCAGATTTCAGATTAAGAATGTTAATCATCTAATCTGGAATCTGTTTTTTTACTTCTAACTTCTAACTCCCTGCTTCCAACTTCTTCAATAACCATATTTGTCTTTCCAACGGTTTTTAAGAAATTCACGAGTCGAATTTTCTCTTGAATTATTTCCCGGAACATAAATTGGTGTGTTTTCTATTTCCTTGGGTAAATATTCTTGTTCGGCAAAATTATTAGCATATTCGTGCGAATATTTATAATTTTCTCCATAACCTAATTCTTTCATCAACTTAGTTGGTGCATTGCGTAAATGGATTGGAACTGATAAATCCCCTGTTTGTTTTACAATTTGCTGTGCCGTATTAATTGCCATATACGAAGCATTGCTTTTAGGTGAAGTTGCTAAATAAATAGCGCATTGACTCAGTAAAATTCGGCTTTCTGGATAACCAATAGTGGTTACTGCCTGAAACGTATTGTTAGCCATAATTAAGGCAGTAGGATTAGCATTTCCAATATCTTCACTAGCCGAGATAAGCAATCTTCGGGCAATAAATTTTACATCTTCACCACCTTCAATCATTCGGGCTAGCCAATAAACAGCGCCATTAGGATCGCTTCCGCGAATGGATTTGATAAAAGCCGAAATAATGTCATAATGTTGTTCGCCACTTTTGTCATACAACACCGTATTTTGTTGCACCAATTCAAGCACACGATTGTTTGTAATGACAATTTCGTCTTCAGCCGATGCATTTACGACCAATTCGAAAATATTCAATAGTTTGCGTCCATCACCGCCTGAAAGTCGCAATAGCGCTTCAGTTTCTTCTAATTGGATATTCTTAGTTTGCAAATAAGTATCCGTTTTCATGGCTCTAGCTAAAAGAGATTCTAAATCTGCTTTGGTAAAAGCATTCAAAGTATAAACCTGACAACGCGAAAGTAGTGCGGGAATAACTTCAAAACTAGGGTTTTCGGTTGTAGCACCAATGAGTGTAATCCAACCTTTTTCGACTGCTGCCAATAAGGAATCCTGTTGTGATTTGCTAAAACGATGAATCTCATCAATAAACAAAATTGGATTTTTGGCAGTGAAAAGTCCGCCACTTTGTTTGGCTTTTTCAATTACATCGCGAATGTCTTTCACGCCCGAATTGATGGCGCTTAAGATAAAAAATGGACGTTGCGATTCCTGCGCAATAATTTGAGCTAAAGTCGTTTTTCCTGTTCCCGGTGGTCCCCAAAATATTAATGACGGAATAATTCCTTTGGCAATTTGTTGCGTCAAAGATCCGTTGGGACCAACCAAATGCGATTGACTGATGTATTCGTCTAATTTTTGCGGGCGTATGCGTTCTGCTAGTGGTGCTTCCATTTTTTTAAATCTGAAATCAAATTTAGGATTTTATAACTATCAAATCAACAAATATCCCAATTACCGATTTAACTTTATGACAAAATAGCATTATATTGTATTTGGTTACATAATTGATTGTACTGTTTTAAAGTAATAAAATGGACAAAGATTTCAAATTTACAAATGCGGTTATAGGGCTTCCACTTTTTTTTGTGTTATTCCTGTGGTTTGTGTATTGGATAGAAATTCGTTTTCATTTTGATTTCGTAGAAAACGGGATTTATCCTCGCACTTTTTCAGGATTGCAAGGTGTAATTTTTAGTCCTTTTATTCATTCTAATTTGAACCATCTTTATAATAATTCCATTCCGCTTTTAGTTTTGCTGGCTGCTTTACAGTTTTTTTATTCGAAACAATCCATCCAAGTTGTTGGTTATGGTATTTTGTTTTCAGGGATTTTAACCTGGATGATTGGAAGAGAAAGTTACCATATTGGTGCCAGTGGATTAATTTATGTGTTGTTTGCGTTTATTTTCTTTAAAGGAATTATGACTCAATATTATCGTTTAGTGGCTTTGTCTTTGGCAATAATTACAGTTTACGGTGGAATGATTTGGTATGTTTTTCCAAAAGTAGATGATAAAATTTCTTGGGAAGGACATTTGGCAGGTTTTATTACTGGTTTTGTTTTGGCTCTATTGTATCAAACGCCTGAGTTTAAAAAAGTACCAAAATACGAATGGGAAATGCCAGATTATAATCCAGCGGAAGATAAATTCATGCAGCGATTTGATGAAAATGGCAATTTTGTAAATCTATCCGTAATTGATACTGAAGAGGAAATACAGTCTTATTATTCATCTAATTTTGATGTTAATTATGATATTGTAACAAACGAAAAAAACGAATCAAAACCTGAGTCTTAATTCGTTTTTATATTTTCTGAAATCTGAAATCTAAATTCTGCGTTCTAAAATCTTTAGCTTCTTTGTCTTACCACTTCATATAAAAAAGCGCCACAAGCTACAGATACGTTCAAAGAACCTATGGTTCCAAACATTGGAAGTTTAGCTTTTTTGTCTACAATTTTTAAAACGGATGGATTTACTCCACGATCTTCAGAACCCATGATAATTGCAACCCCTTCATTTAGATTAACGTTGTAAATCGTATCGTCTGTTTTTTCAGTAGCCGCAACGGTTTTGATTCCGCTTCCTTGCAAAAGAAAAATAGCATCTTTAATATGCTCTACTTTACAAATCGGAATATTAAAAACTGCACCAGCCGATGTTTTAACCGTATCGCCATTTACAGGAGCTGATCCTGATTTTTGGATAATGATTCCATTTACTCCAGTACATTCGGCAGTTCTGATAATAGCGCCAAAATTACGGGCATCAGAAATTTGGTCAAGTACTAAAAATAATGGTTTTTTTCCGTTTTCAACTACGGTTTCTATCAAAGCTTCTAAATCAAAAAAGGAAATAGGAGAGATGGTAGCTACTGCACCTTGATGGTTATTAGGAGTAAGTTTGTTTAGTTTTTCAACAGGAACATACGAGAAATTTACATTAGCACGTTTCATGACTTTCATTAAGTCTTTCATCAATTCGCCAGAGGCTTCTTTTTGAATATAAACTTTGTCTATTGTTGAACCCGCTTGAATTGCTTCAATAATGGCTCTAATCCCGAATATTTGATGTTCTTTTTCCATGGCGCAAATATATAAAAAAAACCGCTCAAATTCTGAGCGGTTTTTAGAGTGTTTTAATTTTATTTAAGTAAATGGATGCATAAAGTCATAAAGAGCTATTTTTCCATTTTATTTTTTTAATTATTTATGTTTGGATTAGCATCAATTTCTGATAATGGTATAGCGTAAATCATTCTTGTATCTAATGCGGGAATCACTAAATCAGCACCAGGCATAACAGGGTTTAATCTGCCGTCTTTTCTGTTCAAACCAATGCCATTTCTTGCCATATCAAAAGAAGCTACCCCATCACCCCATAATTCAACTCTTCTATACATCAAAATTTCATCTATAAGAGCTTGTCCAGTTTTACTAGATTTAACATAGCTATCATCTCTAATAGTGTTTAAATCAAATAATACCTGCTGAGCTTCAGTATTTTTATTTTGTCTAGCTAGAGCTTCAGCTTTTGTTAGATAAAATTCTGTATTTCTCAAATAAATGTAATCGCCAATAAACTCACCTGGGCCTGGCTCTGCTATAAACTTTAAGCTTGTATATTTTGGAATTGCAGCGTAATGAGCCCATGTGCCAGGAATTATAACGGTATTGGCTGGATAAAGTTGATCAGCAAACCATTTTTTTCTTTTGTCTGTAGATGGTATAAAATCATATAAATTAGAATTAATCGTTTTAATATGATCCCAACCATTATAACCGTCATTTATAGGACTGGAATGAGCAAAGAAAGAAGCATATGTTTCAGATGTGGCTGGTGTTACATCTGCTCCCCATAAAACTTCAGAAAGAGAAATGTCGTCGAATCCGTGAAGGACATCATCACTGATGCTTCCAACTTGCATAGCAATATCTGAGTATTTTTCGGCTTCTCCCCAATTTTTGTACGTTAAATGGTATCTTGCTAAAAATGCGGCTACCACGTTTGCATCAACTTCTTCTTTTGATGCTCTTTGGTATGATTCTAAGCCTTCATATGCTACATTTAAATCATCAAGGATCAGCTTTTTAACTTCGTTAATACTTGATTTAGGCTGGCCCACAAAATCCCCTTTATCTATAGGAATAGCTAATGTCGAATCATCTGATGTTGTGTGCTGATATATTCTTAATAAATAAAAATATGCTATAGCTCTGTATGCGTGTGATTTATATTTGAAAACCAAACTTTCTTCTGGTGCTGTAGGTGGAACTAAATTGATAATAGCATTAGAATTGTTAATAATTTTGTAGAAGAATTTCCAAATAAATTCATTGTCATTAGAAGTTAAGATAACGTTGTCGTAATTATTATAGAAGCCAAACCATGTATTACGACTCATGTCCATATCATTACTTCGTAAATCCATTCCAAGATCAACAGCTTTAATTCCAAATTCATCCTCACTAGATTCACCATCTCTAAAATAGGCTAAAATAGCGCCATCTAGAGCCTTTAAACCTTGTGTACTACCAGAATTTATAACTGCTGTAGCGTGTGAATCTGTAAATAATTCCTGTTTGTCAAATTCCTGATCTAAATCGGTACATGATGCTAAATTAGACAAAATTAATATCAAGAACATATAATTGATTATTCTTTTATACGGATATTTTTCAATTTTTTTCATGGTATTTTTTAATTTAATTTAACATTGATTCCAAGTGCAATTGTTCTGTTCGCCCCATATTCACTTGAAGACGAACCAACCAGACTAAGACGAGGATCGTATCCCTGTCTTGCACTGTATAATAAAAATCCATTATTTACAATTCCGTAAATTTTAACACTTTCAATATGGTTTCTTCTTAAAGCATCATTTTTTAACAGATACCCTAAATTAATATTAGATAAGCTTAAATAGCTTTGGTCTACAAGATACATGTCAGAAATTCTATATTGATTAGGGGATAACGGATCTACTCTAGGTAAGCTTGCTGTTGTATTTTCGATAGTCCATGTTTTATGATAATCTGGAAAATTAGTAATGTTTTGAGTGGCACCTAGTAGTGCGAAATACTCGTTATCCAATCCATAACCGCCTACTTGATAAGCAAATTGAAGGCCTAAAGAAAAATTTCCTAACTGTAAGTCTGCTCCAAAACCACCAGTAAAATCGGGTATTGCTTGTTTGTTCAGAAATTCCCTTCCAGATGTGACAGCACTTGCATAATCTTCGGTTATGATTTCTTCACCTGTAGTATCATCTTTTGTGAAGTATTGTGCATTCCCATTTTCAGGGTTAACACCTGCAGACCTTACCATGTAATAGTCATAAATGCTTCTTCCAACAGTTCTTCTAAAGCTACCAACCTGTATATTGTCTCTTGGGAGTTCTTTAATTACATTGTTAAGTGTGGATAGGTTGGCATTAAAGGTTAAGTTAGTTTTTTCTCTTTTCACTGCATTCCAAGATATTTCGGTTTCAATGCCACTATTTACCATTGTACCAAAGTTTTGAGGACTGGTCGCTTGTCCAGTTGAAAGTGGTATAGGAATGTTAAACAAAAGATCTTTTGAGGTTTTTCTAAAATAGCCTAAATTAACGTTCAACCTATTAAATAAACTCATGTTATATGCGATGTCAAAACTTGCTGCTTTTTCCCAAGTGATATCTTTATTTCCTAAATATTTTAAAGTTTGGGTTAATTGGCCATTGTTTTCACTTATCTCATATTGGTTTTCATACACAGTAAAGTTTCTTGTCTGAAATCCGTCTGGATATAAAATTCGGTCATTACCAGTAGTTCCATAGTTTACTGATAATTTAGCATAATTTATAATTTTAGAATCATTCATGAACTTTTCTTTGCTCATTATCCAAGAACCACCTGCTGACCAAAAAGCTCCCCATCGTGCATCAGGATGGAACACAGAAGAGGCATCGTATCTCCCCGACAAATTCAAATAATATTTGTTGTCTAATCCGTAAACAAATCTAGAGAAATAACCCTCAGTTACATATTTTGTGTTATAATTACTCGCGCCTATGTAAACAGATGTGTTGTCTAATACAGGGCTAAAATTTCCAATTATATTGTACTTAGTCAAACTCAATGTGTTAAAATTCTCTTCATAAGTTTCATGACCAAGAAGAAAGTCTACTTCATGTATTCCAAAATCTTTTTTCCATGTTAGTAGTTGTTGGTTGGTAAACGCAGAATAATTATCTTTAGTGTTTGTTAAAAGTCCATTTTGAGCCAATGCAAATGCACCTGCACCTGGTTTGGTAAAGTCAGTATTTTGATCAACTTCTACAAGGTAATTCATTACATATTCAAATTTTAAGTCAAAAGGCAAATCTACCTTGGTTCTAAATGCAGCATTAAAATTATCTTTAGCATTTGTTTCCTGCGTATTTTCTATAACCGCGAGTGGATGTTCGCCGGGGGCATAATTTCTAGGGCCTCTTACTATTCCACCACCAAAATCTTGTGCGAACCCAAAATCATAGGCAAATCCACCGGGATTATTATTGTTAACTATTGGATTCCAGTTGGCATCGTATTGATAAACTGGAAATATCGGTGCAATTCTTCTTGTCCATCCGAAAGCATTAGCAAAATTTGTTGATGGAGTGCCATCTGTTGGAGTAAAAGTAGCCGGTATTGCCTGGCTATTAGATTTAGCGTAAGATATATCACCACTCAAAGAAATTACTTTTACAATATTAGCAGCATTTACTTTTAGTCTTGCGGTACTTCTTTTAAAGTTACTCCTTACCGTGTAGCCATTATTTTCTTCATTCCCTAAAGAGAAGTAATAATCTATATCTTGATTGCCACCAGAGATATTTAAGTTTGTTGAAGTAAAGTTTGCTGAATCCCTGAATAGCACATCTTCCCAACTGTCATTTACTAATAAATTTGCAGAACTATTAAGTCTGCCAGTAATTGGATCAACCAATGCATTATCAGCAACATTATAAACATTGTAGCCTAATCTATCAATCAAATTATCACTAGCAAACTGTCTCGCCTGTTGTAAAGTAATTGGAGTTCCATCGGTATTTTGCCTATAATATTCAGAGTTGGTTAATACACTATGATAGGCTTCATAAAAATCTTTAGGATTCTTAATGATATTATATTCTTTTGAACCTCTTTGTGTTATTCCATACCTAGTATCAAAGTTTATTTGAGGCTTATTATTTCTTTTCCCCTTCTTTGTTGTAATCAATAAAACGCCATTTGATGCCTTATTGCCATACAATGAGGTAGAAGATGCGTCTTTCAAAACAGTAGTTGACTCAATATCCTGAGGATTTATACTACTTAAACTTCCTGAATAAGGTACTCCATCTAAAACAATTAAAGGAGAGCTATCAGCATTTATTGATCCAAACCCTCTAATTCTGATAATTGGATCTGCTCCTGGGTTACCGTCAGCTTGTGTTATTCTTAAACCAGAGACTAAACCCTCTAAACTTTGAGCAACATTAGAGAAAGTTGCGTTTTCTATTTTATCCGATTTTATAACACTAATTGATCCTGTAATTGCCTCTTTTTTCTGAGTGCCATAAGCTACAACTAGGACTTCGTCTAAACTTTGAGCGCTTTCCAACATTTTAACATTAATTTTTGTTGAAATTGCTTTGAATTCTTGAGATGACATCCCAATGAAAGAAAAAATCAACGTTTCAGTTGCTGTTGCTTTGATGCTATATTTTCCATCAATATCTGTTTGAGTGCTAGATTGCGTTCCTTTTATTAAAACGCTAACACCTGGTAAGGGTAGACCTGAATTGTCTGAGACAACTCCTGTTACTGTTCTTTCCTGTGAATAAGAAAGATGAGTTATTATCAGTAAGATTAGAGATAATAGTGTGTTGGATTTTAGTTTCATTGATTATCAATTTGGGCTTTCTAATAGCAAAATTCTTAAAAAATTGTTAAATATCCTAATGGATGTTTGTGGATTTTTTGTTTGGATGGTCTTTTTGAGAATTTGTTATAAATAATACTTTATTTTAATTAAATGTTATAATAATGTTATTGTTTTTTTAGTTATTGTTAGGTGTTTATGATGTTGTTGAAAATTAATGAATTAACATTTGTAGAGTAAAAAATAATTTATACATTTGCAACCCCGTAAAAAGCGGGAATTAAATTTACATAATAATTTTTAGTATTAATTATGCCAACAATTCAACAATTAGTAAGAACAGGAAGAACTCAGATAACTAAGAAGAGTAAATCGGTTGCTTTAGATTCTTGTCCTCAAAGAAGAGGGGTTTGTACGCGTGTTTACACTACTACACCAAAAAAACCAAACTCTGCAATGCGTAAAGTAGCGCGTGTACGTTTGACAAATGGTAATGAAGTGAATGCTTACATCCCTGGAGAAGGACACAATTTACAAGAGCACTCGATAGTATTAGTTAGGGGTGGAAGGGTAAAAGATTTACCAGGAGTTAGATACCACATCGTTCGTGGTGCGCTTGATACGTCAGGAGTAGCAGGAAGAACGCAAAGAAGATCTAAGTATGGTGCTAAACGCCCAAAAGAAGCAAAAAAGTAATTTAAAACGTTAAGAGTTAGAGGTTAGGAGTTGAGAGTTGAGGTTGAAACGTAAAGTAGAGATCTGTAACACATAACATTTAGCGGATGGCCCATAACTTTTTATTAAAAAAAAGACATGAGAAAAAGAGCGGCAAAAAAGAGACCACTTTTACCAGATCCAAGATTTAATGATCAACTGGTAACGCGTTTTGTGAACAACTTAATGTGGGATGGTAAAAAATCTACAGCTTTTAAAGTTTTTTATGATGCTATTGACATCATTGAATCTAAAAAGCAAAATGACGAGAAAACTTCGTTAGAAATTTGGAAAGATGCTTTAACAAATGTTATGCCTCACGTAGAAGTACGTAGTCGTAGAGTGGGTGGAGCTACATTTCAAATTCCAATGCAAATTCGTCCAGACAGAAAAATTTCTATGGCAATGAAGTGGTTGATACTTTATTCTAGAAGAAGAAATGAAAAGTCAATGGCACAAAGGTTAGCTTCAGAATGTTTAGCTGCGGCTAAAGAAGAAGGTGCGGCTGTTAAGAAAAGAATGGATACTCACAAAATGGCAGAAGCTAATAAAGCTTTCTCTCACTTTAGATTTTAATTCGTAAGAAATGGCTAGAGACTTAAAATATACAAGAAATATAGGAATTGCTGCTCATATTGATGCTGGTAAAACAACAACAACAGAGCGTATTCTTTTTTACACAGGTAAATCACATAAAATTGGTGAAGTACACGATGGTGCTGCAACAATGGACTGGATGGCGCAAGAGCAAGAAAGAGGTATTACTATTACTTCTGCTGCTACAACTTGTGAATGGAATTTTCCAACTGAGCAAGGTAAGGCTTTGCCAGAAACATTGCCATATCACTTTAATATTATTGATACTCCTGGGCACGTTGACTTTACTGTAGAGGTAAACCGTTCTTTACGTGTATTGGATGGTTTGGTTTTCTTGTTTTCTGCTGTTGATGGTGTTGAGCCACAATCAGAAACTAACTGGAGGCTTGCTGATCAATATAGAGTTCCTCGTATGGGATTCGTAAATAAAATGGACCGTCAAGGATCTAACTTTTTGGCAGTTTGTCAACAAGTAAGAGATATGTTGAAATCAAACGCTGTTGCGATTACTTTGCCAATTGGTGAAGAAAATGATTTCAGAGGTGTTGTTGATTTGGTTAAAAATCAAGCTATTGTTTGGCATGATGCTACTCAGGGAGCTACTTTTGATATTATTGATATCCCTGCGGATATGGTTGATGAAGTGAAAGAATACAGAGATATCCTTATTGAGGCAGTTGCTGATTATGATGAGAACTTGCTTGATAAATACATGGAAGATCCGGATTCTATCACTGAAGACGAAATCAATAAAGCGTTAAGAGCTGCAACTATGGATATGGCGATTATTCCTATGATTGCTGGTTCTTCTTTCAAAAACAAAGGAGTTCAGTTCATGTTAGATGCGGTATGTAAATACTTGCCATCTCCAATGGATAAAGAAGGTATTACAGGTATTCATCCTGATGATGCTGAATTGTTAGAGGAAGATCAAACTCAAATCTTGCGTAAGCCAGATGTGAAAGAGCCTTTCGCTGCTTTAGCATTTAAGATTGCTACTGATCCATTCGTAGGTCGTTTGGCTTTCTTCCGTGCTTATTCAGGAAGATTGGATGCTGGTTCTTATGTTTTGAATACTCGTTCAGGAAATAAAGAAAGAATTTCTCGTATCTACCAAATGCACGCTAATAAACAAAATCCAATCGATTATATCGAAGCTGGAGATATTGGAGCTGCTGTTGGATTTAAAGATATTAAAACTGGAGATACATTGTGTGATGAAAAACACCCAATTATTCTTGAGTCTATGAAATTCCCTGCACCGGTAATTGGTATTGCTATTGAGCCTAAAACTAAAGCTGACGTAGATAAAATGGGTATGGCTTTAGCTAAATTAGCTGAAGAAGATCCTACATTTACAGTTAGAACTGATGAGGCTTCAGGACAAACTATTATCTCTGGTATGGGTGAGCTTCACTTAGATATCTTAGTTGATAGAATGAAACGTGAATTCAAAGTTGAAGTAAATCAAGGTGAGCCTCAAGTTGAATACAAAGAAGCATTTACAAAATCTGCTCAACACAGAGAAACTTACAAAAAACAATCGGGTGGTCGTGGTAAATTCGGTGATATCGTATTTTTACTTGAGCCAGCAGATGAAGTTGATGGTAAGGTTCCGGTTGGATTGCAGTTTATTAATGCTGTAAAAGGTGGTAACGTACCAAAAGAATATATTCCTTCTGTTGAAAAAGGTTTCCGTGAGGCTATGAAAACTGGTCCTTTAGCAGGATACCAAGTAGATAGTTTGAAAGTAACTTTGTTAGATGGATCTTTCCACCCGGTGGATTCTGATGCGCTTTCTTTTGAATTAGCAGCTAGAATGGGTTATAGAGAAGTGGCTAAAGCCGCTGGAGCTGTAATTCTTGAGCCAATCATGAAAATGGAAGTTATTACGCCAGAAGAAAACATGGGAGATATCGTAGGTGATATCAACCGTCGTAGAGGTCAGGTGAATGACATGGGAGATAGAAATGGTGCTAAAACTATTAAGGCTGATGTGCCTTTATCAGAAATGTTTGGTTATGTTACAACATTAAGAACATTATCTTCTGGTAGAGCAACTTCTACAATGGAATTCTCTCATTATGCAGAGACGCCTTCTAATATTTCAGAAGCAGTAATCAAAAAAGCAAAAGGAAACGCTTAATCTTTAAGAAAATGAGTCAAAAAATCAGAATAAAATTAAAATCTTACGATCACATGTTGGTAGATAAGTCTGCTGAAAAGATTGTAAAAACGGTTAAGACTACCGGAGCAGTGGTAACAGGGCCAATTCCTTTGCCAACTCACAAAAAATTGTTTACAGTATTGCGTTCTCCGCACGTAAACAAAAAAGCAAGAGAGCAATTTGAAGTAATGTCATATAAGAGATTAATTGATATTTATTCATCTTCATCTAAAACTATCGATGCTTTAATGAAATTAGAATTACCTAGTGGAGTTGAAGTAGAAATTAAAGTTTAAGTTTTTTTTCAAGAGTAAATTAGAGCACTTTGTTTAAGTGAAAAGTTTTTTTGGATTGTGTGTAAATAAGTTATACTTTTGCACCACTTTAAAAAACAGCTTCACTTAAACGAATGTGTTCTGTTTTTATATTTAATAATTAATAATTAATATTTATGTCTGGGTTAATTGGTAGAAAAATCGGCATGACTAGTCTTTTTGATGAGAACGGGAAGAATATTCCTTGTACTGTTATTGAGGCAGGTCCATGTGTTGTTACCCAAGTCAGAACCAAAGGTGTTGACGGGTACGAAGCGTTGCAACTTGGTTTCGATGACAAAAACGAGAAACATTCCACAAAAGCGGCTTTAGGTCACTTTAAAAAAGCGGGAACTGTTGCTAAGAAAAAAGTCGTTGAATTCAAGGAATTTGCAACTGAACAAAAATTAGGAGATCTTATTGATGTTTCTATTTTTGCTGAAGGAGAATTTGTAGATGTACAAGGTGTATCTAAAGGTAAAGGTTTTCAAGGTGTTGTTAAACGTCACGGTTTTGGTGGTGTTGGTCAAGCAACTCATGGTCAACATAACCGTTTAAGAGCGCCAGGTTCTGTGGGAGCTTCTTCTTATCCATCTAGAGTATTCAAAGGGATGCGTATGGCTGGAAGAATGGGAGGAGATAATGTAAAAGTTCAAAACCTTAGAGTTTTAAAAGTAGTGGCTGATAAGAACCTACTTGTTATTAAAGGATGTGTTCCTGGTCATAACAACTCTTATGTAATCATTCAGAAGTAATGGAAGCAAAAGTATTAGATTTCAACGGAAAAGATACTGGAAGAAAAGTTCAACTTTCTGATTCAGTATTTGGTATAGAACCAAACAATCATGCAGTATATCTTGATGTAAAGCAATATCTTGCTAATCAAAGACAAGGAACGCACAAAGCTAAAGAAAGAGCTGAAGTGGCGGGAAGTACTCGTAAGATAAAAAAACAAAAAGGAACTGGTACTGCTCGTGCGGGTAGTGCAAAGAATCCATTGTTTAAAGGTGGTGGAACAGTTTTTGGACCAAGACCAAGAAGTTATTCATTCAAATTGAATAAAAACTTGAAAAGATTGGCGAGAAAATCTGCTTTCTCAATTAAAGCAAAAGAGTCAAACATAATTGTTCTTGAAGACTTTAATTTTGAAACACCAAACACTAAAAATTTCATTAACGTTTTGAAAGCTTTAGAGTTAGAAAATAAAAAATCATTATTTGTGTTGGGTGATACCAATAAAAATGTATATTTGTCGTCACGCAATTTAAAAGCAGCTAGCGTTGTAAGTAGTTTAGAATTAAGTACTTATGCTATTTTAAATGCTAATAATTTAGTGCTTTTGGAGAGTTCTTTGGAGGTAATTGAAGAAAATTTAAGTAAATAATAGGATATGAGTATCATAATTAAACCTATAGTAACGGAAAAAGTAACCAAAGAAAGTGAAGTTTTAAACCGCTTCGGATTTGTTGTTAACAAAAAAGCAAACAAAGTTGAAATTAAGAAAGCTGTAGAAGCTGCTTATGGAGTAACTGTTTTGAGTGTTAATACCATTAACGTAAGACCGGATAGAACTACAAAATACACTAAAAGTGGTTTAATCAGTGGAAAGACAAATGCTTACAAAAAAGCAATTGTACAAGTACAAGAAGGAGAAACAATTGATTTTTACAACAATATCTAAGATATAACAATGTCAGTAAGAAAATTAAAACCTATTACCGCAGGTCAGCGATTTAGAGTTGTGAATGGTTATGACGCCATTACAACTGATAAGCCGGAACGCTCTTTGATAGCGCCGATAAAAAACTCTGGAGGTAGAAATAGTCAAGGAAAGATGACCATGCGTTATACGGGTGGTGGTCACAAGCAGAGATATCGTATTATTGATTTCAAAAGAACTAAAGATGGAATTCCAGCTACAGTGAAATCAATTGAGTACGATCCAAACAGAACTGCATTTATTGCTTTATTAGCTTATGCTGATGGAGAGAAAACTTATGTAATTGCTCAAAATGGTTTGAAAGTAGGTCAGAAATTAGTTTCTGGTGCTGAAGCTCAACCAGAAATTGGTAATACATTGCCTTTAAGTAAAGTTCCATTAGGAACTGTTATTTCTTGTATCGAATTGAGACCTGGACAAGGAGCTGTTATTGCTCGTTCTGCAGGAACATTTGCTCAATTAATGGCAAGAGATGGAAAATATGCAACAATTAAAATGCCATCAGGAGAAACAAGATTAATCTTGTTGACTTGTTCGGCTACAATTGGAGCAGTATCTAATTCAGACCACCAATTAGTAGTATCTGGTAAAGCAGGTAGAACTAGATGGTTAGGAAGAAGACCTAGAACAAGACCTGTTGCAATGAACCCTGTTGATCACCCGATGGGTGGTGGAGAAGGTCGTTCTTCTGGTGGACATCCACGTTCAAGAAATGGAGTACCAGCTAAAGGTTATAGAACTCGTTCTAAGAAAAATCCGAGTAGTAAGTATATCGTAGAACGTAGAAAGAAATAATTAAGATATGGCACGTTCATTAAAAAAAGGACCTTTCGTTCATTATAAGTTAGAAAAGAAAGTTGAAGAAAACATTGCAGGTGGAAATAAAGGAGTGGTTAAGACTTGGTCTAGAGCTTCTATGATTACTCCTGACTTTGTTGGACAAACAATCGCAGTTCATAACGGTCGTCAATTTGTACCAGTTTACGTAACAGAAAACATGGTAGGTCACAAATTAGGAGAGTTTTCACCAACTAGATCTTTTAGAGGTCATGCTGGAGCAAAAAATAAAGGTAAAAAATAAGAAGCAATGGGAGTTCGTAAAAGAGAAACAGCAGATGCGAGAAAAGAGGCTAATAAGTCTATTGCTTTCGCAAAATTGAATAACTGCCCTACTTCACCTAGAAAAATGCGCTTAGTAGCGGACTTGGTAAGAGGTCAGAAGGTAGAAAGAGCACTTAACATTTTAAGATTCAGTTCTAAAGAAGCATCAAGAAAATTAGAAAAACTATTATTATCTGCAATCAACAACTGGGAGCAAAAAAATAGTGAAGGTAATTTAGAAGAAGCTGGATTATTTGTTAAAGAGATTAGAGTAGATGGTGGAATGATGTTGAAAAGACTTCGTCCAGCTCCACAAGGTCGCGCACATAGAATTAGAAAACGTTCAAATCACGTAACAATCGTGTTAGGAGCTATTAATAACACACAAGCAAATAATTAAGATGGGACAAAAGACAAATCCAATTGGAAATAGACTTGGTATCATCAGAGGATGGGACTCTAACTGGTATGGTGGAAATGATTACGGCGATAAATTAGCTGAGGATCACAAAATCAGAAAGTATATCCATGCTCGTTTATCAAAAGCTAGTGTATCAAAAGTAATCATCGAGAGAACTTTGAAACTTGTAACCGTTACTATCACTACTGCTAGACCTGGTATTATTATCGGAAAAGGTGGCCAAGAGGTAGACAAGTTGAAAGAAGAACTTAAGAAAATTACAGACAAAGAGGTTCAAATCAACATCTTTGAAATTAAAAGACCTGAGTTAGATGCTTATTTAGTTGCAACAAGTATCGCTCGTCAAATCGAAAGCCGTATTTCTTACAGACGTGCAATCAAAATGGCTATTGCTGCTTCTATGCGTATGAATGCTGAAGGTATCAAAGTTTTGATTTCTGGTCGTTTGAATGGTGCGGAGATGGCGCGTTCAGAAGGTTTCAAAGAAGGAAGAATTCCTTTGTCAACTTTCAGAGCCGATATTGATTATGCACTTGCTGAAGCACATACTACTTACGGTAGAATGGGTATCAAAGTGTGGATCATGAAAGGTGAAGTTTACGGAAAGAGAGATCTTTCTCCGCTTGCTGGAATGGACAAAAAACAATCTGGTGGAAAAGGTGGAGATGCTCCTCGTGGTAAATCTAACTTCTCAAAAGGAGGAAAACCAGACGCTCGTAAAAGAAAGTAATTTTTAAATTAAAGAAAAATGTTACAGCCTAAAAGAACAAAATACCGTAAGGTACAAAAAGGTAGAATGAAAGGGAACTCTCAAAGAGGGCATGAACTTTCTAATGGAATGTTTGGTATTAAATCTGTTCATGAAGATGGTATGTTTCTTACTTCACGTCAAATCGAGGCTGCACGTATCGCTGCAACTCGTTTCATGAAAAGAGAGGGACAATTATGGATCAAAATATTTCCAGACAAACCAATCACTAAGAAACCTCTTGAGGTACGTATGGGTAAAGGTAAAGGTGCCGTTGAATATTGGGCAGCTGTTGTTAAACCCGGAAGAATCATGTTTGAAGTTGGTGGGGTTCCATTATCAGTTGCAAAAGAGGCTTTGCGTCTTGCAGCTCAAAAACTACCAGTAAAAACTAAATTCGTTGTTGCTAGAGATTTCGAAGCATAATCTTATATTATTATGAAACAATCAGAAATAAAAGATCTTTCTGCAGCACAGTTGCAAGAAAATCTTAGCCAAGCTAAGAAAACATATGCTGACCTAAAAATGGCTCATGCAATATCTCCAATTGAAAATCCACTTCAAATTAGAAGTTTAAGAAGAACAGTTGCGAGATTGGCTACAGAGCTTACTAAAAGAGAGGTGCAATAATTGTAATCTGCGAAAGATGGAAGAAAAAAGAAATTTAAGAAAAGAAAGAATTGGTGTTGTAACTTCAAACAAAATGGATAAATCTATTGTTGTTGCACAAGTTACTAAAGTAAAACACCCATTATATGGTAAGTTCGTATTGAAAACAAAGAAATTTGTTGCACATGACGAAACAAACGACTGTAACATTGGAGATACTGTAAGAATTAGCGAAACGCGTCCTTTAAGTAAATCAAAATGTTGGAGATTGGTTGAAATCCTAGAAAGAGCTAAATAATTATGGTACAACAAGAATCAAGACTAAAAGTAGCAGATAACACAGGAGCTAAAGAAGTTTTAACTATCCGTGTTTTAGGAGGTACCAAAAGAAGGTATGCCTCTGTTGGTGACAAGATTGTAGTATCTATTAAAGATACATCTCCTAACGGAAGCGTTAAAAAAGGAGCTGTTTCAACTGCAGTTGTTGTGCGTACCAAAAAAGAAGTGAGAAGAGCTGATGGTTCTTATATTCGTTTCGATGACAATGCATGTGTTCTTTTGAACGCTGCAGGAGAAATGAGAGGAACTCGTGTATTTGGTCCGGTAGCAAGAGAACTTCGTGAAAAACAATTCATGAAAATTGTATCATTAGCACCAGAAGTGCTTTAATTCGCTATAAGATGATAAAGCTAAAAATAAAATCAGGTGACATTGTAAGAGTAATTGCTGGAGACCATAAAGGTGCTGAAGGTAAAGTATTACGTGTTGACCGTGAGAAAAACAAAGCGATTGTTGAAGGAGTAAACATGGTTTCGAAACATACAAAACCAAGTGCTAAAAGCCCTCAAGGAGGAATCGTTAAGAAGGAAGCTCCTATTCAAATTTCTAATATCTCTTTAATTGATCCTAAAACTAAGGAAACAACTAGAGTAGGTGTAAGAGTTGAAGGAGATAAGAAAGTAAGATTTTCAAAAAAATCTAATCAAGTACTATAGTAATGGCGTATATACCTAGATTAAAAGAAGAATATAAGAGTAGAGTAATCTCTGCTCTTAAAGAAGAATTCGGATACACAAACGTAATGCAAGTTCCTAAACTTGAAAAAATCGTTTTGAGCCGTGGAGTAGGTGCAGCTGTATCTGATAAAAAATTAATTGACTATGCAGTTGATGAATTAACTAAGATCACTGGACAAAAAGCAGTTTCTACAATCTCTAAGAAAGACGTTGCGTCTTTCAAATTGAGAAAAGGAATGCCTATTGGAGCAAAAGTTACTTTGCGTGGAGAAAGAATGTATGAGTTTTTAGATAGACTTATTACTTCAGCTTTACCACGTGTAAGAGATTTTAGTGGTATCAAAGCTACTGGATTCGATGGTAGAGGTAACTATAACCTTGGAGTTTTAGAGCAAATCATTTTCCCAGAAATTGATATTGATAAAGTAAACAAAATTTCAGGAATGGATATTACTTTTGTTACTACTGCTCAAACAGACAAAGAAGCAAAGTCATTATTGGCTGAATTAGGTTTACCTTTTAAAAAGAATTAAGATATGGCTAAAGAATCAATGAAAGCCCGTGAGGTTAAGAGAGAAAAAACGGTAGCTAAGTATGCTGAGAAAAGAAAAGCTTTGATAGAGGCTGGAGATTTCGTAGGTTTGCAAAAATTACCTAAAAATGCTTCACCAGTTCGTTTACACAATCGTTGTAAATTAACAGGTAGACCAAGAGGGTACATGCGTCAATTCGGTATTTCACGTGTAACTTTCCGTGAAATGGCTAACAATGGATTGATACCAGGAGTTAAAAAAGCCAGCTGGTAAAAAACGAATTTTAATTGGTTAAAGGTTCAATGAGAAAGTCTCAAAGAAAACCATAATCGCAAATTAATAAATATGAATACAGATCCTATTGCAGATTATTTAACGCGAGTTAGAAACGCTGTGGCTGCAAACCACAAAGTTGTTGAAATTCCGGCATCTAATCTAAAAAAAGAAATTACTAAGATTTTATTTGATCAAGGTTATATCTTAAGTTACAAATTTGAAGAAAACACTGTTCAGGGTTCTATCAAAATTGCTTTGAAGTATGATAAAGATACTAAAGAGCCAGTTATTAAAGATATCCAAAGAATTAGTAAACCAGGTTTACGTAAATATTCTAGTTCTTCAAACATTCCTAGAATCCTTAACGGATTAGGTATTGCTATTGTTTCTACTTCAAAAGGTTTGATGACTGGAAAGAAAGCTAAGCAATTAAATGTAGGTGGTGAAGTAATTTGCTACGTATACTAATTAATAAAGACTTATAAGATGTCAAGAATAGGAAAGAGTCCAGTTGTAATTCCTGCTGGAGTTACTGTTGAAGTTAAAGACGGTATTATTACAGTAAAAGGAAAAAATGGTCAACTAACACAGGAGTTTTCGGATGTAACTGTAACAGTTGAAGGTGATCAAGTTCAAGTTGAAAGATCATCTGATCACAAAGATCAAAGAGCAAAACATGGTTTATATAGATCTTTAATCAGCAATATGATTGTTGGTGTAACTGAAGGTTTTACTAAATCTTTAGAATTGGTAGGAGTAGGTTATAGAGCTTCTAACCAAGGACAAAAATTAGATTTAGCACTTGGATTTTCTCACAATATTGTTTTAGAAGTTGCTCCTGAAGTAACAGTTGAAACTATATCTGAAAAAGGTAAGAACCCAATTGTAAAATTAACATCATTTGACAAACAACTTTTAGGAGCTGTTGCTGCGAAAATTAGAGGTTTCCGTAAGCCAGAGCCGTACAAAGGAAAAGGTGTTAAATTTGTAGGTGAAGTATTAAGAAGAAAAGCAGGTAAATCAGCTTAAAAAATAAGATTATGTCATTAACAAAACCTGAAAGAAGACAGAGAATCAGATTCAGAATCAGAAAAACGATAAGCGGTACTGCTGCTAATCCAAGATTATCTGTATTTAGAAGTAACAAAGAAATTTACGCTCAACTTATCGATGACGTAAACGGAGTTACATTGTTGTCTGCTTCTTCAAGAGAAAAAGAAATAGGAAAAGGTACTAACGTAGAAATTGCTACAGCAGTTGGAAAACTTGTTGCAGAAAAAGCGTTAAAAGCTGGGGTTGAAACAGTAAAATTCGATAGAGGAGGATACTTATACCACGGTCGTATTAAATCATTAGCAGAAGGCGCAAGAGCGGCTGGACTTAAATTCTAATATATTATGTCTAAATACAAAAATGTAGAATTGGTAAAACCAAGTGGTCTTGAACTTAAAGATCGTCTGGTAAGTGTTAATCGTGTTACTAAAGTTACAAAGGGTGGTAGAGCTTTTGGTTTTTCTGCTATTGTAGTTGTAGGTGATGAAAACGGAGTAGTTGGACATGGATTAGGAAAATCTAAAGACGTTTCTGAAGCAATTGCGAAAGCAGTAGAAGATGCTAAGAAAAATTTAGTAAAAATTCCTTTGAATGGTCAATCAGTTCCTCACGAACAAAAAGGTAAATTTGGTGGTGCACGTGTATTCTTAATTCCTGCCTCTCATGGTACAGGAGTTATTGCTGGTGGAGCTGTTCGTTCAGTTCTTGAATCAGTAGGTATTCACGATGTATTATCTAAATCTCAAGGATCATCAAATCCTCACAACGTAGTAAAAGCAACTTTTGATGCTTTATTACAAATGAGAAGTGCTCACACTGTTGCAAAACAAAGAGGAGTATCTTTAGAAAAAGTTTTTAAAGGTTAATCAAGGAAATTATGGCTAAATTATTAGTAAAACAAGTTAGAAGTAAAATCAACTGTCCACTTGATCAAAAAAGAGGATTAGAGGCTTTAGGTCTACGTAAAATGGGTCAAGTTGTAGAGCATGACTCAAACCCTGCAATCCTTGGGATGATAAACAAAGTTAAACACTTAGTTTCTGTAGAAGAAGCTAAATAACAAATACTGTTATGAATTTAAGTAACTTACAACCAGCTGAAGGGTCAACACACAATCAAAATAAAAGATTAGGTAGAGGAGAAGGTTCTGGAAAAGGTGGTACCGCTGCACGTGGACACAAAGGAGCAAAATCTCGTTCTGGATATTCTAAAAAGATTGGTTTTGAAGGAGGGCAAATGCCACTTCAAAGACGTGTACCTAAGTTTGGTTTTACAAACATCAATCGTAAAGAATACGAAGGTGTGAATCTTGATACACTTCAATTATTAGTAGATAATGGTGCGATTACAGATACTGTTGATATGACAGTTTTTGTTGCAAATCGTTTGGCTACTAAGAATGAAATTGTAAAGATTTTAGGAAGAGGAGAATTGAAAGCTAAATTAAAAGTAACTGCTCACAAATTTACTGCTACTGCAAAAGCTGCTATCGAAGCTGCTGGAGGAGAAGCTGTAACAATATAATTTTTCAATTAATATGAAGAAATTTATTGAATCAATAAGTAATGTTTGGAAAATCGAGGAACTAAAAAACAGAATCCTAATTACTTTAGGACTGCTTTTAGTTTATCGTTTTGGAGCTCACGTAACGCTTCCTGGGATTGATGCTACACAGTTAGCTAATTTAGAAGGCCAAACCAAAAGTGGTATTGGTTCTATTTTAGATATGTTTACTGGAGGAGCTTTTTCTCAAGCGTCCGTTTTTGCTTTAGGAATTATGCCTTACATTTCAGCATCTATTGTTGTTCAGCTTATGGGAATTGCTATTCCTTATTTGCAAAAATTACAAAGTGATGGTGAAAGTGGTAGAAAAAAGATTAACCAGATTACACGTTGGTTGACTATTGTAATTACTTTAGTTCAAGGACCTACGTATATCTATAATCTTTATAGAACATTACCTGGTAGTGCATTTTTATTAGGGTTTGATTCTTTTGAATTTTTATTTTCTTCAGTAATTATCTTAGTTACAGGTACAATTTTTGCCATGTGGTTAGGAGAAAAAATAACTGATAAGGGAATTGGTAACGGTATATCACTATTAATTATGGTTGGTATTCTTGCAAGATTTCCTCAAGCATTTATTCAAGAATTTACAACTAGAGTTACTAATAACAACGGAGGTCTGATGTTGTTAGTTATTGAAATAATTATTTGGCTTCTAGTTATCATTGCATGTGTATTGTTAACTATGGCTATTCGAAAAATACCAGTTCAGTACGCCCGTCGTACTGCTTCTGGTGATTTTGAACAAGATATGTTAGGTGGAAATAGACAATGGATTCCTTTAAAGCTTAATGCTTCTGGGGTTATGCCAATCATTTTTGCGCAAGCAATTATGTTTATACCTGCTGCTTTAGCAGGGTTGTCAACCTCCGATACTTCACAATCTATTGTAGGTGCTTTTAGTAATATGTTCGGTTTTTGGTATAATTTAGTTTTTGCAACATTAATTGTTGTGTTTACATACTTTTATACAGCAATTACAGTTCCTACTAATAAAATGTCTGATGATTTGAAAAGAAGTGGTGGTTTTATTCCTGGTGTTAGACCTGGAGCTGAAACTTCTGATTTTCTAGACAAAGTGATGTCTTTGATAACTTTTCCAGGTTCTTTATTTCTTGCTCTAATAGCTGTGTTCCCAGCAATAGTTGTAAGTATTATGGATGTTCAACAATCTTGGGCAATGTTTTTTGGAGGTACCTCATTAATAATTATGGTAGGTGTTGCAATTGACACAATTCAACAAATCAATTCATACTTGTTAAACAAACATTATGATGGTTTAATGAAAAGCGGAAAAAATAGAAAAGCAGTAGCTTAATTTTATGGCAAAACAATCAGCAATAGAACAAGACGGATCAATCATTGAAGCATTATCAAATGCGATGTTCCGTGTAGAATTAGAGAACGGACACGTTGTAATTGCTCATATTTCTGGAAAAATGCGTATGCATTATATCAAATTATTACCTGGTGATAAAGTGAAATTAGAAATGAGCCCTTATGATTTGTCTAAAGCAAGAATTACTTATAGATATTAAAGATATTCACAATGAAAGTAAGAGCATCAGTAAAAAAGAGAAGTGCCGAGTGCATCATCGTACGTAGAAAAGGAAGATTATACGTAATAAACAAAAAGAATCCTAGATTTAAACAAAGACAAGGATAATTATGGCAAGAATAGCAGGGGTAGATATCCCAAAAAACAAGAGAGGTGTTATTGCACTTACCTACATCTTCGGATTAGGAAAAAGTAGAGCTATAGAGATTTTAGAGAAAGCTCAAGTTAGCCAAGACAAAAAAGTTCAAGATTGGAATGATGACGAAATCGGAGCAATTCGTGAAGCTGTTGGAACTTTCAAAATTGAAGGTGAATTGCGTTCAGAAGTTTCTTTGAACATCAAACGTTTAATGGATATTGGATGTTACAGAGGTATTCGTCATAGAACTGGTCTTCCATTAAGAGGACAAAGAACTAAGAATAACTCTAGAACTAGAAAAGGTAAAAGAAAAACTGTTGCTAACAAGAAAAAAGCAACTAAATAATAAGTAATATGGCTAAAGCAACTACAAAAAAACGTAAAGTTATCGTTGAATCAACGGGAGAAGCTCATATTTCTGCTACCTTCAATAACATCATTATTTCTTTGACTAACAAAAAAGGTGAAGTTATTTCTTGGTCTTCAGCTGGTAAAATGGGTTTTAGAGGTTCTAAAAAGAACACTCCATACGCAGCTCAAATGGCCGCAGAAGATTGTAGTAAAGTAGCTCTTGAAGCTGGATTGAAAAAAGTTAAGGTTTATGTAAAAGGACCAGGAAACGGACGTGAGTCTGCTATCCGTTCTTTGCATAACGGTGGAATCGAAGTAACTGAAATTATTGACGTTACTCCAATGCCACACAACGGTTGTCGTCCTCCAAAGAGACGTAGAGTTTAATAATAAATTTAAGTATAACTAGGTAGAATCACGATTATCGAAGGATATGACCTGAATTCATAATCTCTACCTTAATTAATTCATTGAAATGGCAAGATATACTGGTCCTAAAACTAGAATTGCTCGTAAATTTGGCGAAGCAATCTTCGGAGATGACAAATCTTTCGAAAAAAGAAATTACCCTCCTGGACAACACGGGATGGCTAAAAAAAGAGGTAAAAAATCTGAATATGCAATCCAGTTAATGGAAAAGCAAAAAGCTAAATATTCTTATGGAATTTTAGAAAAACAATTCAGAGGTTTATTTAAAAAAGCATCAGCTACTAAAGGTGTTACTGGTGAAGTTCTTTTACAATTATGTGAGGCAAGATTGGATAACGTAGTTTTTAGAATGGGCGTTGCTCCTTCTAGAAGAGGTGCTAGACAATTAGTTTCTCACAGACACATCACTGTAAACGGTGAAGTTGTAAACATTCCTTCTTACCACCTTAAACCTGGTGACAAAGTTGCTGTTCGTGAAAAATCTAAATCTTTAGATGCTATCGAACGTTCTTTATCTAATTCAAGTCAAGTTTATGAATGGATTACTTGGAACAATGACGTTAAAGAAGGTACTTTCGTAGCTGTACCTGCTAGACTTCAAATTCCAGAAAACATTAAAGAACAATTAATCGTAGAGTTGTACAACAAATAATAATTGACTTAGTCGAAATTTATGGCAATATTTAATTTTCAAAAGCCCGATAAAGTTATCATGATCGATTCAACCGATTTTGAAGGTAAATTCGAATTTAGACCTTTAGAACCTGGTTATGGATTGACTGTTGGTAATGCACTTAGAAGAGTTTTGCTTTCAGCATTGGAAGGGTATGCAATTACATCTGTTCGCATAGAAGGTGTAGATCATGAGTTTTCTACTATTTCAGGAGTTGTTGAAGATGTTACCGAAATTATCCTTAATCTAAAACAAGTACGTTTCAAACGTCAAATTGAAGATATCGATAATGAATCAGTTTCTATTTCTGTTTCAGGTAAAGATCAATTAACAGCTGGTGATTTTCAAAAATTTATTTCAGGTTTCCAAGTTTTGAATCCAGAACTAGTGATCTGTAATTTAGATTCTAAAATCAAATTGAATCTTGATTTAACAATCGAGAAAGGTAGAGGATATGTTCCTGCTGAGGAGAACAAAAAACAGAATGCTGCAATTGGAACCATTTTTACAGATTCTATTTTTACACCTGTAAAAAATGTAAAATACGCTATTGAAAACTTCCGTGTAGAGCAAAAAACAGATTATGAAAAATTAGTTTTCGAAATTAAAACTGATGGATCTATTAATCCAAAAGATGCACTTACAGAAGCTGCTAAAGTTCTAATTCACCATTTCATGTTGTTCTCTGACGAAAGAATTACACTTGAGGCTGATGAGATTGCACAAACAGAATCATATGATGAGGAATCATTACACATGAGACAATTGCTTAAAACTAAGCTTGTTGATATGGATCTGTCTGTGAGAGCCTTAAATTGTTTGAAAGCGGCTGAAGTTGATACACTTGGTGATTTAGTATCGTTCAATAAAAATGACCTAATGAAATTCCGTAATTTCGGTAAAAAATCTTTAACAGAGCTAGATGAACTTGTAGCAGTTAAAAATTTGACTTTCGGAATGGATTTAGCAAAATACAAACTAGATAAAGAATAAATTACTCATATTTTGCTCTCCATAGAGGATAGTAGCAAGATGAGGGTTTAAAAAAACACGTCATGAGACACGGAAAAAAATTCAATCACTTAAGCAGACAGACTGCACATAGAAAATCTATGTTAGCTAATATGGCTTGTTCTCTTATTGAGCACAAACGTATTAATACTACTGTTGCTAAAGCTAAAGCGCTTAAACAATTTGTTGAGCCGCTTATAACAAAATCTAAAAATGATACGACTCACAATCGTCGTATCGTTTTTGCTAACTTACGTAGCAAATATGCTGTAACTGATTTATTCAGAGACGTAGCTGCTAAAGTTGGTGACCGTCCAGGTGGATACACTCGTATCATTAAAGTTGGAAATCGTTTAGGAGATAATGCTGATATGGCAATGATCGAATTAGTAGATTTTAACGAACTTTACAACGGAGGTAAAAAAGAAGTTAAAAAAGCAAAAAGCCGTCGTGGTGGAAAAGCAAAAAAGGCAGATGATGTTGTTGAAGCTCCAGTGGCTGAAACAGAAGCTCCTGCTGCTGAACCTGAAACGCCAAAAGACGCTGCTGAATAATTATGAAAATAATCATTCAATAAAATTAAGGATAAACTATTTTTTTAGTTTATCCTTTTTTTTTTTTTTTGATTTTTTTATTACAAAGAATAGGAGTTAACTAGTAATTGGATCACTAATTACAATTTTAAAATAATTTTTAAAATTGTTGCTTTCACTCCTTTAATGAATTAAATTTGCACCATATTTAACAACAAATGAAATACACAACACGAAAAAGCGCCATCCTTTTATTAAGTGACGGTACTATATTCCACGGAAAATCTATCGGAATCAGCGGAACCACTTTTGGTGAAGTATGTTTTAATACTGGGATGACCGGTTATCAAGAAATCTTCACTGATCCATCTTATTTTGGACAAATTATGGTGGCAACCAACGCACATATTGGAAATTATGGCGTTAATGAAAATGAAGTAGAATCAAACGGAATTAAAATTTCAGGTTTGGTTTGTAAAAATTTCAGTTTTAACTATTCTAGAGAAGATGCTTCAGGAAGTTTAGAAGATTATTTTGCAAAGCAAAATTTAATCTGTATTTCTGATGTTGATACTCGTGCTTTAGTAAGTTATATTAGAGAAAACGGAGCTATGAATGCTGTAATTTGTACAGATGATACTCCTCTTGAAGAGTTAAAAGCTACTTTAGCAAGTGTTCCGGATATGAAAGGTTTGGAGTTAGCTTCAAAAGTTTCAACTAAAGAACCTTATTTTTACGGAGATGAAAATGCTAAATATAAAGTTTCGGCTTTAGATCTAGGAATAAAAACAAACATTCTTCGTAATCTGGCTAAAAGAGATTGTTATATCAAGGTTTTTCCTTTTGACGCTTCTTATGCTGATTTGGCTTCATTTAACCCAGATGGTTTCTTTCTTTCAAACGGACCTGGAGATCCAGAACCTTTAGAAAGTGCCATTGAAGTTGCTAAAGAAATTTTGGCAAACAATAAACCATTATTTGGTATTTGTTTAGGGCATCAGGTAATCGGTTTAGCTAACGGAATTTCTACTTATAAAATGTTTAATGGTCACCGAGGAATTAATCATCCTGTAAGTAATTTGATTACTGGAAAAGGGGAAATTACTTCTCAAAATCACGGTTTTGCAGTTAATAGAGAAGAATTAGAAGCGAATCCAGAAATGGAAATTACGCATCTTCACTTAAATGACGGAACTGTAGCTGGAATGAGAATGAAAAACAAAAATTGCTTTTCAGTTCAATACCATCCAGAAGCAAGTCCTGGACCACATGATTCTTCTTATTTATTTGATCAATTTGTGGAAAATTTGAAAAACTAATGTTTTTTTAAAGATAATTAATAGGCTAAGCATTTTTTGTTTAGCCTATTTTTTTTGCCTAATGTTTTGGTTCTGTTTTTAATTTGTAAATTTTATTTTAAATTATGTTTAATTAATAGATTTATAACGTTTTCGTTGATAAGATTAAAAAAATAAATACGATGTTTAAAAAACTTAGAATATATTTGCATTTTAAAATTTAAAAACTAAGTAATATGAGTATTATTATCAAAATTCACGCAAGACAAATTTTCGATTCAAGAGGTAATCCTACTGTAGAAGTAGATGTAGTTACAGAAAACGGTGTTTTAGGAAGAGCAGCAGTACCATCTGGAGCTTCAACTGGAGAACATGAGGCTGTAGAATTACGTGATGGTGGAAAAGCTTTTTTAGGAAAAGGAGTTTTAAATGCAGTGAACAATGTTAATACTGTAATTGCTGAAGAACTTGTTGGTACTTCTGTTTTCGAACAAAATCTTATCGATCAAATGATGATTGATTTAGATGGTACTCCAAACAAATCTAAATTAGGTGCTAATGCGATTCTTGGAGTTTCTTTGGCTGTTGCTAAAGCTGCTGCTGCTGAATTAGGATTGCCTTTGTATAGATACGTAGGTGGAGTTTCTGCAAATACATTACCAGTTCCAATGATGAACATCATTAATGGTGGTTCTCACTCTGACGCTCCGATTGCTTTCCAGGAATTCATGATTTTCCCAGTAAAAGCAACTTCTTTTTCTCACTCTATGCAAATGGGAACTGAAATTTTCCATAGTTTGAAAAAAGTATTACACGATAGAGGTCTTTCTACAGCGGTAGGTGACGAAGGTGGTTTTGCTCCAAACTTGGCTGGTGGTACTGAAGATGCTTTAGATACTATCAAATTAGCAGTGGAGAAAGCGGGTTATACTTTTGGTGACGAAATTATGATTGCTCTTGACTGTGCTTCTGCTGAATTTTATGTAAACGGAAAATACGATTACTCTAAATTTGAAGGAGAAACTGGAAAAGTTAGAACTTCTGCTGAACAAGCGGATTATTTAGCTGATTTAACAACTAAATACCCAATTATCTCTATCGAAGACGGTATGGATGAAAATGACTGGGATGGATGGAAATTATTGACTGAAAAAATTGGTGATAAAGTTCAATTAGTAGGTGATGATTTGTTTGTTACTAATGTGGAACGTTTATCAACTGGTATTGATAAAGGAATTGCTAACTCAATCCTTATCAAAGTAAACCAAATTGGTACTTTAACTGAAACTATTGCAGCAGTTAATATGGCTAAAAATGCAGGTTATACTTCAGTAATGTCTCACCGTTCAGGAGAAACTGAAGATAATACAATTGCTGACTTAGCAGTAGCATTAAACTGTGGTCAAATTAAAACAGGTTCTGCTTCACGTTCTGATCGTATGGCTAAATACAATCAATTGATTAGAATTGAGGAAGAATTAGGAAATACAGCTTATTTTCCAGGAAAAAAAGCATTCAAAATAAAATAAGATTAAGATTTTGTTCTCTTTTAAAAGCCATTCATGTAAAATGAATGGCTTTTTTTTTCAAATTTAACAATATCACTAGTTTTTTCCCTTTTTAATTAATGTTATTATCCTTAGATTTGGTAAATTATTAAGTGTAAAGATTTATTTCAAATTATTATGTCAAAAACAGCTATATTAGAAATTGATGGTAAGAAGTACGAGTTTCCTGTTATTAAAGGAAGTGAGAACGAAGAAGCAATCAATATTAACAAATTAAGAGATTTAACAGGGACAATTACAATTGATCCAGGTTTTAAAAATTCAGGTTCTTGTACTAGTGCAATTACTTTCCTAGATGGAGAATTGGGAATTTTACGTTATAGAGGATATGCAATCGAAGATTTAGCTGATAAAGCGGACTTTTTAGAAGTTTCTTATCTTTTAATTTTTGGTGAATTACCAACGGCTGCTCAATTAGAACAATTTGAAACAGATATTAGAAAACATACCTTAGTAAATGAGGAAATGAAGAACATTATCGATGGCTTCCCAAAAACTGCACATCCAATGGGTGTTTTAGCAGCTTTGACAAGTGCATTGACAGCTTTCAATCCAAAATCAGTGAATGTTGAGAATGAAAAAGAATTGTACCAGGCAGTTTGTAAAACTATGGGTAAATTTTTGGTTATTGCAACATGGACTTATAGAAAATCAATGGGCTATCCTTTGAATTATTATGATAATACTAAAGGATATGTAGAAAACTTTATGAACTTAATGTTTGCATTGCCTACAGAGCCTTATAAAATCAATCCTGTTGTAATTGAGGCTTTGGATAAATTATTTATCTTACATGCTGATCACGAGCAAAACTGTTCTACTTCAACAGTAAGAATGGTAGGTTCTTCTCATGCAGGTTTATTTGCTTCAATTTCTGCTGGAGTTTCTGCTTTATGGGGACCTTTGCATGGAGGTGCTAACCAGGCAGTTCTTGAAATGTTAGAAGAAATTCACCAAAACGGTGGAGATACTGAAAAGTATTTGGCTAAAGCAAAAGATAAAAACGATCCTTTTAGATTAATGGGATTCGGACACAGAGTTTATAAAAACTTTGATCCGCGTGCTAAAATCATTAAAAAAGCAGCTAAAGAAGTACTAGAAACTTTAGGTGTTGAAGATCCAATTTTAGAAATTGCTAAAAAACTAGAAGCAGCAGCTTTAGAAGACGAATATTTCAAAGCTAGAAATTTATATCCAAACGTAGATTTCTATTCAGGAATCATCTACAGAGCTTTAGGAATCCCTACTGATATGTTTACAGTAATGTTTGCTATTGGAAGATTACCAGGTTGGATTGCACAATGGAAAGAAATGCGTGAAAACAAAGAGCCAATTGGAAGACCAAGACAAATTTACACTGGATCTCCATTAAGAGAGTTTAAAAAGCCAGTATAATATAAATTATATCAAAGCAAAAGCTTCACTGAAAAGTGAGGCTTTTTTTATCTTTGGCGTAAGCAATAAATAATAGTTTTATAAAATGAAACAAGTAACAAATTCAGTTTTGATGATTCGTCCGGTAGCTTTTCGAATGAATGAGCAAACGACAGCAAATAATCATTTTCAAAAAGAATTAAACGGAATATTACCAGCAGCAATAAATGCTAAAGCACAACAAGAATTTGACGCTTTAGTGAACCAACTTGAATCAGTTGGGATTAATGTTGTAGTTGTTGAAGATACTTTAGAAACCGACACGCCAGATAGTGTTTTTCCAAATAATTGGATTTCATTTCATGAAAATGGAGATGTGGTTATGTATCCCATGTTTGCTGAAAATCGTAGAGTCGAACGCCGTGAAGATATTTTAGATATTCTGGAAGAAAAAGGTTTTGTGATTGAGAATGTTGTTGATTTTACTTCGGCTGAGGAGGATGGTGTTTTTCTGGAAGGAACAGGAAGTTTAGTTTTAGATAGAGCCAATGTAATTGCTTATTGCGCTTTGTCTCCAAGGTCTGATGAAGAGCTTTTTATCGAATTCTGCGAAGATTTTGATTATGCACCAGTTCTTTTTGAAGCTTTTCATACGGTCGATGGTAAAAAAGATTTGATTTACCATACCAATGTTATGATGAGTATTGGAGACCATTTTGCAATAATTTGCGCGGATATGATTGCAGATAAGAAAGAACGCAAAATGGTTTTAGATAATCTAAGAGAAAGTGGAAAAGAACTAATTTTAATTAGCGAAAAGCAAGTAACCCAATTTGCTGGAAATGTATTGGAACTTTCGGGAGCTAATGATAAAAGATTTATTGTGATGAGTACCACTGCTTTTGAATCGTTAAATGCTACTCAAAAATCACAATTAGAAAAACACGGAAGTATTTTGAGCGCTAATTTGCAAACAATTGAAACTTGTGGTGGAGGAAGTGCCCGATGTATGATAGCTGAAATTTTCCTGCCTAAGGATTAATAGCGTTGATTTGAATATTGCTTTCGAAAAGTATTGAAATAAAGCATCACGTTACTTAAGTTCTATTTGAGTACCTTTGCAAAAATAATGAATGAAATGAAAAATAAAAAAACGTTAGTTCTGGGAGCAACTACTAAGCCAGATAGATATGCTTTTAGAGCTATAAATATGCTTGTTGAAAAAGGACATTCGGTTCTTGCTATTGGTCAAAATGCTGGAGAAGTAGCAGGAATTAAAATTAGGACTAAAGCTATTCCAGTTAAAAATATTGATACTATTACTTTGTATTTGAATCCTAAAAATCAGCGTGATTATTATAATTATATAGTAGAAGCACAACCAAAACGTGTTGTTTTTAATCCAGGAACTGAAAATCCAGAGTTGTACCAACTTCTAGAATTAAATAACATCAAGGTTGATGTGGCTTGTACATTAGTTTTATTAGCTACAAATCAATACTAATTGTTTAGATTTTGAAAAAATAAAAGCCATTTTCTATACGAAAATGGCTTTTTCATTTCGGTGATTTATAATAATTTCAATAAACAAATTGTTACATTTGCAACTATGGAATTTTCTTCAAAATTATTAGAAAAAGCGGTAAATGAAATTTCGCAATTGCCAGGAATAGGAAAGAGAACGGCGTTGCGACTGGTTTTACATTTGTTAAAACAACCAAAAGAACAAACCAGTTTTTTAACTCAAGCTTTGGTTGCTATGCGTGAGGAAATTAAATTTTGCGAAAGCTGTCACAATATTTCAGATACGTCAATTTGTGAAATATGCAGTAATAAAAATAGAAATCATCAAGTGGTTTGTGTTGTTGAAGACATTCGGGATGTTATGGCAATTGAAAATACCGGGCAGTTTAAGGGAATTTATCATGTTTTAGGGGGGAAAATTTCGCCAATTGATGGAGTTGGACCCAGTCAGTTAAAGATTTCGACTTTGGTAGAAAAAGTAAAGTCAGGAAATTTAACGGAAGTTATTTTTGCACTAAGCTCTACAATGGAAGGCGATACCACTAATTTTTACATTTATAAGCAAATTTCCGATTCGGATATTGTAATTTCTACAATCGCACGAGGGATTGCTGTGGGTGACGAATTAGAATATGCTGATGAAGTTACTTTGGGAAGAAGTATTTTACAGCGTTTGCCTTTTGAAAAGGCAATAAAAAATAATTAATTGGTTTAATATAATGAGGCTTTTAATATAATAAATGAAAAGCTATATTTGTTGTTTAAAATAGTAAAATGGCTAAGTACCTATTTGGTTTATTGTTAAGTATAAGTGTGTTGTTTTCCTCCTGTATATCAACGCGAGATTTGGTTTATTTGCAAAATAAAAACGAAACAGATGTTGAAACTACTATTTCGGCTGTTGCTTCTAAACCGTATCGACTACAAACAAATGATGTTTTAAGCATTAACATAAAAGCAAATGATCCAAAATTAGTAGAAATTTTTAGTACTACAAATGAAGGAGAATCAGGTCAGTCTGAGTCCACTTTGTATTTTAATGGTTTTACAGTTGACGATCATGGAAATATTAGAATGCCTATTTTAGGAGAGTTAAATGTAATCGGTTATACTTTAGATGAAGTTAGACAACGAATCGAAAAACAATTATTAGCTGAATATTTCAAGAAAGAGGCTAATATTTTTGTTATAGTAAAGTTGGCCGGATTTCGTTATACCATAAATGGCGAAGTGGGAAGTACTGGAACTAAAGTTTTGTTTCAAGAACAAGTAAATATCATGGAAGCTATTGCAAATTCAGGAGATATTACACTTACAGGAAATAGAAAAGAAGTGACCATCATCAGGAAAACGCCTACTGGGAATGAGATGCACGATATTGATTTGACAGATATAAATGTGGTGAATTCGCCTTATTTTTATTTACAGCCTAATGATTATATTTATGTAAAACCTCTTAAACAAAAAACCTGGGGTACAGGAAAAACAGGAATTGAATCTTTAGGTACGGTATTAACCTTACTATCTTTAGCAACAACTGCCTTTTTATTATTAAGAAGATAAAAATACCTTTCGAATAAATGTTAGATATAAAAGACTTTTCCCTTTTTGAAAATCAAGTTAGTTTTGACTTCAAAGGCTTGCTATTGAAAATAGTAAGTTATTGGAAATGGTTTTTAGTGAGTTTGATAATTGCTTTTACCATTGCGTATCAGGTCAACATTCGTAAAGAGAAAGTTTACGAAATGGCGACTTTAATTTCGATTAAAGAAGAGAATAACCCATTGTTTACTTCAAGTACAAATTTGACTTTTAATTGGGGTGGTGTTTCTGATCAAATGCAAACTATTTCGACCACATTGCAATCCCGATCGCATAATGAATTAGTTGTTGATAAATTACAGTTTTATATTGACTATTTGCAGCAAGAAGAATACAATATGGTCGATGCTTATGGCGCTGTTCCATTTTATGTAACTATTGATAAAAATAAAGGACAGTTAGCGGGAAATCTAATTAGTATTACTTTTTTAAGCGAATCAGAATATCAAATAAAAATTCCTTTTCAAAACAATTCAGCTTCGTTAATTACCTATTCTGATAATTCTTATAGTAGTACTAATGTAGCAATAGGCGACTTTATTAAGAAATATAAAGTTGGAGAACCAGTTTCGTTGCCTTTTTTGAATTGGAAATTACAAATAAAAGATAATCCTGGTTTTTATAAAGGCAAAGAATATTTTGTCCGATTTAATGATTTTAATGGTGCAGTATCTCGTTATAGAGGAGTCAATGTGATTTCTGATAATAAAGGAGCTTCTATTTTAACGTTAAGAATGCAAGGCACTAATAAAGCCCGAATGGTCGAGTATCTTAATGCTACCGTTAAAATGCTTATTAAAAGGCAATTGGATAATAAGAATCGATTTGCAACCAATACCATTTCTTTTATTGATAGTACGCTTGTTGCTATGGAATCGCAATTAAAAACGGCAGGAGAAGAACTGAAATCTTTCAAGAAAGATAAAGACATTTTAAATTTAGAAGATGGGGGAGTTCGGTTTTCGGATAAAATTCTGGATTATGATGTTGAAAAAGACGCTATAGTTCGAAAAATAGCCTATTACAATTCGCTTAAATCCTATTTAAAAAATAGTGTCGATTATTCGAAACTTCCAGCACCATCTGTTGCAGGAATTGAAGATCCAAATATTGTTGCTAATGTTTCTAAGCTTATTGCGCTTTCAACACAGCGTTCAGAAATGGCGTATGCGGTAAAAAGCGATAAGTTATTTAGAGATTTTGACAATCAAATGGAAGCGATTAAAAGTGTTTTGATTGAAAATATTGCCAGCGCAAAATCGGCATTGCAGTTTGATTTAGGATTGGTGAATAGTAAAATTAATCAGGCGGAAGGAAATATTAAAAAACTGCCTGATGACCAACAAGAATTGGTAAAAATCAAAAGGAAATATGATTTAAGCGATAATATTTATAGTACATTTTTACAAAAAAGGAGCGAAGCTGATATTGTAAAGGCAGCAAATTTATCAGACATCCACTTTATAGATCCCGCTAAGGACGTTGGCGGTGGTTTGATAGGTCCTAAAACTTCAGTCAATTATGTTTCGGCTCTTTTTCTAGGTACGGCTATCCCGTTACTGTTTATATTTGTGATCTTTTTTATTAATAATTCGATTCAAAATGCCGAAGATGTTAGTAAACAAACACAAATTCCTTTAATCGGAGTTGTAGGTTTGTATAAAGAAAAAGGAGAGCTAGCTGTTTTTGATAAACCTAAATCGGCAATGTCAGAATCTTTTAGGGCTATTCGTTCTTCTTTGCAGTTTCTATATAAAAAACAACTTGTAGATGGAGGAAAAACTTTAATGATTACTTCGTCTATTAGTGGAGAAGGAAAGACTTTTTGTTCGATAAATATTGCAACTGTTTTTGCTTTGAGCGAAAAGAAAACGGTAATTGTTGGGTTGGATTTGAGAAAACCAAAATTAGCTGATGAATTTAATTTGTCTAATGAAATTGGTGTTGTAAATTATCTAATCAAACAAAAAAGCCTCCATGAAATAGTAAATAAAACTCAAATTCCTTATTTAGACGTTATTCTTTCAGGACCAATTCCGCCTAATCCATCTGAGTTGATTATTGGAGAGGTTATGGCAGATTTAATAGCTGAATTGAAAAAAGAATACGATTATATTATTTTAGATACGCCTCCTGTTGGTTTAGTTTCCGATTCTTTAGAGTTGGTTCAGTATGCCGATGTTACTTTGTATATTGTAAGACAGAATGTGACTAAAAAAGAAATGATTCCTTTGTTGAATAATAGAGTCAGAAGGGGAGAAATGGCTAATGTGAGTATAATTTTGAATGGTTTTGAAAACAAAGCTAAATATGGAGCAGGTTATGGATACGGTTATGGCTATGGAGAATATTCAAGTGGATATCATGAAGAAGAAAAACCGAAAGGGTTTTTAGAAAAAATAATAAAAAAGATTAGAAAAGCTTAGCAGATTTTAAATATAAATATGAGAGAAATAACAAAATATACTATTTTAATTACTGGGGGCGCTGGCTTTATTGGTTCAAATCTATGCGAATATTTTTTATCAAAAGGAAATACAGTAATCTGTTTGGATAATTTTGCTACAGGCCATCATCATAATTTAAAAGCTTGTATTTCTAATCCTAATTTTTCTCTAATTGAAGGTGATATTCGAAATTTTGAAGATTGTAAAAAAGCGGTAACAGGAGTTGATTATGTTTTGCATCAAGCAGCACTAGGTTCAGTTCCTCGTTCGATAAATGATCCTATTACAACAAATGATGTGAATGTTTCGGGTTTTTTGAATATGTTGCAGGCAGCTACTGAAGCTAAAGTAAAACGTTTTGTTTATGCTGCGAGTTCTTCTACTTATGGAGATTCTGTAGGGTTGCCAAAGGTAGAAGCCATTATTGGTAAACCGCTTTCGCCTTATGCGATTACCAAATATGTGAATGAGTTATATGCTGAAATATTCAGTAAAACTTATGGGATAGAAACAATTGGATTGCGTTATTTTAATGTTTTTGGTAGAAAGCAAGATCCAAACGGAGCTTATGCTGCGGTAATTCCGAAGTTTGTGATGCAATTAATGAATCACGAAAGTATTACTATTAATGGTGATGGAAATCATTCACGTGATTTTACCTACATCGATAATGTAATACAGATGAATGAATTGGCAATTTCGGCAGATAAAATTGAAGCAGTAAATACAGTTTATAATACTGCTTTTGGGGATAGAAATACGTTGAACGATTTGGTTGGCTATTTAAAAGAATATTTAAGTAATTATAATTCGAAGATTGCAGATGTAGCTGTGATTCATGGTCCAAATCGAGGGGGAGATATCCCACATTCATTAGCTAGTATTAATAAAGCAAAAGAATTATTAGGATATAATCCGCAATATTCATTGCAAGAAGGTCTTAAAATAGCTGTTGAGTGGTATTGGAATAATTTAAAATAAAAAATCTTATTCCTTTTCGATAAAATGTAAAATTAGGACAAGGAAATAAAAAATATAAAAGTATAAATGGGAATTACAAAAATTTGTTGCATTGGTGCAGGTTATGTAGGAGGTCCTACAATGGCGATTATAGCCCAAAAATGTCCACAGATACAAGTAACTGTAGTGGATTTAAATCAGGATAGAATCGCAGCTTGGAATGATGAAGATGTCAATAATATTCCAATTTATGAACCAGGACTTTCAGATATTGTAAAAGAAGCCAGAGGTAGAAATTTGTTTTTTTCTACAGATGTAGAAAAAGCAATAGATGATGCCCAAATGATTTTTATTTCGGTAAATACGCCAACCAAAACCTATGGAAAAGGGAAAGGAATGGCAGCCGATTTGAAATTTATTGAATTATGTGCCAGACAAATTGCAAAAGTTGCTAAGACGGATAAAATAGTAGTAGAAAAATCTACTTTGCCAGTTCGAACTGCAGAGGCTATAAAAAGTATCTTAGATAACACAGGTAATGGAGTTAAATTTCAGATTTTGTCTAATCCTGAATTTTTAGCTGAAGGAACAGCAGTTCAGGATTTATTAAATCCAGATCGAATTTTAATTGGAGGAGATACAACTGAGGAAGGACAAAAAGCGATTCAATCGTTAGTTGATGTATATGCGAATTGGGTTTCTTTAGATAAAATTCTAACGACTAATGTTTGGTCATCAGAATTGTCAAAATTGACTGCAAACGCCTTTTTAGCACAAAGAATCTCTTCTATAAATGCGATGTCAGAGCTTTGTGAAAAAACAGGAGCTGATGTGAACGAGGTTGCTAGAGCTATTGGAATGGATAGCCGAATTGGATCAAAATTTTTAAAAGCTTCTGTAGGTTTTGGAGGTTCTTGTTTTCAAAAAGACATCTTGAATTTAGTTTATATAGCTAAATCTTACGGTTTAACTGCGGTAGCTGATTATTGGGAGCAGGTCATTATAATGAATGATCATCAAAAAAGACGTTTTTCGGATAATATTGTAAAAACATTGTACAATACTGTTTCGGGTAAAAAAATTACATTTTTAGGATGGGCTTTCAAAAAAGATACTAATGATACCAGAGAATCAGCAGCCATTTATGTTGCTGATGATTTAATTAGTGAAAATGCTTCAATTGTTGTTTATGATCCGAAAGTGTCAAGGAAAAAGGTTTTGGCTGATTTAGATTATTTAGAAACTAGATCATCTGATGTTAATGCTAGTAGTATTTTATCTTTTGAAAATCCTTATGAAGCTTGTGCAGGAGCTCATGCTATTGCTGTATTAACAGAATGGGATGAGTTTATTACTTACGATTGGCAGAAAATTTACGATTCAATGCAAAAACCTGCCTTTGTATTTGATGGAAGAAATGTATTGAATAGTTCCGATTTAGAAAAAATAGGATTTATTTATAAGGCAATAGGCTCATAAATTATTGTAATGTATAATAATATTGAATTAACACAGTTTTATTCTTTTTAAAGGAAGTAATAAGACTGTGTTTTTTCTTTATGAATTCATATTTTGTAAAAATCTTAGTTAGAGGTAAATAAGTGAAGATAAAATTTTATTAAAAAAGTTAGAAATGAATTGGTATGTAGTTTATACAAAGCCGAAATGGGAAAAAAAAGTAGCAGAACAGTTAACTAAAAGAGGAGTTGAATGCTACTGTCCTTTGATTATACAAGTTCGTCAATGGTCGGATAGAAAAAAAAAGGTAGAAGTGCCATTGTTTAATTCCTATATTTTTGTTCGTTTAGCTGAAGTAGACCGAAATTTAGTTTTTGAATCTACCGGTGTGGTACGCTATCTTTTTTGGTTAGGCAAGCCAGCGGTTGTACGTGATGAAGAAATTAATACTATAAAAAAATGGTTAACCACTCCCGATAAATTTGAAATTTCAGTTTCGTCTTTACAAGTTGGAGATAAAGTGGTTTTAGAATCGGGTCCTTTTAAATCTCAGGAGGCAATTGTCCAAGAAGTGAATAAAAATAATTATGTACTTGTTTTAGAATCTATGGGATGTGTTTTAAAGATGCAATTTAAATGATTGTTATCTTTTGATTTATAATTGATTTTAGTAAGCAATAATTGTTTTATTATGTTTTTTTACAGGAGGTTTCTTGTGTTAATACAGTTTAAATGAGTAGGATTAAACTTCCTTTATTGGCTTTTTTTATCACTAAATTTAGTGATATTTTTGAATGACGCTTACATGCTATAAAGATATTCTGTCTTGATTAGGAGTTGTTTAGAGTGTTTTTGTTGTTTTGTATTTCATAACAATAATCTAACTCTTAAATAAGTAATGGAAATTCGACTTATAGTCGTTATATTTGCACACAAAAAAAATAATATTTTTCTGCCCGTTTTATGTGGGTTGGAATCGCGAAGCGTTGGTAGCTATTCGATAAGAAGATATAAAATAATAATAATTAATGAATTCTAATTCTAAAATAGCAGTTATAGGTCTTGGTTATGTAGGCTTGCCGTTAGCGAGATTATTTGCTACAAAATATACTGTTATTGGATTTGATATCAATCAAAATCGAATAGAAGAATTGCATTCAGGAGTTGATAATACCTTTGAAATAGACGAGCAGACTTTGAAATCAGTATTGGTTTCTAAAGAAAAAATTCAAACGCAAACAGGACTTTTTTGTAGTAATCATATAGAGGATATAGCTAATTGTAACTATTATATTGTAACCGTTCCAACTCCTGTTGATAAAAATAATCTTCCTGATTTAACTCCTTTATATAAAGCTAGTGAAACTGTAGGTAAGGTTTTGAAAAAAGGGGATATTGTAATTTACGAATCAACTGTTTATCCTGGAGTTACCGAGGAGGAATGTGTGCCTGTTTTAGAAAAAATCTCGGGATTGAAATTCAATATCGATTTTTTTGCAGGTTATTCTCCTGAGCGAATAAATCCAGGTGATAAGGAACATACTGTAGATAAAATTTTAAAGGTTACTGCAGGTTCTACTCCTGAAATAGGTCAAAAAGTAAATGCCTTATATCAATCTGTAATTACAGCAGGAACGCATTTGGCTCCTTCGATAAAAGTGGCAGAAGCTGCTAAAGTAATCGAAAATTCACAACGCGACATTAATATTGCTTTTGTAAACGAATTGGCTAAAATATTCAATTTGATGGATATTGATACCCAGGATGTTTTAGAAGCAGCCGGAACTAAGTGGAATTTTTTGCCATTCAGACCAGGGTTAGTTGGAGGTCATTGTATAGGCGTTGATCCTTATTATCTGGCACAGAAAGCACAAGAGTTAGGCTATCATCCTGAAATAATATTAGCAGGACGCCGTTTGAATGATAGCATGGGAGAATATGTGGCTGCTCAGGTGGTGAAACTGATGATTAAAAAAGGAATTTCTGTTAGTGGAGCTGAGCTGTTGATGCTTGGGATCACTTTTAAAGAAAATTGTCCTGATGTACGCAATACTAAAATAGTAGATGTTATTAAAGCATTAGAAGAATATGAAATTACTGTGACAGTATTTGATCCATTGGCTAATCCGGTGGAGGTAGAAAAAGAATACCAATTAACTACAACAATACAAATGCCAGAACAAAAATTTGATGCCATAGTCTTAGGAGTAGCTCATGCTGCTTTTTTAGAAATAAATTTGGCAGAACTTCAAAAAGCAAATAGTATAATATATGATGTAAAAGGAGTTTTAGGCAATGAAATTGATGGTAGATTATAAAAAATAATAAATTATGATTAAAGAAAACAAAATTGTCCATGTAATCCTTACTGGAGGAGTAGGTAGTAGGTTGTGGCCTTTATCAAGAAAAAGCCAACCCAAACAATATTTAGAATTATTCGAAGGGAAATCATTATTCGAATTAACAGTTGCCCGTAACAAAGACATTACTGATAAAGTGATCGTAGTAGGAAATGTAGATAATTGTCATCTCAGTAAAAAAGTGATGGATAAGTTCCAGACTCCTTATGTCAATATAGTTGAAACTACTCCAAGAAACACTGCCGCTGCTATTGCTTTTGCTGCTTTTTCAGCAGATCCAGATGATATTTTGATTATTACGCCATCGGATCATATTATTGATGATATGGATAAATACAATGAAGCCATCAATCAGGCAGTAGAAAAAGCTAATGATGGTTTTATAGTCACTTTCGGAATTGTTCCAACGAAACCAGAAACGGGATTTGGATATATAGAATACAAGGGAGAGAATGTACTTTCTTTTAGAGAAAAACCAAATTTAGAAACTGCTAAAAACTTTATTGCTAAAAAGAATTTTTTATGGAATAGTGGTATGTTCTGTTTTAAAGCTAGTGTGTTATTAGAGGAGTTAAAAGAATTTCAACCTAAAGTATATAAAAAATCTAAGAAAGCTTGGGAAAATAGTACTGATGGAACATTAGATTTAGATTTATCTCTTGATATTCCTTCTATAAGTATAGATTATGCAGTGATGGAACGAAGCAAGAAGATAAAAGTAGTCCCTTCTCAGTTTGTATGGTCTGATTTAGGTTCTTTCGAATCAGTTTATGATTTTTTAGTTGCTAAAGGACATGAAGTAGATACTAATGGAAATATGACTATTGGAACTCAAAATTATACTGCTTTTATTGGAATGAAAAATACCATTTTAATAGCTACAGACAACGCTAATCTTGTTTTACAAAAAGAATGTTCTCAGGATGTCAAAGATTTGTACAATGAATTAGAAATAGCAAATCCAAACTTATTAAATTAAAAAACCATTGGTTTATAATATAGTTTTATGAAAAAAATAGTTACAGTTCTTTTTATATTATTTGCTTTGTTGCAATCTTCTGAAATAATTGCTCAGGATTTGTTAAATGTGAATGATCTAAGTTCAATAAAAGTGGATAATTTGTCAGAGAGTGATTTGATGAAGATAAAGACACAATTGCAAAGTAAGAACATGACATTGGATCAGGCAGAGCCTATAGCATTGGCGAAGGGAATGCCTGCAGCAGAATTTGCAAAATTGCGTGCTCGTATTGACAGACCAACATTAAAGGAAACTACTTCAAATATTAAGCAGACAAATATAGGGGGAGATAGAGAACAAGAAAAAATCACAAATGCAAAAGTCAAAGATACTGAGAATTCTCAAATTTTTGGCTCGGAATTGTTTGACAATCCAACTTTGAATTTTGAACCTGATTTAAAATTAGCTACTCCAATGAATTACATCTTAGGTCCCGGAGACGAGTTGCAAGTTAGTGTTTATGGAGTACAGGAATACAATGAAAGCATTCCTGTAAGTGTTGAGGGTAAAATTACCATTCAATATGTGGGACAAATTGCTGTTTCGGGAATTTCAATTGAAGCTGCTACTCAAAAAATAAAAGCTGCCATTGCAAGAGTATATAGTACAGTTAGTTCTGGACAATCTAAGGTTAGTGTTAGTTTAAGTCGTATTCGTACCATTAAAATTACAGTTGTAGGAGGGAAACAACCTGGAAATTACTCTGTTTCTTCTTTAGCAACAGTATATAATGCTTTACATTTAGCAGGAGGTCCGGGTAAAAATGGGAGTTATAGAAATATCGAATTAATCAGAAACAATAAAGTATACAGGAATGTTGATATTTATAACTTTTTGGTTAAAGGAGATCAATCGGATAATGTGAGTCTGAAAGAGAATGATGTTATTCGAATTCCGGCGTATAGTCAACGTGTTACTATAAATGGAGAAGTAAAAAGACCCGGTATTTTCGAAATGAAAAAAGGGGAAACATTTGCTCAGCTATTAAACTTTGCTTCAGGATTTAATGAGTTTGCTTACACGGCTTCAGTAAATGTTACGCAAAAAACGGCGAAGGAGTTTAAGGTTCGTGATATTCTTGAAAAAGATTTTAATAGTTATCTGCCACAATCAGGAGATGTTTTTCAGGTAACTAAAATTTTAAATCGTTTTGAAAATCGTATTAAAATTGAAGGGGCTGTATTTAGACCTAATTTTTATTCTTTTACCGAAGGAATGCGAATTTCTGATTTAATTGATTTAGCAGAAGGTTTAAAAGAAGATGCTTACACACAAAGAGCACGTATTGTGCGTTTAAAAAGTGATTTGAGTACCGAAATTATTAATGCCAATTTAGCAGCGGCACTTTCAGGAGATGCGAATGCTGATATTTTATTACAAAGAGAAGATATTGTGACTGTATATTCTGTTTTGGATTTCAGAGAAGAATACAATATTACGATAGCCGGTGAAGTAAAAAATCCTGGAGAGTATACGTATTTAGATAATTTAACTCTAAACGATTTGCTGGTGCAGGCAGGTGGCTTAACAGGTTCAGCCTCTAAACGTGTCGAAATAGCAAGAATGGTGAAGTCAGATACTATCGATGATAGCAATCCGAACCGTATCGAACTGATTAATTTAGAGTTGACACCAGAAAATAATGAACAGCTTAAAAACTATGCTTTAATGCCTTTTGATGTGATTAGCATCAGGAGAGTAGCTGTTTATGAAAAACCACAAATGGTCAGCATCAGCGGAGCAGTAGTTTATCCGGGTAGTTATGTTTTAGAAAATAAAAAAGAAACGATTTATAATATAGTTTCCCGTGCCGGAGGATTGAAGGATATCGCTAACACTCATGGTGTCAAAATCAAAAGACCCCTTAAAGCAGATCAGGTAGAGCAATTACAAAGAGTTGATTTAAATTTATCTCTTTCAGATTCAAGTTCCGTGAAATCAAATGAAAAATTAAAGAATCAATTGAAGTATGCCACGATACCGGTAGATTGGAACAAAATTGAAAAAGACCCAACGCATTATTCTAATGTAACCTTATTTCCCGGAGATCAGATTGAAGTGGCTGAATTTAATGAAGGTGTAAGAGTTTCCGGAAATGTGTTGCTGAACTCTGAAATTCCGTATCGAAAAGGCAAATCTTTCCAATACTATTTAAGTTCAGTAGGTGGTGTGGATGCCAAAGGATGGAAAAAGAAAGCCTACATCATTTATCCTAATGGAAAAGCGGATGTTACCGGTTCTTTCCTGTTTTTCAGATCCTATCCTAAAGTGTTACCCGACTCTCAAATTATAGTGCCAGAAAAACCGGAACGTAAAAAATTAAGTGCCGGCGAAATGGGTTGGATTTGGTAGCGTAATTTCCAGTTTGGCATTATTGATTATAACGGCTTTTAAATAATGTTGTCAGCTGTAGTTTGTCAGTTATCATGTGGGATGCTTATGAACGTAAAACAGAGAATAGAGAATAGAAAATAGAGGATGGAAAATATGAATGAACAATATCCAAACGACGAAATTTCCCTTAAAGAATTAATAGAAAAGGGAAAAGAATGGTATCAATACCTGCTTTCGAAATGGAAAGTGATTGTGTTAGCAGGAATTATTGGAGCAGCTTTGGGGCTTACTTATTCCTTTATTAAAAAACCTATTTATACGGCAACACTGTCTTTTGCATTAGAAGATGAAAAATCCGGTGGATTGGGTGGTGCATTAGGATTAGCCAGTTCTTTTGGACTGGATTTAGGAGGCAGTGGCGGTGGAGCTTTTTCAGCGTCTAATTTAATCGAATTGTTTAAATCCCGATCGATGGTTGAAAAAACCTTATTAAGTCCTGTTATTGTAGATGGTAAAATGATTTCTCTGGCAGATATGTACATTCAAAATAAAGAGTGGCGAAATAATTGGAAGGAAAAACCGACTCTCGCTAAATTAGAATTCGTGTCCAATGCCGATCGTAAGCAGTTTACACGGGTTCAGGATAGTATTTTAGGTGAGATATACAAGGATTTATCCAAATCTGCTTTGGCTGTGGCTCAAAAAGATAAAAAAATCTCTATTATCAGTATTGATGTTTCCTCTCAAGATGAATTATTTGCTAAATATTTTTGTGAAGCCTTAGTCAATGAAGTCTCTGATTTTTATGTGGAGACCAAAAGCAAGAAGGCCAAAGAGAATATGTTGATTTTAGAAAGGCAAACGGATTCTGTCCGTCGGGAATTAAATGGTGCCATTACAGGCGTAGCGGTGGCTAATGATAATACCTTTAATTTAAATCCGGCTTTGAATGTTCGAAGAGCTCCTTCGGCTAGAAGACAGGTCGATGTTCAGGCTAATACGGCTATTCTCACGGAATTGGTTAAGCAATCAGAACTGTCTAAGGTTACTTTGCGAAAAGAGACACCATTGATTCAAATTATTGACAAACCTATTTTGCCTTTGAACGAAGAAAAAATTGGTAAAGCAAAAGGAATTATATTAGGAGGTGTTTTAGTAGGTTTTTTAACAATGTTATTTCTGATTGTCAAAAAAATATTTAGAGAATTAATAACTGATTAGTTGAATAACAATGAATAGTTGATGAAATTACAATCTATCATATACTAAACTAGAGAGTACATTTTTTTTCCACTAGTGAATTAAGTTTTTTTGTTAAATTAAAAGTAAAGTAAGTTTTTTACTTACTTGTTTCAAGTATAAACATTACATAGATGATTAAAAATTTAATAATTTTCGGAACTAGACCAGAGGCAATCAAAATGGCTCCTTTAGTTAATGAGTTCAAAAAGCATATAGATAAATTTGAAACAAGAGTTTGTGTAACTGCTCAACATAGGGAAATGTTGGATCAAGTCTTGGACTTTTTCGAAATAGTTCCAGAATATGATTTGGATTTAATGAAACCTAATCAGAATTTGTTTTCTTTAACTTCTGATATTATTTTAGGATTGAAATCTGTTTTAGAAGAGTTTAATCCTGACTATGTTTATGTTCACGGAGATACAACGACAACTATGGCTGCAAGTATCGCATCTTTTTATTCAGGTGCACAAATATGCCATGTTGAAGCTGGTTTACGAACAAATAATAAATATTCTCCCTTTCCAGAGGAAATTAATCGTCAGGTTACAGGGCGTATAGCAGATTATCATTTTGCACCTACTGAACAGTCTAAACAAAATCTATTAGCCGAAAATGTTGATGAAAATACTATTTTGGTTACAGGAAATACTGTAATTGATGCTTTATTAGAAAGTGCTGTGAAAGTGAATTCTATTGAGAACCAGGAAATCGAAAAATTAAAATCAATTATTGATATAACTAAGAAATTAATTTTAGTAACTGGTCATCGTCGAGAAAATCATGGACAAGGATTTATTAATATTTGTGAAGCGCTAAATAAAATTACTTATAACAATCCAGACGTACAGATTGTATATCCAGTACATTTAAATCCTAATGTTAGTGGTCCAGTAAATGAAATTCTTGGAAAAAATCCTAAGATCAAATTAATTGCTCCACTATCTTATCCAGCTTTCGTATGGATGATGAATAAATCTTATTTAATTATTACAGATTCAGGAGGTGTGCAAGAAGAAGCGCCAAGTTTAGGGAAACCAGTTCTAGTTATGAGAGATACTACTGAACGTCCCGAGGCTGTAGAAGCAGGAACAGTTATTTTGGTCGGTACTGATAAGGACAAAATTGTAAAGGAGTGTAGTGATTTACTAAATGATCCTATAAAATATAAAAAAATGAGTGCTTTGCATAATCCTTATGGTAATGGAAAAGCGTGTGTATGTATTGTAAAATTTATAAATTCTTTAAAAAAGTAAAGATAATGTATAATGATTAATTATTGTTGTTCCATATATTGTGTAAAAGATGTTGATAATTGCTTATCAGAGAGTTTATTTAGTCTTTTTTTTCTTACGGATTATTTATATATAAATTTAAAGTAGATTTTATTTAAGACTAATTAAAATAATAATAATAATTGATGAAAGATTCATTAACGAGTAAAACTTTTAAAACTGTTGGTTGGAGTGCTGTTGAACGCTTTTCAGTTCAAGTTATTCAGTTTGTGATAAGTATTATTCTAGCTCGTTTGGTTGCTCCTTCAGAATATGGATTAATTGCAATGTTGACTATTTTCATTGCTATAGCACAGTCTTTCGTTGATAGTGGTTTTTCAAGTGCATTAGTTCAAAAAAATAACAGAACAGAAACAGATTTTTCTACGGTATTCTATTTCAATATTGCAATTTCATTACTCGTATATGGTGTATTATTCTTATCTGCTCCTTATATAGCATTGTTCTATAAAGAACCATTGTTGGAGTTGGTATGTAAATGGATGGGTCTGAGCTTACTTATTCAAGGTTTATCAGTAGTTCAAATTGCTAAGTTGACGGTTTTGCTTGATTTTAAAACACAAGCAAAAGCATCATTGATAGCAGTTATTATTAGTGGTTTATTGGGTGTGTGTTTAGCCTATTACGATTATGGGATTTGGGCACTTTTATTACAATCATTAGTAAACAACCTGTTAAATACAGTTTTCTTATGGTGGTTTGCGAAATGGGTTCCAAAATGGATTTTTTCATGGCATTCTTTAAAAACCTTATTTTCATTTGGTTCAAAGTTGTTATTGTCAGGATTGTTACATACTGTTTATATTAACCTTTATAGTTTGGTGATAGGGCGTAAATATACAGCAATGAATGTTGGTTATTTTAATCAGTCAAGTTTAGTTGCAAGATTTCCATCTGTAAGTTTAATGGCTATTATATCTAGAGCGATTTATCCAATACAATGTGAAATTAAAGATGAAAATGAATTATTAAATTCTTCATTTATTCAATATTTAAGAATATCTTGTTATTTTATATTTCCTATAATGATAGGTATTGCTGTTGTAGCAAAACCTTTAATCTTGGTTTTATTAACAGATAAATGGTTACCTATGTCCAATTTATTGTCTGTTTTATGTATTGCTTATATGTGGAATCCAATAATGGTACTTAATAACCAAATTTTAAATGTTAAGGGGAGATCTGATTATTTTCTAAAATCAGAAATAATTAAAAAAATTGCTGGAATCATTATCCTGTTGGTAACTATACAATTTGGACTTACGATAATGTGCTTAGGAATATTTGTTTACAATATTTTAGACATGGTTATTATCATTTACTATTCTAAAAAAGTTATAAACATAGGTTATTATGAACAATTTAAATCAGTATTTTCTATTTTTTTATTGTCTGTAGCTATGGGATCTATTATATATTTCTCACTATTATTGATTTCTAATGCATATCTACAACTCTTTTTAGGCGTTTTTATTGGATTCGTATCGTATCTCTCTCTTAGTAAGTTGTTTAATATGAAAGAATTCAATTTTTTATTCTTGAAATTAAAAAATAGCTTAGCAATGCATTTGAATAGTGTGTAAAATGAAATTTTAAGGGGTCTCTCGATAGTGAATATTCTATGAATTTTTATCTTTTATTTATATTTATTTAGGGACTTCATTGTTAGTTTGTTACTGATAAAGTTTTGTTTATGTTTAAAATTTTAGTATTAGTTGTTGATAAGAATTTATGCAGTCAACTTTTCATTTATGTATTTCAGATTTATTAAATATTATCATGACTTTAGATACGGAGATATTAATAATTGTTTAATAAGTATTGATGACATTTTTCTATTAAATAATTTAAAAATGATTGATTATCATTTGATCAAAAATTTTGTCTTCCTATTATGAATATATTATTTCTTTATTCTTCTACTATTAATCCACAAGTGGGTGGGGTTGAAAGAGTTACTTTTACATTGGCTAATTACTTTGAATCTAAAGGACATAATGTTTTCTTTTTGGGGTTTATTGAGTCTCATTCAATAAATGATAACAGACAGTTTTTTTTACCAGATTCTTCTTCCTGTATTTCTGAAATAAATATTAGTTTTTTTACTTCTTTTTTGTTAAAAAAAACAATTGATTGTGTTGTTAATCAGGGAGGCACAAGCGAAGAGATATCAAAGCTCGCATATAATTGTAAGTTAAAAGAGGTTAAACTTATTTCTGTGGTGCATAATTCCCTTTTAGCTACTATTAAGAATTTTAGTTTTACTTATAAAAGTAAGTTCAGTAAAATTGGGTTAAGTTGGATATTGCCTTATACAGATTCTAAAGTATTAAAGAATTTATTGTTAAAATGCTATAAACAGAAATATGCAAGGCACTATCAAACTCTTTGTAAAGAGAGTGATTATGTTTTTTTATTGTCGGAAAAATATAAAGAAGAACTTATGTTTTTTATGGACGGACAATCTATTGATAATGTTATTGGTATACCCAATCCTGTTTCATTCAATGAAATAATCAAAATTAAAAAAAAGAAGGAAATTCTTTACGTCGGCAGGGTTAATACTTCTCAAAAACGAGTGGATTTATTGCTTCAAATATGGGGTTTATTAGATGATAGATTTACTGATTGGTCTTTGAAGATAGTGGGGGATGGAGATGAGCTCGAATCTATGAAAGTTTTAAGTTCTAAACTTAATTTACAAAATGTTTTTTTTTATGGATTCCGTGATCCTAAACAATTTTATGAATCAGCTTCAATTTTTTGTATGACCTCTTCGTTTGAAGGATTACCCATGACTTTAATAGAGGCAATGCAGTATGGCGTTGTTCCAGTAGCTTTTAACTCATTTATCTCTGCTACAGATATAATTGACGATAAAGTAAATGGTTGTTTAATTAGAGCTTTTAATATTAATGAATATGTCGATACGTTATCAAAATTGATGTCATCTGAAGAAGAGTTAGAAAGATGCTCAAGGGCAGCAGAAGAAAAAATAAAGGTATTTGATTTGTCAATTGTAGGGGAGAAATGGTTGGATATCTTGGAAAATTAATTTTTTTTTAATATGCTCTTTTCAATAATAGTACTTTTATATTTCATCGTAATTCAGTTTTTTGCGAATAATGTAAAGCATAATAGTAAAGATTTGTCATATGTTACATTGTTTTTTTCATTTATATTACTAAATATTCTTAGGATATATTGTCAATCTTTTTTTGAGGACATCCCTAATTATAGATCTATTTTTGAAACAGTGCAATCTATTTCGTTTGTAATTCAAAATGGATATGGACTTGAACTTTATGACGCTGATGTTGAAATTGGTTATAGGCTACTTAATTCTATATTTAAATTTTTTTTAAATGATTTTGCTTCATTTCTTTTTTTTGTTTCAATAATTGAACTTTCGGTTTTTTATTTTTTTTGCAAACAATATAAAATAAATGTAGTTAATGCATTCCCAGTATATATTGCTCTTACGTATATAACATTTGAAATAGGAATGCTGAGACAAGCATTAGCGTTTTGTTTTTTCTTATTGGCTTTAATTTATATCAATAAAAAAATTGTTTACTGTTTTATTATTCTTTTGGGATTTACATTTCATAAATCCATTCTTTTTTGTTTGATTTTTTTATGGTCAGATAAATTTATTAAAAAAGAAATTATTTATGGTATTTTCTGCGTTTCGTTAGCTTTATACATATTAAAAATTGATATAATAAGTTATTTTATGTCTTATTTGAACATAGAAGATGAAGTAGAGGCAGGAAGAGTTGTATTTTACATGAATGTAGAAAGGGAAAACAATTTTTTGGGTATAGGTTTTTGGGAAAGAATCATATCATTTTTTTTTATGAACTTAATTTATGTAAATCTTTTAAAAAAAAACAAAGTAAATAAAGAAAATAATTTAATATACAATTTAGGTGTTTTTGTGATTTTACTTCAAATGATATTTTTTTCTTCACCAACAATTACAAGTAGACTAAGATACTATATTGTGATATTTCCGTTTATTTATATTTCTGAATATATTTTTTCAGAATATAAAAGCAATGTGAAGTGGGGTTATCAATTTCTTTTTTGTATGTATCTATTTCTGTATTTATACTTTCAATCTACCTATTTACAATAAATAAATTTTATGACAGCTATTTAGTCATAATTTAATTAAAATTAATTCTAATATCAATGATCAAAGTTTGTTATTTTACATCAAAAGCAGCCTCAGATGTACGCGTTTTTGAGAAAGAGTGTACATCATTAGCTAATGCAGGCTATAAGGTTTATTTAGTTTCTCCAAATGCTAAAGAAGAAATTAAAAATGGAGTTCACATCATTGGTGTTCCATATGATAAGGAAGGTTTAATTAATAGATTATTTACATTACCAAAGTTACTTTATAAGAAGGCACTGAGTATAAATGCAGATATTTATCACTTTAATGATCCAGCATCATTACCTTATGGTGCAAAATTAAAACGTAGGGGGAAAAAAGTAATATTTGATAGTTTTGAAGATCATCCAACATTATTTTTTGAGAAAAAATCACTGCCTTATATAATAAGATATATAGTTTCTAAAATTTACAGTGTTTACGAATATTATAATTGTAAAAAATTTGACGGATTGATTTTATGTTACCACTGGACACAAGAAAGGCTAAGTAAAGCTTGCAAAAACAATCAGTTGGTATTTAATTTCCCTATTTTGAAAGAAGAAAATACTGTTCTTAGAGAAGATATTATTGGCAAATCCATTTGTTATGCTGGATTAATTTCAAGGATGTGGTATATTGAAAATATCTTGACCGCTTTGATTCAATTAGATGGCGTTCAATTTAATTTGGCTGGAAATCCAGCTGATATGGCTTATCTAAATATGTTAAAAATCAACGCAGGATGGAAAAAAGTTAATTATTTGAGACAAATTGAACATCGTGAAGTTAACGATAAAGTGTATTCAAAATCAACTATTGCAATGGCCTTGTTGGATTATATTCCACTTTGTAAAGGTAATGTTGGGAACTTGTCTAATAATAAATTATTTGAATATATGAAAGCAGGTTTACCTGTAATATGTACTGATTTTATTTTGTGGAAGGAAGTTGTTGAAAAAAACAATTGTGGAATCTGTGTGAATCCACGAAATATAAATGAAATTGCAGAAGCGATCAAATATTTGACTGATAATCCAGATATTGCCAAACAGATGGGTGAAAACGGTAGAAATATTGTTTTGGAAAAGTACAACTGGCAATATGAAGAAAAGAAATTAATAGACGTTTACCGGTCATTGTAAGATTAGCGTTAATGGATTCCTGGCATGAAAAAAGGTAGGGATTGAAAAGTACAGTGTTAAAAAATTAAATTAAAAGATGTTTAAATGAAAACGGCTATAGTAATTAGTTCTTGTGATGCTTTTATTGATTGTTGGACTCCAATGATGTATTCACTAAATAAATTTTGGGCAGATTGTCCATTTCCAATTTATTTTATAAGCAATGACAAAAAAATTAATGATGAAAAAATCAAATTTATAAATGTTGGAGAGGATAAAGGTTTTGCTTCTAATTTGAAATATGCATTGAATGAGATTGAAAGCGATTTTATTATTTATTTTCAAGAGGACTATTTTTTGACTGAACATGTAAATACAGAAGCAATAAAGAATCATATCAGTCACTGTTATGATACTAATATTGATTTTTTAAAAATTCATGCAAATGATTTTCTTCTGAGGGATAATAATAGAATCGGTGAAAGTGATTATTGCGCGAATCCTATTGATGTTAGATATTCTATTAACACATCTGTTGCTCTATGGAAAAAAGACACATTAGAGAAATTATGCGTTGAAGGTTATTCTGGATGGGATTGGGAAAGAAATATTATTTCATTTATCAGGAACAATGGTATTTCAATAAAATCTGAAATGCTTCATTCTTCTTGTTACAAAGATAAAAGTATTATTTCTCTTCAAGGAGGAGCAGTGGCAAAAGGTCGCTGGACCCAAAACGGGAAGTCTTTTTTGCTTGAGAATGGTTTTGAAGATGTACTAGAAAAAAGAGAGGTGGAAGGAAAAATTATTACAAATTTAGGAAAATTCTATAACCAGCATCCAAAATCTGTATTACGATTTCCCGTTGTTATTTTAGTAAGGAATTTATTAAAATTTAAAATTAATATTTAATAAATTTAAGCTTCTAATAGAGAAAAGAAGAAGAATAAGACACAAATAAAAGATATGATTACCAAATTAAATATGATTGTGAGGAGCGGAAGTTTTAAATTTTTCAAAGTTTTTTTAGTAGAAAAAAGTCGTTTCCAAATATTAAATTCATATATGCTATGCTTTTATTAATTAGTGTAGGGAATAGTTTAAATTATTAATTTGTAAAATAGCAAACATGTTTAATCCAAAAATTATTAACCTTCCTAAAATTTTAGATCCCCGAGGGAATTTAAGTTTTTTTGAAAATAGTAATCAAATTCCTTTCGATATAAAAAGAACCTATTGGATCTATGATGTACCTGGTGGAGAAATCAGGGGAAGTCATGCTTTTAAAAATTCGCATGAATTTATTATTGCGCTCTCTGGCAGTTTTGATGTTGTTTTGAATGATGGTGAAAATGAGATGAAGTATAGTTTAAACAGATCCTATTATGGGTTGTATGTACCAAATTTGCTTTGGAGAAGCATAGAGAATTTCTCTACAAATTCATGCGCCTTAATTGTTTCATCAATACCATATGATGTTGCAGATTATGTAAGAGATTTTGAAGAATTCAAAATAGTAAGAAATGAAGCTAAAAAATAACACCGTATTTGATTGCTCTGTAATAGATGTTTCTAAAGTTCATAATGAAGCGGGGAATATTACGGTTGCAGAAAATATGAAAAACATTCCGTTTGAAGTTAAAAGGGTATATTACTTATATGATATTCCTGGAGGGGAGGCAAGAGGAGGTCATGCGCACTATGAGTTGGAGCAATATATAATTGCCGCCAGTGGTAGTTTTGATGTAATTTTGAGTGACGGTCAAAACAGAAAAATTGTTACTTTAAACAGACCCAATTTTGCGCTTCACGTTGTGCCTGGTCTTTGGCGTGAACTTGATAATTTTTCTTCAGGTTCCGTTTGTTTGGTTTTGGCATCACTTAAATATGATGAATCTGACTACATCAGAGATTATGATGAATTTTTAAAAATAAAAAAATGATACACTCATTATCTGATGTGCAATCCCAAAATATTGGAGAAGATACTTTTGTTTGGCAGTTTTCAATAATTTTAAAGGGAGCGGTAATTGGCAAAAGATGCAATATTAATTGTTCCGTTTTAATTGAAAATGATGTTTTGATAGGAGATGATGTTACTATAAAACCAGGTGTGCAAATTTGGGATGGAATAGCTATAGGTAATAAAGTAATGATAGGTCCAAATGTTACCTTTACAAATGACAGAATTCCTGTTTCTAAAAATAAAGGCTATAAAAATGAAAAGACAATAATAAATGATTTTGTATCAATCGGTGCTAATTCTACAATATTGTGCGGAATTGAAATAGGTACTAAATCATTAATAGGGGCCGGAAGTGTATTGACAAAAAGTACACAGCCGTATACAGTATGGTACGGTAATCCTGCAGTCCATAAAGGGTATATTACAGAAGATTCTATTTTGTTAGGTTTGGATTTAAAAGATAAGAATACAGGAGATCAATATTATATAGATAGTTTTAAACCAGTAAAAAAAAATGATTAGTTTTTTAGATTTAAAAAAAATTAATGCTCAATATGAGCAAGAGTTAAAGAATGCAGCTATCAGGGTTATTGACTCAGGCTGGTATCTGATGGGTAAGGAATTAGAGACTTTTGAGCAAAACTATAGTACTTTCTGCGGTACAAAATATTCATTAGGCGTTGCCAATGGTTTAGATGCCTTGCGGTTAATTTTCAAAGCATATATTGAGTTGGGAATAATGAAAGTAGGTGATGAGGTAATTGTTCCGGCAAATACGTATATCGCTTCTGTATTAGCAATTTCAGACAATGGTTTAATTCCTGTATTTGTTGAGCCTAATAGAAATACCTATAACTTAGATTCCTCAAAAATTGAAAGTGTGATTACTTCCAGAACAAAAGCAATATTAACAGTTCATCTATATGGTCAAAATTCTATTGATGATAAAATGTTGGCTATTTGTGAAAAGCATCAGTTAAAATTAATAGAAGACAGTGCCCAATCGCATGGTGCAGTATGGAACGGAAAAGTAATGGGTAGTATTGGGGATGCTGCCGGTCATAGTTTTTATCCGGGAAAAAACTTAGGCGCGTTGGGTGATGCGGGGGCAGTAACTACTAACGATGAAACATTAGCAAAGACTATTGAAGCATTACGTAACTACGGTTCACTTAAAAAATATGAGAATATTTATCAAGGATTAAATTCCAGATTAGATGAAATTCAGGCTGCTTTCTTAAATGTGAAATTAAACTACATTGAAAAAGATATTTCCGAAAGAAGACGCGTTGCAAATTATTATTTGGATAACATCAAAAATCCTGAAATTATATTACCTGAAGTGCTTAGTGAAGAGGGGCATGTTTGGCATTTATTTGTTATTCGCAGTAAAGATCGAGTAAATTTTCAAAAATATATGGAAACCAATGGTGTTCAAACAATTATCCATTATCCAATTCCGCCACATAAACAAAAGTGTTATAAGGAAATGAATAGTATGTATTTTGAATTGACAGAACAAATACATAATGAAGTAGTTTCACTACCAATAAGTCCTGTCCTTACAGAAGCAGAGTTGTGCAAAATTGTTAATTTGATTAATAGTTTTTAAACTGAATGAAAAAGAAAATTTGGCTGGTAAATCCAGTTGCAATGCCACCTAAGTATGAAGTTCGTATTCAAACATTAAAACGCGCACAATATTTAATTGAAGCAGGCCATGACGTAACCATTATTGGAGGAAGTTATCTTCATAATACATCCATAAATCTAATTACTGATAATAAGAAGTTTTTAGAAGCTGAGTATGATGGAATAAAGTTTATTCATATCAAAACGAATAATTATTCTGGGAATGGTATAATGCGTTTTTATAATTTAATTTTATTCAATTTTCGTTTTTTCTTCTTGTCCAAAAAATTTGCTAAACCAGATGTAATAGCCCAAATAGCTACGGTTCCTTTTGGTAATATTTTGTATTATGTTGCGAAAAGATTTAAGGCAAAAAGTATTGTTGATGTAGTAGATTTATGGCCGGAATCATTTGTGTCGTATGGGTTAATTTCAAAAAAAAATCCTATTACAAAAATAGCCTATTGCGCAGAAAAATGGTTATATGAACGTGCCGACGAGATAGTTTTTTCAATGGAGGGAGGAAAAGACTATATTATAGAAAAAGGTTGGGATGTAGAATCTGGTGGAAAAATTGATCTTAATAATGTTCATTATATCAATAACGGAGTTGATCTGAAGGATTTTGATAAAAATAAGAATTTATATAAAATAGATGATTCGGATTTAGAAAATGATTCATTGTTTAAAGTTGTTTATTTAGGATCTATACGTTTAGCAAATAACATAAAACTACTAATTGATGCCGCTGAATTATTAAAAGATCATGATAATATTAAGTTTTTGATATATGGTGATGGAGATGATCGGGCTCATTTAAAACAATATTGTGAGATTAATAAATTAGACAATGTTATTTTTAAACAAAAATGGATTCAATTAAAGTATGTACCCTATGTATTGTCGAAAAGTTCACTTAATATATTAAATTACATGCCTAGCACCATATTGAAATATGGTGGAAGTCAAAGTAAGTCTTTTCAGTATATGGCTAGTGGAAAACCAATTTGCTCTAACGTTAAGATGGGTTATTGCCCAATAACTAAATATAATATTGGAATCGCTAAAGACTTTAAATCCGCTAGTGAATATGCCACTACTATATTATCTTTTGCTGAAATGGATGCCAATGAGTACGAAAAAATATGTAACAACGCAAGAAACGCCGCAGAATATTATGACTATAAAAAGTTAACTATTAATTTTGAAAAATTAATATAGACGCTATGTCACTCGTTATTTACTAATTGTGAGGTAGAAATAATTTCGGATTTAAGTAGGAAGTTTATAATTGCAGGAACTGGTTTGTACAAGAATATTGTCTCAAAAAAACTTAAAAAATTTCCAATACAGATGTTATATAGGTTCAAAACAGATAAAGAAGTGGGATTGGCTGAGTTTTACTATGAAAAAGAAATTTTTAGTAAAACTCATAATCTGAATAAATTAAAATTATTAAATTAATGATAGCGGTTAGAGTTTTAAAAGTAGAAGAGACTAAAAATATTGCAGCCTTGCATCAAATGGCTTTTGATAATTTTTTTTTGACATCATTAGGGACTAAGTTTTTAGGTGAATTTTATGGTTCAATAATAAAAAGCAAAGATGGAGTTGCTATCGGTGCTTATAATGAAAAAAATGAATTGGTTGGTTTTGCAATCGGAGCAAGAGTGAAAAAAGGATTTTATAAGAATATTTTAAAAAATAATTTTATTTCGCTTTCATATACTGCGAGTACAAGTCTTATTAAAAAACCTGAAAAAATTATTAGATTAATAAAATCATTTTTGACTACCGAAACGTCAAATGATAATTTTCTAAATTATGCAAGTTTGTTATCGATTTGTGTGGATCCAGAAAAAAAAGGGCAAAAAATTGGAAAACACTTATTGCTGGCATTTGAATCGGAAGTTATTAAGTTCAGTGACGGTATAACATTAACCACAGATAAATTGAATAATGATTATGTAAACCATTTTTACTTTTCTAATAATTACATTTTGACTGATCATTTCAATCAAGGTGATCGACCAATGAACTTTTATGTTAAAAAATTAAAATAAAATGAATATACCTTTTTCCCCTCCTTTCATTGATGACACTATTATTGATGAAGTTGTTGATTCGTTAAAGTCTGGTTGGATTACAACTGGGCCAAAAGTAAAAGCACTAGAAGAAGAAATTAAAAAATTCTCTAAAGCCAAGGAAGTATTATGCGTTAATTCTTGGACTTCAGGAGCAATAATGATGTTAAAATGGCTTGGAGTAAAAGAAGGAGATGAAGTGATAGTGCCTGCTTATACTTATAGCGCAACAGCATTAGCAGTTATTCATTCTGGAGCTAAACCCGTTATGGTTGATATTTGTGAAGATTTTAATATTTCTGTTAAGGCAATAAAAAATGCAATTACAAAAAAAACAAAGGCAATAGTTCCTGTGGATATAGCTGGTTTTCCTTGCGATTATGAAGAAATTATGCAATTAGTAACAAGTGAAGAAATAAAAGCTTTATTTGTTCCTACTTCTGATATCCAAAAAAAAGCAGGACGAATTTTAGTTATAAATGATGCTGCACATTCTCTCGGGGCTTTTTATAAACAGGGAATTCCAACAGGAAGCGAAACTGATATTGCAATATTTTCACTGCATGCTGTTAAAAATGTTACTACCGCAGAAGGAGGTGCAATTTGTTTGAATTTGCCTGTGCCTTTTGACAATAAAGAATTATATACTTATTTACGTCAAATGAGTTTAAATTGCCAGACAAAAGATGCATTTTCGAAAAGTAAAGCCGGTGGCTGGAGATATGATATTACTGGCTTAGGAATGAAAATTAATATGGCTGATGTTAATGCAGCAATTGGATTGGCACAAATACGTCAATACCCATTATTGCTTGCTGAAAGAAAACGAATCTTTAATACATACAATAATGCTTTCAAGCAGTTGTCATGGGCAATTGCACCTCCATCGTTAGAGAATGGAAAAGAATCATCTTATCATTTATATGCTTTGCGTATAAATGATATTACTGAGATACAACGAGATGCTATCATTGACGAGATTTCTAAAAGAGGTGTTTCTGTGAATGTTCACTTTATTCCAATGCCAATGTTGTCTTTTTTTAAGGAACAAGGTTATAATATTAAAGATTACCCGCAAGCCTATAAAAATTATTCTTGTGAAATTTCATTACCAATTTATCCTCAACTTCAGGAAGAAGAAGTGAAGTTTGTAATTGATACTGTAAAGGAAGCTTATCAAACAATAATTAAATTTTAATGACACGATTTTTTGATATAGTATTTTCTTTTTTCGGTATTTTATTTCTTTCTCCGATTTTCATTATAATTTATTTTTTAATTGTTTTTGAGAGTAAGGGAGGAGGTTTTTACATGCAGAATAGAGTAGGGAAGCAAGGGAAAGATTTTAATTTGTACAAATTTCGTTCGATGTCTATAGGTTCTGATAAAACAGGACTGATAACAATTGGAGGAAATGACTCCCGTATTACAAAAACGGGGCTTTTTATCAGAAAGTATAAAATAGACGAACTCCCGCAGTTATTTAACGTTCTTAATGGAGATATGAGTTTGGTTGGTCCCAGACCAGAAGTGAGAAAATATGTTGATTTATACAATGCAGAACAGCTTGAGGTTTTGAGAGTTAGGCCCGGAATTACGGATTATGCGTCCATTGAATATGCAAATGAAAATGAAATTCTTGGCTCTGTCTTAAATCCTGAAAAGGTTTATATTGAGGAAATTATGCCAGCTAAGATTCAGTTTAATATGAAGTATATTAAAAATAAAGGTTTGGGCGAGTACTTTAAAATTATCATTTTGACATTAGGTAAAATAATAAAAAAATAAATCATTGCTTTTCTATTTAAACTTCGGATAAAAAACAAAAATAAAAAACAAAAATGAAAATAGCACTTATAACAGGAATCACAGGACAAGATGGCTCCTATTTGGCAGAATTATTATTAGAAAAAGGATATATGGTTCATGGTATTAAAAGAAGAGCTTCTTCTTTTAATACCCAAAGAATCGATCATATCTATCAGGATTTACATGAAGATCATGTGAATTTGAAGTTACACTATGGTGATTTAACAGATTCTACTAATGTTATTCGTATTATTCAGGAAGTACAACCGGACGAAATATACAATTTAGGAGCAATGAGTCATGTAAAGGTATCTTTTGATTCTCCTGAATATGTGGCTAATGTTGATGGTATTGGTACGCTAAGAATCTTAGAAGCAGTGCGTCTTTTAGGTTTGGAAAAGAAAACCAGAATCTATCAGGCATCTACATCAGAATTGTATGGTGGTTTGGTTGAGAATAAAAATGAAAAAGGATTGTATGATGAGCATTCTCCATTTTATCCGCGTTCGCCTTATGGAGCGGCTAAAATTTATGGTTTCTGGATCACCAAAAACTATAGAGAAGCTTACAATATGTTTGCTTGTAACGGGATTTTGTTTAATCACGAATCGCCCCGTCGAGGAGAAACCTTTGTGACTCGTAAAATTACCATGGCTACAGCTGCTATTGCTTTAGGAGAACAAGATTGCTTGTATTTAGGGAACTTAGATGCGCAACGTGACTGGGGACATGCTAAAGATTATGTAGAAGCGATGTGGCGTATTTTGCAACAGGATGTAGCCGAAGATTATGTTATTGCAATGGGAGAAACTACCTATGTACGTGATTTTGTTAGTATGGCTTTTGCAGAAGTAGGAATTGCTATTGAGTTTAAAGGTGAAGGAGTAGATGAAAAAGGTTATGTTACTTTTTGTAGCAATCCTGATTATCAATTGGAAATCGGTAAACAAGTAATTGCTGTTGATCCACAATATTTCCGTCCGACTGAAGTAGATTTATTAATTGGTGACCCAACAAAATCGAAAACTCAGTTAGGATGGGTACCTCAATATAATTTAAAAGGATTGGTAGAAGAAATGATGGCTTCAGATATTGTATATGTTCAAAAAGAAAAGATGTTAAAAGAAGTTCGCTCCACTTTTAAAAAGTAATTTATCTTTAAAGAAGAAAATAATACTATGAATTCAAATGATAAAATTTATATAGCCGGACACCGCGGTATGGTAGGTTCGGCTATTTTACGACAACTAAAGGCTGAAGGATATACTAATTTTGTATTAAGAACCTCATCTGAGTTGGATTTAAAAGACCAACAAGCAGTTGCTGATTTTTTTGCTCAGGAAAAACCGGATTATGTTTTTTTAGCCGCTGCGAAAGTGGGTGGTATTGTTGCTAATAATACCTTTAGAGCTGATTTTATTTATGAAAATTTGATGATTCAAAATAATGTGATTCATCAGGCGTATGTGAATAAGGTTAAAAAATTAATGTTTCTGGGGTCTTCTTGTATTTATCCAAAAATGGCACCACAGCCATTAAAAGAAGAATACATGCTGACTGGTGAATTAGAGCCAACAAATGAGCCTTACGCAATTGCTAAAATTGCTGGAATTAAAATGTGTGATGGTTACCGTTCTCAATATGGAGCTAATTTTATTTCGGTGATGCCCACTAATTTGTATGGGCCAAACGATAATTATGATTTAAATAATTCGCATGTATTACCGGCAATGCTTCGTAAGTTTATTACAGCTAAACGTAATGGAGATAAATCAGTAACTATTTGGGGAACAGGAAGTCCGAAAAGGGAATTTTTACATGCAGATGATCTTGCTGAAGCATGTGTGTTTTTAATGGAAAATTATGATGAATCCGGATTAGTAAATATTGGAGTAGGAGAAGATATTTCAATTCTAGATTTAGCTATCTTGGTAAAAAAAATAGTTGGTTTTGAAGGCGAAATTTTTACTGATACTTCTAAGCCTGATGGTACCCCTCGCAAACTAATGGATGTTTCGAAATTGAATGGTTTTGGATGGAAAGCTAAAACAAGTTTAGAAGAAGGTGTCCAGAAAGTTTATGATGAAATAAAAGATACTGTTTGGGAGTAATAATTTAAAATTTATTTTAGAATTAAATTATTAACCTCGGAAAAATGTAATTAACATGAACATTGAAAAAACTGCTATACAAGATTTAATTATCATTAATCCAACCGTGTTTCCTGATGAACGCGGTTATTTTTTTGAAGCCTATAACAAGACGAAATTTGCAGAAAACGGAATCCATTACAACTTTATTCAGGACAATCAGTCTTTTTCTAAAAGAGGGGTAATCCGTGGTTTACATTTGCAGATTAACCCTTTTCCACAGGCAAAATTAGTGCGTGTTTTAGAAGGTGAAATTCTGGATATAGCTGTTGATTTTCGTAAAAATTCCCCAACATATGGGCAGTATGTATGCGTGGTATTGAGTGCTGAAAATAAAAAACAGTTTATGGTACCGCATGGTTTTGCTCATGGTTTTTCGGTATTGAGTGAAACTGCATCGGTATTGTATAAAGTAGATCAGGTGTATCACAAAGACAGTGAAAGAGGAATTCGATACAATGACCCTGTTTTAAATATTGATTGGAAAGTAGAGGCTGACGAAGTGATTGTATCTGAGAAAGATTTGATTTTACCAAGTTTTAATGACATTGATTGGGAGTTTTAAATACCAATTGTCACGAATTATGACGAATTTATCTAATCTTAATTATGTGAAGTGTGAGTTGTAAGGGGATGGCTGGCAGTTGAATTGACTTCATTTGTGAAAAAAAAATGAGAAAGAGTATCAAAACGCATTAAAAGCTACTGAATTGTATTAAAAATTCTGTTAAAAGTAAAGGTTTTATTTTTTATATTTAACAGAAAAAAGATATGGCAAAAGCATTTGGTCCTATTCAGCTTACTGGGACGCTTTCTGATTTGAATTTTTATATTACTCCTGACGGTAATATTGTTCGGGAAAGAGGGAAAACGGGCAATACTAAAAAGAGCTTTAGAGAGAACCCTATTTTTATTCCGATAAAGCAACATGGTAAAGATTTTGGTCTGTGTGCCAAAAAAGGAAGTATTTTTCGACAACTAGTTAAAGCCTTTTATGATCATGCTAAAGATGGCTCGATAGCTGGAAGAACTAATCAACTGTTGCACGCTATTATTAAAGAAGACCAGTTGCATCCCAGAGGTTCGAGACAATTAATAACTGGATTACAATCTAAAGAAGCTCTGAAGTTTTTAACAGGATTTGAAGGAAACAAAGCCAGACCGTTAGGTGTTGTTTTAAAAAAGAAGATTGCCTTTAACTGGGATAAAAGAGCAATTTCCCTTAAAAATATTAATCCGCTAAAGCATATTGACTGGCCAGAAAATGCTACAGAAGTGCATCTTCAAATTGCCATTTCGAATTGGAATTGTGAAGCCGATACTTTTGAGACTTCTTATAGTAATGCTATTGTTTTGCAAAAAGAAGCTGGACTAAGTAAGATTGTTTTTGAACTTAAGCCCTTGCAGAATAAGGATTTGTGGTTAGCTTTTATTCATGTTCGATTTAGTAGCAGGATATATAATACGGTTAAGGTTTTGCCGAATAAATGGAATACGACGACGATTATCGGATGTAAGTGGGGTAATGATTTGTGAATTGTGGGATGAATTTCTTTTCTTACCCCTAGCCCCTAAAGGGGAAAAGAAATTAAGACGTGATTACTTATCCTATACGTTATAATTTTCGGCTTCCACCGCGGCGGATTGCGGAAAACAAAAAAGATATTAATTCGTTTCGATTCGGATGAATTCGTAAAATTAGAAATAAATGAAAAAAATACTTATAACAGGAGGAAACGGTCAGTTAGGATCGGAATTACGGGTTTTGTCAAAAGGCTATACCCAGTTTGAATGGGTTTTTACCGATTTTCAGGAACTGGATTTGTGTGATCTGGAAAATTTAGAAAATGCATTAATTACTATTAATCCTCAGATTATTATTAATTGTGCGGCACATACTGCTGTAGATAAAGCAGAAACGGAAACGGAATTGTCAGATGTGTTGAATCATCGTTCAGTGGCTGTATTAGCCAAATGGAGTCATGCAAATGATTGTCAATTCATTCATGTTTCTACGGATTATGTGTTTGATGGCACCGCATCAACAGCGCTGACTGAAAATGCCCAACCTAATCCGATTAATGTTTACGGAGTAACAAAATTAGCAGGAGAACAGATTTGTTTGCAAAATAATCCGGATGCTATTATTATCAGAACTTCTTGGGTGTATTCGAGTTTTGGAAATAATTTTGTTAAAACGATGTCCCGCTTAATGCAAGAACGCGATAGCCTGAATGTAGTCAATGACCAAATAGGAAGTCCTACGTATGCAGCTGATTTGGCAAGGGCAATTATGACCATATTGATTCATAAAAACTGGCAAGCCGGGATATATAATTTTTCTAACGAAGGTGAAATCAGTTGGTACGAGTTTGCACTGGCCATTCAGGAAATTGGTGGTTTCGACTGTGCTATCAGTGGCATTCCATCTTCTGCCTATCCTACGCCAGCCAAACGCCCACAATATTCTTTACTGGATAAGACTAAAATAAAAACAACTTTTGGAGTTGAAGTTCCTGATTATAAGGAAAGTTTGAAAAGCTGCATGGATTTATTACGAATTAAAGCGAATTGAAGCGAATTGAAGCGAATTTTAAAACGAATTAATGCGAATTAAAACGAATTATACGAATGGATTCTGATAACAAAATTCTTTACAAAGAAGAAAGCTTTAAAATTATTGGAGCCTGTATGAAAGTGCATCGTTCATTAGGAGCTGGATTTCTGGAGGCAGTATATGAGGAAGCCTTAATGAAAGAATTTCTAATACAAAATATTCCTTTTAAAAGGCAGCTGAAATTAGAACTATATTATGATAATCAGAAATTGAATAAGTATTATCGAGCTGATTTTGTATGTTATGATAGTATTATTTTAGAAATAAAAGCGGTAACTCATATTCCGGATATTTTTTATGCACAGTTGAAAAATATTTGAAATGTACACAAATGGATTTAGGTATGTTGATTAATTTTGGTACGACTTCATTAACTTATAAAAGAATAATTAATTTAAAAAATTCGGATTAATTCGTGTCAATTTGGATTAATTCGTAAAATTAAAAATAAAATGAAAAAAATATTAATTACTGGCGGAGCGGGTTTTATAGGTTCGCATGTGGTGAGACGTTTTGTAAATCAATATCCAGAATATCAAATTTTTAATCTGGATGCACTAACTTATGCAGGAAATTTAGAAAATATTGCCGATATTGAGAAAGAACCTAATTATACTTTTGTAAAAGGGGATATTGTGGATGCTCCATTTTTAGATGCATTATTTGAAGAACATCAATTTGATGGCGTATTGCATTTAGCGGCCGAATCACATGTGGATCGTTCGATTACTGATCCGATGGCATTTGTAAAAACCAATGTTATTGGAACTGTAAATCTATTAAATGCTGCTAAGGCAATATGGCATGGTAATTACGAAGGGAAACGTTTTTACCATATCAGTACTGATGAGGTGTATGGAAGTTTAGGAGCAGAAGGCTTGTTTACTGAAACTACGGCTTATGACCCTAATTCTCCGTATTCAGCTTCAAAAGCCAGTTCGGATCATTTTGTACGAGCCTATGGAGAGACTTATGGTTTTCCGTATGTTTTGACTAATTGTTCTAACAATTATGGACCTTTTCATTTTCCAGAAAAATTAATCCCGTTGTTTATCAATAATATTATTCAAAATAAACCTTTACCTGTTTATGGTGATGGTAAATACACCCGTGATTGGCTGTTTGTGGAAGATCATGCCGTGGCGATTGATCTGGTTTTCCATAAAGGTAAAAATCACGATACGTATAATATTGGTGGTTTTAACGAATGGCAAAATATTGATTTGGTAAAGTTACTTTGTAAAATCATGGATGAGAAATTAGGAAGAACTGAAGGAACTTCGGTAGAATTGATTTCATATGTTAAAGATCGTCCAGGACATGATTTACGCTATGCAATTGATGCCAATAAAATAAACAAAGAATTAGGATGGAAACCTTCGGTTACTTTTGAGCAAGGGTTGGAGAGAACCATCAATTGGTATTTAGAGAATGAAAACTGGTTGAATAATGTTACTTCTGGAGCTTATGCTTCTTATTATGAAAAACAATATTCTTAACACGAATTTTATACGAATTAAGGCGAATTGAGACGAATTAAGACGAATTGTACGAATGGATTCTGATAATAAGATAGTTTACAAAGATGAAAGCTTTAAAATTATTGGAGCCTGTATGAAAGTGCATCGTTCTTTAGGAGTAGGTTTTTTAGAAGCCGTTTATGAAGAAGCCTTGGAGAAAGAATTTAAAATTCAATGTATTCCTTTTAAAAGACAGTTAAAATTGGAATTATATTATGATAAAGAGAAATTAAATAAGTACTATCGGGCAGATTTTGTTTGTTATGATACTATTATTTTAGAGATAAAAGCTGTGTCTCATATTCCGGATATCTTTTATGCACAGCTACGAAATTATTTAAAATGTACAAAGATGAAATTAGGAATGCTAATTAATTTTGGTACGTCTTCACTTATGTATAAAAGAATTATAAATTCGCATTGATTCGTTTTAATTCGCATCAATTTGTAAAATTAGAAAAAAATGAAAGGAATTATTTTAGCTGGAGGATCTGGTACCCGATTGCATCCGTTAACATTGGCCATGAGTAAGCAAATGATGCCAGTGTATGATAAGCCAATGATTTATTACCCATTATCTACTTTGATGATGGCTGGGATTCATGAAATATTAATTATTTCTACTCCTCATGATTTACCAAATTTTAAGAGACTGTTAGGAGATGGTTCAAACATAGGCTGTCAATTTAGATATGCTGAACAGGCTATACCTAATGGACTGGCTCAGGCTTTTGTGATTGGGGAAGAATTTATTGGAGATGATAGTGTAGCATTAGTTTTAGGAGATAATATTTTCTTTGGCTCAAATATGCATGAATTGTTACAATCGAATACCAATCCGGATGGAGGAGTGGTTTTTGCATACCATGTTTCAGATCCGGAACGTTATGGAGTAGTTGATTTTGATAAAGATTTAAAGGCACTTTCGATAGAAGAAAAGCCATTGGAACCAAAATCGAATTATGCTGTTCCAGGTTTATATTTTTATGATAATTCAGTTGTTGAAATTGCTAAAAACATTAAGCCAAGCCCTCGTGGAGAATATGAAATTACAGATGTAAATAAGGTCTATTTAGAAAAAGGAAAATTAAAAGTGGGTATTTTAAGCCGAGGTACAGCATGGTTAGATACTGGAACTTTTAATAGTTTGATGCAGGCTGGGCAATTTGTTCAGGTTATTGAAGAACGACAAGGGTTAAAAGTAGGCTGTATCGAAGAAGTAGCTTGGAGGCAAAAATTTATAACGGATCAACAATTGAAAGATCTTGCTGAGCCATTAAAAAAGTCGGGTTATGGAGATTATCTTTTAAGTTTGTTGAAGCATAAAAGTTATTAGTTATCTGTTATAAGTTATGTGTTATCAATATTCTGTTCATACAGAAAAATCAAAATTATCATTTTTATAGTATGCAATACCTTATATTATTTTTATTGTTTTTAGTTCTTGAATTGCTTTACTTTAAAATAGCAGATCAGTATAATATTATCGATAAACCTAACAGTCGATCTTCTCATACTTCCATTACTTTACGAGGTGGGGGAATCATTTTTCCTATTGTGCCATAGTTATCGCTTTTTTTATGGGTTTTGTAAGCTGGTCAGTGATGTTGGGAGTGGTATTAGTAGCAACAGTTAGTTTTATTGATGATATCAAACCTTTGTCTCAGTTACCACGGTTTCTTTCGCATGTAATTGCTGCTGTTTTAGTTTTTTATGAATTGAATTTGTTTTCAGAACCCTTGTGGTTGCTACCCATACTATTTGTGTTGCTGATTGGCTGGGTCAATGCATTTAACTTTATGGATGGTATTAATGGAATAACGGTTTTATATGCTTTAACAGCTATAATAAGTTTTTCGTTGTTACCTTTAAATCAGTTGCAATTACCATTATTGATTTCTATGGGATTGTCTTGTATTGTTTTTGGAATTTTTAATGTTCGAAAAAAAGCGAAAACTTTCGCTGGAGATGTAGGGAGTATTAGTATGGCACTTTTTTTGGGTTATTTTATGATGAAGACAATTATTGAATCGGGGCAATTGTCTTTTATTCTGTTTTTTTCAATTTATGGTATTGATGCTGGAATAACCATCTTAAACCGAGTTAAAAAAAGAGAAAACATTTTCCAACCGCACCGCTCTCATTTGTATCAATATTTGGCTAATGAAATTGGGTTATCCCATATTTTAGTTTCCTGTATTTATGCCGTGCTACAATTGGGATTAAATATTTTTCTTATTTATATGGATACACAGGGAAATTTAACTTTACTATTTTCCATTGGAATTTTATTTACTTTAGTAATTGTTTATATGCTTTTCCGTCAGTTTATTATTCGTAAAATAGTTTTGAGTAATTCCTGATTCATTTTAATCTTTAAAAGTGCATAAAAATAAAATTTGGCTCTCGTCTCCTTACTTAGGAGGAAATGAACTGAAGTACGTTCAAGGTGCATTTGATACTAATTGGATTGCTTCTGTAGGTGATAATATTGATAGATTCGAAGGGGATTTAGAAGCTTATTTAGGTGATGGATATGCAACTGTTTTAAATTCAGGGACAGCAGCAATTCATTTGGGGTTAATTTTACTAGGAGTTCAGCCTGGAGATGAAGTACTTTGTCAGAGCCTGACTTTTGCAGCTTCGGCAAATCCAATTCTTTATTTAGGTGCTACGCCTATTTTTATTGATAGTGAAATACAAACATGGAATATTTGTCCTGTTGCACTCGAAGAAGCAATAATTGATCGTATTGCTAAAGGGAAAAGACCAAAAGTGATTATAGCTGTTGATTTGTATGGGATGCCATATCAAGTTGAAGCTGTCAGAAAGCTAGCAAATCAATATGCAATTCCTATCCTAGAAGACAGTGCCGAAGCATTGGGCAGTAGCTACAAAGGTAAGAAATGTGGAACTTTTGGGGATATTAGTGTTTTATCTTTTAATAATAATAAAATAATCACCACTTCTGGAGGCGGGGCAATAATTACAAAAAAAATGAGTTTAAAGGAAAAAGCTTTTTTTTTAGCAACACAATCTCAAGACAAAGGAGTGTCCCATTATCAACATTCTGAAATAGGTTATAACTACAAAATGAATAATATTAGCGCTGGTATTGGTCGGGGGCAAATGGAAGTTTTAGATATAAATTTAGGTTTGCGAAAAAAGGTACATCAATTTTATTTAAATTTGTTTAAGAATATTGCTGGAGTAACTGTTTTTAATGTACCCACTGATGATTATTGTTCGAATCATTGGTTAACTACAATATTGATAGAGACAAGCTTGACAAAAGGAATATCCAGAGAAGATTTAAGATTAGCTTTGCTAGAAGAGAATATAGAATCCCGTCCAGTGATGAAGCCTATGCATTTACAACCCATATTTAAAAAGTATTCTTTTTATGGAGGGGATAATGCTGGTAAACTTTTTGAGAATGGATTGTGTCTGCCTTCTGGTTCCAATCTTTCTAAAGAGGAACGTGACAGAATTGAAACGGTAATTTTGAATTTATTTAAAGTAGGATTGTAAAAAAACGTTTTTTGAATGTTTTTTATGTACTACTTTTACAGTTGAAAAAAAAAGTAATAAATAAGATATTTTGAATAAGTATACTAAAGATGATGTAACACGCATGTTACTGGGCTTTCTTTCTCGGAAAGATTTGTTATCTACTATCCGCAATTTGAGTTATCTACCAAGATGGATTGTTGTAGGAATAGATGTAATGGTTTTAATTATTAGTTTTTTCTTTACAAGATTAATTATTAATGGTTTAGGTTTAAGTTATATCACTCTTAATGATAAGGCTCCTTATATCTGTTTTTTATTGGGTGTAAATGTTGTCTTTTTTTGGATTTTTAGAACTTATGCAGGTATCATAAGGCATTCATCCTATATTGATGCAATAAAATTATTGTTTTCTCAAATTTCAGTTTTAGTTTTTTTTGTCACTTTAAATTTTGTTTTTCAGTCTTTTTATGGTTATAAAATCTATTTGAACACTGCACTTTTTATAAATATGGTGCTTTCATTTTGTAGTTTGTTTTTATACCGTGTAGTGATAAAACAAGTTTTTGAACGTTTTTTTTCGGAAAGGAATGATGTTAAATTGCCTCGTACGATCATTTATGGAACAGATGCGAATGCCCTAGCTGTAGCAAAATCATTAAAATTAGAGGTGCCTACCCGATTTAAAATTGTAGGATTTGTAGATAAAAATAGCCAAAATTCTTCTAAGAGAATGATGGATTTACCCATTTTAATTTTAAAGAAAAAATTACCTACACTGATGCGTTCTATAAACGCAGAAGGAGTGATTATTGCCGATAAAAGTTTGTCTAAAGAAGAGCGACTGGTAATAGTAGAACAGTGTTTAGAATTCAATTACAAAGTATATATAGTACCATTAATTACCGATTGGGAAAATCAAAAAGAAATTTCTCAAAAAGTAAAAAAAATACAAATTGAAGATTTATTAGATAGAAAACCGATTGTTTTAGATGGAAAGGCTATTTCAAAGCAGTTAAAAGACAAAACTATTTTAATAACGGGTGCTGCAGGATCTATAGGTAGCGAAATAGTAAGACAGGTTTTATTATTTAAACCTAAAATAATAGTAGTAGTAGATCAGGCCGAAACCCCTTTACATAATTTATGTTTGGAACTAAATGTTTTAGAAACTCAAGTTGAAATTGCTACCATAGTAGCTGATATTAGAAATAAAGATGCTATGAATACTATTTTTAGTAATTATCATCCTGAGGTAGTCTATCATGCTGCCGCTTACAAGCATGTGCCTTTAATGGAAGAAAATCCTTCACAAGCCATTTTGACCAATGTAGAAGGGACTAAAAATATAGCCGATTTAGCTTCTTTGTTTAAAGTCAAAAAATTTGTAATGGTTTCTACAGATAAGGCAGTAAATCCAAGTAATGTAATGGGAGCGAGCAAACGTATTGCCGAAAAGTACGTACAATCTTTACAACTAAAATCAAATGCTAATAAGACAGCTAAAAGCACTAAATTCATTACTACCCGATTTGGAAATGTTTTAGGCTCTAATGGTTCTGTAGTGCCATTGTTTACCAAACAAATTGCTGCTGGTGGACCTATAACCATTACCCATCCCGATATTATTAGGTATTTCATGACTATTCCCGAAGCTTGTCAGCTTGTTTTAGAAGCTGGAGCTATGGGAAAAGGAGGTGAAATTTATATATTTGATATGGGAAAACCAGTCAAGATTATTGATTTGGCTCGAAAAATGATCAAACTAGCTGGTTTTATTCCTGAAGAAGATATTAAAATAAAAATTGTAGGCTTACGACCAGGAGAAAAATTATACGAAGAATTATTAAACGATACTGCAAAAACTATTGCCACTCACCATCACAAAATTATGATTGCCGAAGAAATTCAAGAAGAATTTGAAATTCTGCATGATGAAATTGAGGAATTGATTACCATTGCTAATTTCCATAAAAAAGAGGCTATAGTAACTAAAATGAAAAAAATAGTGCCTGAGTTTAAAAGTATGAACTCCACTTATGAAGTATTAGACAAATAAGTTATAAAGCGATTTTTTTACCGCAAAGACCACAAAGTTTTCGCAAAGTCTTACTAAGTCTTTTTTATTAGAAATTAATCTGTGCTTCTAAAAACGAGTATAAAAAATTGTTCTCTGC